>CALXAR010000029.1 GCA_944386345.1 uncultured Clostridia bacterium
TTCCTTCTTCATCTACATGTTTTACTAACACGCTTGTTGCTATGCTTTCAAATTCTACTACTATATGCTTATCTTCTGTAATATTTACAAACTTATCTAGCGTATAGCTTTCACCACTATTATTTATTTTTAATTCTTGGCCGTTTACTGTTATTTTAGATATCTTATATCCCTCATCTGGTGTTATTATAATATCTTTTAAATTTGTTCCATTATGGGCTACTTCTTCATACATATCTTCATTTTGTCCACTTATTATTCCACCATTTCCATTTACTTCTGTTGTTATTTTGTATTTCTTTATACTGTTTGTTACTATATTTCCTTCTACTTTCTTATCATATCCTACTACTTCCTCTTCATCTACTGTGTATTCTATCTCATTTCCTAGCTCATCATATCTGTCTAAGTCTTCAATTACATACTCTTTCTCATTTCCTTCTGTTACTTCTACTTCTTGTCTTTTTAATATATTTTCGCCATTTTTAGCAAGAAATACTATTTTTTCTGGTCTTGCATTAGTCTCATTATTATTGTCTTCCCAAATTTTTGTAATTGATAAACTAATTTTTTCTTCTGGTACAGTAAATGTATTTGTTATTGTATGTGTAGTGTTATCTATAGTTTTTGTATAAAAATACAAATCTCCTTCATTTACTTCTTTTTCATCTATTGTATACTTTTTTTCTTCTGCATTTTCATTATATTTGGCTAAATTAGTAAATACACATTTCCATCCGTTTAATTCATTTAGAGTCTCTGTTCCAGCTAATTTTCCTTCTTCATCTCTTAACTCAACTATTATATTTTCTGGCCTCTTTTTAGCTATATTATTATTGTCATCCCAGACTTTCGTTACCTCTATGCTTGTTTTTGATTCTGGTACTGTAAATGTATTTGTAATTTCAAAATTATTTATCTGTTTAGTATAAAATTCTAAATCTCCAACTTCTACTTCTTCTTCATCTGCAACATATTCTATTTCATTTCCTTGTGCATCATATTTTGGCATATTAGAAAACACTATGCTTTGTGTATTTTCATCTGTAACATTTAAAACCTGTTCATACTCATTTATTCCTGATTTTAATATTATTTTAATCTGATTAGGTCTTTTACCACTTTCATTGCTGTTATCATTCCATACTTTAGTTACTTCTATATCTTCAATATTTTTTCTAAATTCTACTATTATTTCTTTATCTTCTGTTACATCTTCAAATCTATTTAATGTATATGGCTCATCTCTTAATGAATATTCAGGTAGCTCTTGCTCTACTCCATTTATTGTGATTTTAGATATTTCATATCCATCATTTGGTGTTATTACAATTTCTTTTTGACTATTGCTCTTATATGTAACTTCTTCATATACATCTTGATCTTGTCCACTAATTGTTCCACCTTCACCATTTACTTTTGTTGTAATATTATACTTTTCTAATGAATTTATTACTTTATAGTTTTCATTATCTATTGTCTTTTCATAATTATCTACTAATTCTTTCTCATCAACTGTATAAGTTATTTCCTCTTCATTTATATTATATTGTGGTACTGTAAAATGTGCTTGCCAATTTGTATCTCTATTTACTTCTTGTTCATATTCTTTTCCATTATTTCCAATTGCTTTAAGAACAACACTTGTTGGCCTAATATTTAATTCATTATCATTATCTACCCATTCCTTGGTTAATGTTAAATCTATAAGTGGTACAAATGTTGCTGTTACTCTTATATTGCTATTATTTATATTTTGACTACTAGACTGACTATCTACCATAAATTCAAAATTAACATAATTTGTCTCTTCAGTCTTTACATGATTTGCTTGTAACGTTACCTCTATTGGCTCTCCTGTTGCTTCTATATAATATTCTTTAGTATCTGTATATTGCTTTACCTCCCAATTTTGACTTAAATATGTATATTTTGCTTCATTGGTACTATTTAAATCAATTGGTAATGTTATCCAAGCAGCTCCATCTCTACTTACTTCTATTTTTAACTCCTCTAACTTATATCTACTATCATTTCTCCAACCAACAATTAATTTATTTGAATTAAAATCATCTATTCTTATATTTTTTTGAACTGTACCGTTTTCATTTACAGTTGTTTGAACTCCTCGATTATCTTCCTCTATTTTTGAATAATCAAGCTCTAAATCATCTGCATTTTCTGTAGCTTGTTCTATATCTGGTGTTATTTTTAGCTCTCCACTTGCATAGTCATCTTGACCTTTTATTATTCTGTTATTTAATGTGGCAGATATATCACTTCCTTGAATTACTACTATCTTACTATCTGTTAAATATCTTCCATCATTTAATCTCCAGTAGTATTTTAATTCATACCAACCAGCATCATCTACATCGAAAAGTTCTTCTCCTCTCCATCTTGCATCATTTAATGTATCTTCTGTTACTCTTGTCTTTTCGTCATAATTTATTACTGGAACTTCAGCTCCATCTTCAGTTTCTTTATATACTACATTTAAATTATATACTTCTACTTTAGCCAGTCCTGTATCCTTTGAATTTCCTATTAATGCTTGATTATACATATCATCAAAACTTTTATCTGTTACTTCACTTGCATTCTCATCTTCTGGATACCTATTCCAAAGTGCAAATAAATTTAGTGTATTTTCATCTTTTGATACAATCTGTCCCGGGTATACTACCTTATTATCTCCTAAATTTTCTGAATTTGTTATTACATACATTGTATCTTTTGCATGCTTATATGTAGTATCTTCTAAAGTCTCTCCATTTATCTGAATTGAATTTTTAACTATATTTTGACTGTTACCATCAGTTATTAGGGAAATTTGAGCATATTCTCCTGCATCTATATATGCAGTTGGTAATAGTCTTAATTTTCTTGTTCCCACAACATCTGTTTTCTCTGAGCTTTTAGCCTCTACTTTTACCCATGATTTGCCTGGAGCAAAGTCATAGCATTTATATATATCTTTTGCTTCAAGGCCAAAATTTGTGCCTTCTTGTCTATTTTTTACTGGATTTTGTATTGATAATACCGGAACTGTCTTTTCTGTTCCATCTTCTTCTGTTATTTTTAATTCCTCTACATATCCTTTTGTTGCATTTGTATCACTATCTACTTGCCAAGTCATATCATAGCCTGTAGAATCAGAATTTTCATTACTTGTAAATTCAAATGTTGATGTAATATCTCTTATTGTATCATAAATTTCTTTTGCATCTGATCCTTGTTCAACATTTCCATTTTCTGTCATTAACTCGTCCCAATGATTTAAAAATACTGTTGCTGTTGATGCTGTTGAATAGCTCTTTACTAGCTCGCTATTTGAAAAATTACTAGCGTCATCTATAAAAGCTTTTAGTTGCGGATAATATCCTTCTTTGTATATCCATGCACTATTATCTTGCATATCTACATTTGTTAGCCCTTGAACGCCTTTTACTTGTGACTCTTGTGTATATACTCCAGTCACACCATTAAGCTCACATGAGTTAGCACCATTTCCTTCCATACCTACAGCTATTTCTCTCATTGCTGTTGTTTGTTTATCATAATAGCAATTATATAGATTAAGTTGATTAGCACGTGAGGTATACTCTCCTAAAAATCCTCCTATTTTCTTATTTTTGGCTGTATCAATATCAGTTGATGTATCAATATTTCCGACCTCACCTGCTGCATAACAATTTATCATTATTATACCATTTAAATTTCCTAGTCCTTCTATATTTATTGAGCCTGCATTTGCAGTACTACCAATAAATCCACCAACACCTTCACCTGAATAGTCCATTCCTACCATAGATGTTGAATAACAGTTTTTATATACAGTTCCTGCTTTTCTATCTAAATCAGACCCCACAAATCCCCCTATACTTGTTGTACCCTCTACAACACCGGATGTATAACAATTTTCAAAGTATGCATTTATTGTTTGCTTATTCTCAGCGTCATAAAATGGTCCCCATGAATATCCAACTTGACAACCAATAAATACTCCAACACTATCTTCACCATAAATAGAATTATTACAAAAAGAATTTTTGCATATAAGTCCGCTATCCATACATGAAATAAATCCACCTGAATGTCCAGATGTAGAAAAGATCTCACAATCTATTGAATAACAATTAGTAACATAAAACGGATATCTTGCATCTGATGTATTTAAACTTGTACTACTATTTCCAAATATTGCCTCTGGTTGCTCTGGATATTCAACATCAAATCTTACTCCATATCCACCAGTAAAAGAATTTTGAGCCCCAGATATACATCCTATAAATCCACTTGTATGCTGTCCAGCTCCATATATATACATATTTTCTGTTGAACAATCTTTAATAAATGTATTAACCGAACCAGGACGTGATATAAATCCACATGTATCACTTCCACCAGATTGTATAAATCCTCCATCAATATGTACGTTTTCAAATCTATATCCAGAAGACATTGGTCTACCTATTGGAGAAACTTTATCTGAATTTGATTTTCCTATAACTTTTACACTCTTAATATTTAAATTTACTATTGTTGTTTTAGCATTCATTGTTGAGAAAATACCATTAACATTAGAATTTAAATTGTATATAGTATGTCCATTTCCTTCAATGTATATATCTCCAGAAGAAGTATATATTGAAGGCCAAATAATATTATTTGCTCCTCCTAAATCTATATCATTATTTATGTATATTTTTTTATTATTCCTAGTTGTAGCAACAGTACTTAAAACATAGTAAAATTCATTTGCATTATCTATATTATATACTTCGTATGTAACGTTTCTTGTATCTGTAACTCCCTCTACTATATCTGTTTGATATGTAACTTCTTCTTGTGGTAATGCTCCATCAACATAAAAATCTGTAATGGAATATGGTGTTCCATCCTCTTTATTGCTAGTTCCATCCCAAGGTCCTATACCTAGTGAACTTGTATCTACCCAATTAAAATAGCCATTTCCTTCTATTACATGTGCAGTTGCAAGTCTTGTATCTGTTGGACTTTTTGCATATCCTTCACCAAATATATTATCTTGTATTTCTGTCCATCTTGCATCCTGAAAATCTGTTATAGAATCATAACTCGTATCCATTGCATTTTTATTATCTATACTATCTAAGTTATATATTATATGCTGTCTATTTATAATAGAAACCGATAAAACTAACATTATAAAAACTATAATTAATTTTCTATTATTACCTTTTTTCATACTTTCCCCTCTATTAATTTATAATTTTATCATTTAATTGGACATTATACAATAATTGTAATTGTTTTGTAACATAGCAAAAACTCGCTATATTTAAGCGAGTTTTTTAATTTCCTCCAAGTATTTCAGATCTGTTTAAGTTTCCACAATAATTATATGATCCACATGCAGTCTGATCTTCTTTATTTTTACTTTTTCTATCATTCATACACTCACATACAACTATTGAATCTAATCTACAAGTAGAGTCTTCTATACAATTATGCACACATTTTGTAACATTACATTTGATTCTATCACTACCATTTCTCATATTATCATCTCCTAATTATATTTTTTACAATTTTTATTTTTTTATTCAATTATTTTAATTGTTTTTTAAATATAATTTTGCTATACTTTATATATTATGGAAAGATATAAACATTTAAATACTTATTTAAAAGAAAAATTTGGTGAGAGGACTCTAAAAATATGTGTTGATGGTAATTTTACATGTCCTAATCGCGATGGGACTAAAGGAACAAATGGCTGTATCTTCTGTAGTGAAAGAGGTTCTGGAGATCACTTAAATAAAATTGGTGTTTCTGAGCAAGTAAAAAATCATTTAAATAGTTACAGAGGATTAAGAGCTAATAAATTTATAGTATATTTTCAAAACTTTACAAATACCTATGACACTTTAGAGAATTTAAAATATAAGTATGACTCTGCACTAATTGACGATAGAATCGTGGGACTTCAAATTGCAACAAGACCAGATTGCATAGACGATAATATAGCAAAACTTCTTAATACATACAAAATGAAATACTATGTATGTGTAGAGCTTGGATTACAAACCTCAAATGATAAGACTGGTATATTAATAAATAGACAATATACTACTAATGATTTTATAAATGCAGTAAAAATACTAAATAAATACAATATAGATATTGTTGCACATATCATGATTGGTCTTCCAAATGAGACTTTAAAAGATTTAGAAAACACAATAAACTTTCTAAACTCACAAAATATTCAAGGAATAAAAATTCACTCTACTTATATAACAAAAAATACACAGCTTAACAAGATGTATAAAGATAAGCAGTATATTCCTTTAACACTAGAAAACTATTTAGAATATCTTGTATTTGCCATAACACACTTAAATCCTAATTTTGTAGTACATAGAATCAGTGGAGATGCTCCAAAAGAACTACTTGTTGCTCCTAGTTGGAATACTCATAAGAAACTAGTTCTAAATGGTTTAGATAAATTACTAAAAGAAAAAAACTTATATCAAGGCATATATTTTAAAAAATAAATTGATGAAAATTGTAATATCGTGTTATAATATGTCTGGTGATAAAAATGAAAAAGCCAATTATTGGTGTTGTTGCAAGACCATATATTACAGACAACAACAGACAAGTTTTATGTATTTTAGAAAATGTTAGAAGGCATATTTTAAGAGCTGGTGGAATTCCTTTAGTATTACTTCCAACTCAAGATATGATATATATTAATAATAAAGAAAAAGAATTGTCACAAGAAGACAAAGAAATTCTTGACAGACAAATAGATATGTGTGATGGTATTTTAATGCCTGGTGGAGATAGAATTTATTTTTATGATAAATATATTTGTCAAAGAGCAAATGATAAAAACATGCCATTATTAGGAATATGTATGGGAATGCAAGTGATGTGTAATTATAACAATTCAAATACAAATATAAAAATAGAAGGACACAAAAAGCCAGATGATGAGTATGTTCATAGTGTATCAATTGATAAAAACTCCAAATTATATAGTATTATTAATGAAGATAATATAAAAGTAAATAGTCTTCATGGCTATATGGTTCCAAATTCAGGAGATTATGCGATATGTGCTAGATGTGATAATATAATTGAAGGAATAGAAAAAAATGATAAACTCTTTAACATTGGAGTTCAATGGCATCCAGAAAGAAGCAATGATACTCCTAGTACTAAATTACTAGACTCATTTGTTGACGCATGTAAATTATATTCAAATCAATAGAAAAAAGCTACATAAAATGTAGCTTTTTAACCTATTATATCTAGTTCTTTTTTTAGTCTTTGTACTTCCATATTATATGCTTCTGTATTTTTCTTATGCTCTTGAATACTATTTCTAAGTCTTTCGTTTTGCATTTCAAAAAGTTTTATTAAAGCATATTTTTGATCTTCATTCATATTCTCTATAGGGATTTCTCCTCTTCTATACATTGCTTGAAACTCATAAATATCAACTTTTTGATGAGTTCCAGACATTGAAACTGTATCAGAAAAGCTTTTATTCTGTTTTGCTCTTTGAGCAAGTATACTTGCTCTTTTTTGATCTCTTTTTTTCCTTTTTATATTAAAGAAGCCTTGAAATAATTTCTTAAGATTCCTTGATATAAAATTCTCTCTTACCATAGGTAAATTATAATATTGCTCTTTCATGTCTTTCCTCCCTATGACTTCATAGTTAAACGAATTTTCATATCGTTAAATTTATTCATTAAATTTTTGGCATTTTCTTCTCTCATTTGCTCAATTTGATTCATTGCTACAAGCTCATTATATTCATTTGTAGCATCTATTAATTCTTGTGTTAGCATTCCATCTGATTGATATTTATTAATAGCTTCTTCAAATTTTCTATATGCTTCAGGAAGTATAGCTTCTATTATTGCTGCTACTCTAACTTTCTCTGCTCTTGTTGCAATGAGTCTGCCTTTTTGATATGCTCTCTTTGCTTGAGCTTTGTAATTAGCTATACTTAGCTTTATAAGCATTTTATAATCCTTAAGAGTCGGTGTATAATCATTTTTTAAATCTATCAATCTACACTTTATATCTTGCATATCTACAGGTCTTACAAAAATCTCATCACCTTTTTCGTCTTCAAAAAGTGGCCACTCTTCATTTCTAGCCAAATAATAACAAACAGCTTTTATTTGTAAACCATCAAGACCGGCTTGTGAGAAATTATACTCATTTTCTATCATCTGTTCAGCAATACTTACTGCAGAAATCTTTTTTATATACGCATGATGCTCATAGTAATATGGCAATTCATCTTTATAATATAAAAAATCATTGATATGACTTATTAAGAAACATACTCTCTTTATTTCATTATCATCATACCTAAGCTCTTTTAAAAAATTATTTGCAATCTTTGCTGATTCAATCTCATTATCTGGATAAATTGTTTTTCCAGACTCTAACTTTGCAACAATAGGCTTTGCTATATCATGGAAAAAAGCAGCTATTTTTATTAATTTTATTTCTTCATCTGTTAACTCTCCTGTTGGTATATCATTAACTGTTCTTAGAGTATGCTCAAATAGATCATAGCATTGGTTTGGATTATTTTGATTAAAACCAATCATAGCTGTAACAAAATTTCCAAATTTATATTCTAATTCGTCTCTAGACATATTAAGATAATACTCAACAATATCTTGTCTAAATAAAGAACTTTCAAATTCACTCTTTGTAATTCCAATCATAAAATCACCTTTCATGGATATTTTACTACATTTAGTGTGATTTATCAACTAAAATGTACATTTTAGTATACTTTTTTTAGTAACAAAAATGTAACAATTATTTTTTTTGCTTCTCTTTATTTCTCTTATCATTAATAATATCCATTTCTTTTTCTGTAATCAAATTAACATTATTTTCTTTTGCCCAAGCGACACATCCCTTTAGTACGGTATTTAGAAAAACTCTTGGTACTTTTACAAGCTTTAAACAAGCCTCATCTGTAAATTTCACATCAGGATCTATTCTTGATGCTGCATACTTAACAGTATCTAAGCTTATTCCTTTATCTTTTGGAATTGGCTCTGCAATAGGTCTTTTAAACTTTGTATACCAAAAATACTTACTATCTCTATATCCATAATCAACAGGAATTGCTGGAAAACAAGATGCAGTAACACCATTTATAATTGCATTATAGTATTTTTCCTTCATTAGTATATTATCTATTTTTAATATAAAATGTGCACCATACTGACTTGTTATACCATTAAAATTATGATATGGTGGCAAATATTCTTCTTGTACTTTATCGTCTTGTGCATTATCTAACTCTTTAACCCATGTACACTCAAATACTTGATATGATTCCTTTACAACTTTTGGAAATTTTTCATCAGGATTTTCTCTTGCTCTTTTGCCATCTACTAAGGTATATATTGTATCTTTCATCTTTTCTTCTGTTGTCTCTCCTGGATATCCAAGCCTTACAGCCTCTTTAAAGAATTTTCTTTCATGTGTAATAAAATTTATTGAGCATTTTCCTGTTCTTAGTATATTTTTACATGTATTAGAGCTATTTCTACAGCACAAAAGCATTGCGTAATAATCTTTACCTGCAATGTAATATGGAAAACATAGAGAGTAAGAACCTAAATTTGTATTTCCTTTTTCATCTAGAGTTCCAATTTCTGTTGTTGGCATTGGAAAGAAACTAGATGTCTGATAAAAATTATCAACAATCCTCATATCTTTAAATCCATCCATATTTTCAATTTTTTTTATTTCTTTACTCATATTAACTCCCTCCTATTTACATTTTTATGTTATCACATAACATAACTTTGTACAACAAAGACATTACTTGCATAATATGTTAAAATATATCAAAAGGAGATTTCATTATGAGAGTAATTCATCCGTTTAGTTCAGTGTATAATGAGCAAAGTAAAATTTTAATACTTGGGAGCTTTCCATCTGTAAAATCAAGAGAAATCTGTTTTTACTATGGACATCCTCAAAATAGATTTTGGAAGATTTTAGAAAATATATTTAATCAAAAGATAAAAAATGACATAAATTACAAAAAAGATTTTTTAATAAAAAATAATATTGCCTTATGGGATGTTATTAAAACATGTGAAATTATTAACTCTAGTGACTCAAGTATAAAAAATGCAGTCCCAAATAACATAGAAAAAGTAGTAAATTCAAGCAATATAAAAGCTATATTTTGTAATGGAAATACTTCATATAAATTATTTAATAAATTTTTTAAAGATAAAATAAATAATATTCCAATTATTTGCTTACCTTCTAGCAGTCCTGCTAATGCAAAATACTCTTTAGAAGAATTAACAACTATATGGAAAAAAGAAATAAATCAGTATTTAAAAAAGGATGAAAAATAAATTTCATCCTTTTTTTATAGTTCATAATTCCATAGTCCCAATTGACCTTTTGCTTCAATTGGACTATCTAGTTTCTTTACATTTTCAAGTTTAAATCCATAATTTCTAGAAAAAGAATGTGTAGTATAAATCTCATTATTTTCCTTTGATAGCATATCTGCAAATTCATTACTCATTGGCACACAATCTGTAATTGTTGCTTGTCCAATAATTTTTCCAAGAGGTATATCTTCTGGCAAATACTTTTTTAACCTCTCCATTGCTTCTTTATCTATACCTTTCCCTGCATGAATAAGTATTTCTCCTCTATAATTTGTCTTCCAACTTCTAAATTCAAATCTTTTATAGCCTTCAACTATTAGAGTTGCCCATGGTTGCTTAATTGTTAATACTTTCATATTTCTTCTCCTTTACCTTTTCTTTTTTATACTTTTATATACTTTTCCATCTTTAAGTTTTACTCTATCTCTTAACTGTCTATGGTATGTAATAACAAATCTATGTACTTCATCTTGCAAAAATGTAAGAAAATTAAGAATTTTCTTTTTATCTGATAAATCAAACTCATTTCCATCCTCATCAATAAGTCCACGTGTCCTATGCTTATCATTTTTTACCATACCATAAATATTAGTTCTTTCTCCAGTCTCATCCATTGCCTTCTTTACAGCATTTAACTGATTCATTGCTCCATCGATTAAAATCACATCTGGAAGTGGCCAATCTTGTGCATGTTTTAGTCTTCTTGTTAAGACTTCGTACATACATTGGGGATCGTCTTGAGTCATTGTACTTCTTATCTTAAATTTTCTATACATACTTTTATTTAGCTTTCCATTTTCAAATCTTATCATACATCCAACTATATAATCATTTCTTAAGTTAGATATATCATAGCACTCTATTGAATCTATTCCTTCTTTAAAGCCTAAAAGTGATGCTAAATCTTCGACAACATTATTTTTGTTATCTTCAATATTAATATGTATATTATTTTCTACCATTTTTACAAGCTTTGCTTTTTCTCCTCTTTTTGGACATATAACTTGTAACTTTATCTCTCTTTTTTCAAAAAGTTGATTTATAAGCAAAATTTGTTCGTCTGGAAGCTTAATATATACCTTTTTTGGCATATCATTATTATCTACATAGTAATTTGATACAATTTGAACTAAAGATTCATCTATCTCTTCTTCTGATATATCATTAATTTTCACATTATCATGTAAAACAATCTTATAATCTCTAATTTTAAATATTTGAACATATAACGTATCTTCATAAAAGACATATCCCCAAATATCTGTACTTGTCTCATTTAAATTAGATACATTTTGCTTTTGACTAAACTTTTCTATATTATCAAGCCTCTGTTTTAATGTAGCAGCCTTTTCAAACTCAAGTTTTAAAATACATTCATCAATTTGTTTTTCTATCATTCTTTTTACATCAGAAGTTTTTCCTTCTAAAAACAATACAACTTGATTTATCATATCTCTATACGCATTAAGACTTACCTCATTAATACATGGCCCTAGACATCTTCCTATATGATAATATAAACAAGCATTTTTTACTACTGTTTTATCTAAATTATATTTACACCTTTTAACAGGAAAAATTTCTTTTATTGTATGTAGTGCATCACGCATAGCTCCAACATTAGTATAAGGTCCAAAATATAGTGCTTTATCTTCTAATCTTCTACGTGTTACATAAATTAGTGGATACTTATCTTTTATTGTAACCTTTATATATGGATAAGTTTTATCATCTTTTAATAGCACATTAAATTTAGGAGATAATTTTTTTATATAATTACATTCAAGGTTTAAAGCTTCAACTTCATTATTTACCACTATATAATCTATGTCTCTTACAAGTGAGGCCATATTCTCTATTCTTTTTGTTTTATTATTTTTTTGAAAATATTGCCTTACTCTTTTTCTCAAAGATATAGCTTTTCCAACATATATTATCTCTCCCTTTTCGTCTTTCATCATATATATTCCAGGCTCAAAAGGAATTTTTGCAACTATATCTTTTACATACTCATTTGTCATCTAATCATCTCCTTAAAAAAGATATATTAAAAGAGGGTATTAAATAACCCTCTAGTTTTCATCATAATTTATAAACAAATTACTCAGCCTCATTATACTTATCAATAATTAATTTTTGTAACATTTCTCTAGTCTCAGTATTGATAGGATGAGCAATATCTTTAAATTCTCCATTTGGAGTTTTTCTGCTAGGCATAGCAATAAATAGCCCTTTATCACTTTCAATAACTTTAATATCATGAATTACAAAAACATCATCAATTGTTATTGAAGCAATAGCTTTCATTCTGTTTTGAGAAGTTACTTTTCTAACTCTTACGTCTGTTACTTGCATATTCTACACCGCCTTCCTTGAATGTTAACTTTATTATCCCATATTAATATTTCAATGTCAACAATTTGTTTACCATAATTTATATCATTTATGTTACAAAACAATTTCAAGAAAATAAGCTTAATTATATAATATTTTTGTTCTTTTTACATCATAAGGAACTACTTCATTAATATATTCAGCATATCCGTCCATTAATATTGCAGGTGATATATTTGATCTTGGTCCTGCTGATAATATTACGTCTACACTATCATCTATATTAAATGAATATCTCTCAATCTGTGGTTTAATATCTAATCTCTCCATTCTATCATAGCTTTTTTTAACTACTAAAATTTGACTTTGAGACAAATACATTTCCATTTTCTTTTTATAATACGCTCTAATTTCATCTTTTTCTCTTAAAGATTTATCCTTAAATTTTTCAGTATAGTCTAAACTTATTACATATTCTGCTGCATACACTCTTAGATTTATACTTTCTTCATTAGGTGATACATATTCTGCAGACATAACAATAAATCCTGCAGGAAGATTTCTGTTTAGCTCTCTGACTAAATATCTTGTATCAACCTCTTCAGTAAGTGCTATTTCAAAAATTTCTCCTGTACTTTCATATCCATCAGTAAGTGGATGAGCAAACATCATATCTACCATGTTAGTACTGCTTGATTTTACGACTGGTAGTCCGGCATTAGTAAATGCTTCTGTAAAAATCTTAATTGTATCTTCTTGAGATATATACATTGCATCTCTTGACTTTCCATAAACTAACCTTAGCTTGTTCATCATACCATCTTCCTTCCTGAGCGTATTATATCACACGATAAACTAAAATTAAAGTTTTTTTTACTAAATATGACATTTTTTTGTAATACTCTATCTATTAATTTTAAATAAGTTCATCTCTTTTTTATAATATCCTTTTATTGCATCTTTTAATATATCTGCTCCTATTAGCATATGCGCTATAGATGAACTTCCCATTCCGATATTTAAATATACATTAGGTATACTTTCAATTTCACAAATGACCGGTAAATTATCCTTTGATATATACACATTACCACTATATGATATAATTTCATCTGCTATTTCTGCCTTTGGAAACATTTTACAAAGTGTAGATTTTAACTTTTTCTCATTTTCTTTTTCTAAGGATTCTATATATTTATAATTATCCATTTTAAAGCTATACTTTGTATCAATTCCAGATACTATAACATTTCCTTTTTCATCACCTCTAATATATATTGGGATATCATTTAACAATTTATAACACATTTTCTCTTTTATATTAGTTTTTAAAGCAATACTAAATCTTTTATATACTTCAATATTTGGCATATTTGAGATTTGTAAATTATCTACACTGGTAGTTAAAATCAAAGAATTAGCCTTTATTGTAAAATCGTTTTGGGTTTCTACTTCTACATAGTCATAAAAAGATCTTAACTCTTTTAATCTTGTATTTTCAAATATATTTACATTAGGAAACTTTGAGATATATTCAAAAATACTTGATGCAAAATCATATGAATCAATCATTCTTGCGCCTTGCTTTATATTTATTCCAGAATTTGAATCATTAATATCAACTTTTTCCCCTAGTCCTTTTCGCATATTAATTTCATTTTTTAGCATAGATTTTTGAAACATTTTTGTATTTAATATTGTATAATCTGATTTTTTTAAATATTCACTTTTTTGTATATCAACTATTATTTCGTCAAGTAGTGAATTTGCCTTTCTCTTTAAATCAAGTAGCTTCCTCTCTATATTTTTTTCTTTATTAAGATTGCTTTTTATATATAATTCATCAATAAAGTCTGTTATACAAGCAGATGACACTCCAGTGGTATTGTATCCTATAAGATTTTTCTCAAGAACTGCAATTTTAAAACCATCTTTGGCTAAAAAATATGCTGTTATTGCTCCACAAATTCCACCTCCGACTATTACCACATCACATTCTATATTATCTGATAAATATGGATAAATATTTTTTATTTTATTTTTTATTAACCAAATTCCCTTTTGCATAATGACACCTCATAAATATTTTTTATTTAATTTAGAAATTTATACCAATTTTTATAATATTTTAGGAAAGTTTTGGTAATAATATTTGTGAGGTGAAACTTATGACAAGAAAAAAAACTACTATTATACTTATTGTTACAGTTGTCTTTATACTAGTATTTTCAACTATTTTTGCTGCTACAATTACTCACTTTGCTCCAGAATATGGAGTTACCACAGCAAATGTTAATTTAAGAAAAAAGCCAACTTCAGATTATTCTTCTTTTGTAAAGACACTTGAACCTAATACAAAAATAAAACTAGTAGGGTCAATAGACAATTATTATATAATTCAATTAGAAAATAACGAAGTGGGAATAATTTCAAAAGACTATGCAAAAGTTACAGGAGAAAAAACAGATAATTTAGTATACACTGACTATTCTCCTTTTTATGCTACTATAAAAGGAGATAACACAATAGTTCGTGGTGGTCCTTCAACATCTTTTAGCGTATATGGAAAATTAAATGCTGGAGACAAAGTATATGTAATTGGAGCTATCGATAATTTTCTTTTAATAATCACTGATGATAACTTAGTTGGTATGGTAAGAGAAGATTTAATTGAATATTACTCTGAAAATGTAGAGCAAGAAGAAAATCAGATTCAAAATAACGAGACATCTAATGTTCAAACTGACGATTCTAAAGCGACTGCTGCTTATATTTTAGAAAAAATTAATGCAGAAAGAGTAGCAAACGGACTACCAGCTCTTACTCTTGATTCTTTACTTACAGCTACAGCACAGACAAAAGCTAAAGATATGGTAGAAAATAACTATTTCTCCCATACTTCTCCAACTTATGGTACTCCCTTTGAAATGATGCAAAATGCTGGTATAACTTATATATCGGCAGGAGAAAATATTGCTGGCAATAGTAGTATAGATGATGCGATAACATCATTTCTAAATTCCGAAGAGCATAGTAAAAATATACTTTCAAATACATATAATTATATTGGAATAGGAATAGAAAAAAGTAATACTTATGGATATGTGATTGTTCTTATGTTTATAGGAAAATAACAAAAAGCACTCTAGCGAGTGCTTTTTATTTAAGTTTTACTATAGTTATTTATTATTTACTACTTTTCTTTTTGTTTCTTATTACTACATATACTATTCCTGCAACACATACTACTGCTACACATACTATTGCTATTACTGCTATATCTCCTGTGTCAATATTTACTTCTTCTTGTATTTT
>CALXAR010000030.1 GCA_944386345.1 uncultured Clostridia bacterium
TTATATTTATAGTATATGAACTATTTCCTCTATATTTTCCTTCTTCATCAAAGTCGTCTTCACTATCAAAGCAAAAAGCTGTAAGTTTAATGTCTGAAGCAATAGTATATGTATCAACGTCCCCTACTAGTTTTAATGATGAGCAAATTGTATAATCATACATTACATCTTGTGTTATATGATAGTATGCTTTACCTGGAACTAAATTTACATCATCATATAAAAAACTCATTACTTTTGGGAAAGTATAATATGCATCATCTGGATTTAATATTGTATAATACATTTGAGTTCCATCATTTAATGTAAATTCTAGAGCATATCCAATCCTACAATCATTTGCATTTGAATATTGATTTATATAATCTTTCCACATAGTATCAAAATTTGTATTTGGAATACTAGTCTCTTGTGTTGGAACTGCATAAAATAGTCCCATTACATTTTCTGGTGACCAGTCACAATAATAGTTGTCAGTTACTAGCTCTAAATTATACCCATTATCTACATATATACCAAGTTTTACATCATTTTCATCTACATATTCAGGCTCTTTTTCTTCTTCTATGTTTGGCTCTTCTTCTGTTATTTGCTCTTCAATAATTGGAGAATATTCTTTTCCCCACGTACTAAAAAATACTGGTTCATTATTTTTCATCCTATAGTTGTCTATGCAATATAGAGTAATGAAAATTCCAAGTATTAAAAATAGTATTACTAATAATATTATAATAATCTTTTTATTCATATTGTACCTCCAAAAATATTGTATCATAATTTAATAAAAAATAAAGTATAATTTTATTTTATTATTTATTTATGTATTGTAAATTTTGCTATTTTCTTGAAAAATAAGGTCAGATAATGTATAATACTATTGTTTGAAGGAGATTATTATGAGATTTGTAAATAGTTATAAAGATAAAATGATAAAATATAATAAAGAGAAAAAATTAAAATATTATATAGATACAATGGGATGCCAAATGAATGAAAATGATTCATTAAAGTATGCAGGTATTTTAGAATCAATGGGTTTTGAAAAAGGAGAAGAAAATAATTCAAACCTGTATTTATTTAATACTTGCTGTGTAAGAGAAAATGCAGAAAACACTTTATTTGGTAGACTTGGAATGCTAAAATCAAGAAAGCTTAAAAATGAAGAAGTATATATAGCAATTGTTGGATGTATGACACAACAAGAGCATATATTAGAAAAGATAAAAAAATCATATAGATTTGTAGATATTGTACTTGGTACAAGTTGTATGTCTATATTTCCAGAAAAGCTATATAATGTTATAGTTAATCATCAAAGGAAGATTGAATATATAGATGTTAGTAACACTCTTGAAGAAGAGGTACCAATTAAATATGACGATAAATATAAAGCTAGTGTAAGTATTATATATGGATGTAACAATTTTTGTTCATATTGTATAGTTCCATATGTAAGGGGAAGAGAAAGAAGTAGAAAACCAGAAGATATATTAAATGATATAAGAAGACTTGCAAAAGATGGATATAAAGAAATTATGCTACTTGGACAAAATGTAAATTCTTATGGAAATGATTTTAATGATGAATTAAAAGGATATAATTTTCCTAAATTACTTCAAGACGTTGAAAAAATTGAAGGAATAGAGATTATTAGGTTTATGTCACCGCATCCTAAGGACTTTAAAGACGATCTAATTGATGTAATAAAGAATTCTTCCAAGATAGCAAGGCAGATTCATCTACCTCTTCAGTCTGGAAATACAGAAATACTTCGTAAAATGAATAGAAAATATACTAAGGAGCAGTTCTTAGAGTTAGCTTTAAAACTAAAAGAAATACCAGATGTTTCTTTGTCTACTGATATTATAGTTGGATTTCCAAATGAAACAGAGGAGCAATTCTTAGATACTCTAGATGTTGTAAAAAAAGTTGAATTTGATCAAATATATATGTTTATTTTTTCTCCAAGAGAAGGAACAGTAGCAGCTAAAATGGAAGATGATATTACTTATGAAGAGAAAGTTGATAGACTTGAAAGACTAAAAGAGCTTTATGAGACAACTCTTCCAAAATTAAATAGTAAGATGATAGGAAAAGTATATAGAGTTTTAGTTGAAGGAAAAAGTAAGACTAATAAAGAATTATATACAGGTAGAAGCTCACAAAATAAAGTTGTAATATTTAAAGCAGACGAATCTTTAGTAGGAAAAGTAGTAGATATAAAAATAGATAGTGAGCACTTATGGTATCTAACTGGACAGATAGTAAAAAAATAGAGAGCTAAGGCTTATGCCTTAGTTTTTTTGTAATATATTTATATGAGATAAATATAATTTAATGAGGTCATGAAAATGGAAAATATTGAATTATATAAATATACAAAAGAAGATATAGATAATGCATTAAAAGATGATTTAAAAAATCATTACTTAAAAAGAAATAATGTTGGGTTAGTAAGTGTTGGTGAAGTAAATGAGTACAAAAAAATAGATAATATTTCTGAAGAAAAAATAACTAAAAAAAATAAAAAGGTTAATTTTAAATATAAGTTTGCAATAAAATTAGTGTGTTCTCTAGCAATCGTTGCTTTAGTATTAGGCTACAAGTATTTTCCAGATAATATAAAATATAATAGTGTTTGTAATTGGATAAAAGATAATTATAATAAAGACTATTCTAAAAGAGAAGTAATTGAGGGCATAGAAGAATGTAGTAGAGCAATGTACTCAAAATTTGAGGCAATAGTACCAGAGAGTTTGTATAATAGTGTTGTAGATAATTATTTAAACATAGTAAAGCCTAAGCTAGTTAATTTTGAAATATCTAATTTTCTAGAAGAGAAAAGTATAGACAATACAGTTTCTGTATTTAATGAGTCAGATATAGTAATAGAAAATGAAAATGTTGCTTTAGCAGAAGAGACTGTAACAACAAGTAGTGAAATCAGTCTAATGAATATGGATGTAGAGGAGATATTATCTAAGAATATAAATATTGCACTTCCTGTAACAGGAACTATAACTTCAATATATGGAGCAAGAGAAGAAGTGTTTGAAAATGTTGGTTATCACACAGGTGTTGATATTGCAAATACAATGGATACACCTATTGCAAGTGCAACTGATGGTGTAGTTGTGTTAGCACAGTCAATGGATAAATACTATGGAAATAATATAGAAATTGAAAAAGATGGAGTCATTTTTAAATATGCTCATTTAAATCAAATAAATGTTAAAGAAGGCGATGAAATTAAACAGGGAGATATAATAGGACTTATGGGCTCTACAGGTGCGTCTACTGGTTCGCATTTACATTTTGAAGTAAGAATAAATGGAAGATCTGTTGATCCAGAATTACTAATTAAAATAAGGTAGAAAAGATTGTGAGACTAAAAAAGTGTAACATTTTAATAGAAATTGAAAATTTATTAATTATTATATTGATTTCTTTTTTCTTTTCTGATAAAATCAAATTGTTTTTGACGTCGTATTTTGTATGTTATCTTTTCATTTTATTTCATGAATTGTCACACATACTATTTGCGACGCTTTTTGGTAAAAAAATAGAAAAGATAAAGTTATCTATTGCAGGCGTATGTGTAACATTTAATAATATAAAATTAGAAACAGTAAAGAATTTAATAATATATATAGCGGGACCTTTAGCAAATATATGTTTAGCAATTATGTTTTATAATATTGATTTTATTTATGAGATAAATATATTTTTAGCTTTGCTAAATTTAATACCTATTTATCCTCTTGATGGCTATAATATAATGAGCATATTTTTTAGTAAAAAAACTATAAAGTCTATAGAATATGTCTTTTTATCTTTACTTTTTTTAATATCTATTTTTATCTTAATAAAGGGTTTTAATCCTTCTTTATTAATCTTTTTTGTTTATGTTATGTTAATAAAATACGTTACGAAAAATCATATTAAATAGTGAAAAACAGAGGAATTTGTAATGTTTAAAAAGAATTACAAAAAGGTTGCGTAAATATTACAAAATTTCCTCAAAACGCTTGATTTTTTTGGCAAAAGATAGTATCATATAGATAGCTCAAATTTGGAGGTGTAAGATGTGGCTATAGGTGATATCATCGTAGGGCTAGATATTGGCGTTTCCAAAGTCAGTTGTGTTATTGGACAAGTCAATAAATTTAGCGAGATTGAAGTCATTGGATATGGCCTCTCAAACAACTCAGGAATAAAAAGAGGACAAATACTAGATTATGAAAGAGTGGGCCAGTCAATAAAAGACGCAGTAAATTCAGCTGAACAAATTTCGGAGCTTTCAGTAAATTCAGCCTATGTAAATATAAAAGGTATGAATGTACGAATTGAGAAGGTTGTTATGGAATCTGAGGTCGAAAGACCAAATGATGGTATGACAGTTAATGATATATATAATTTATATACTAAAATTCAAATATCAACCAGACTTGAACGTGATGAACAAATAATTGATATTTTGCCATCAGCATATGTTGTAAATGGAAGAATATATAAAGAAGAACCAATAGGAGCTTTTTGTAAAACTTTTCAAATGGAAGTAGAAGTAGTTATTGCAAGAGGAGATTATATTGATGGCGTTCAAAAATCATTAAAATATGCAGGACTAAAGATAGATGGATTGATATTAGAAACATTAGCAACTTCTAATATTATTTTAATGCCTGAAGAAAAGCAAAATGGTGTTTTAATGTTAGATGTTGGTGGTGGACATACTGATATATCTGTATATAAAAAGGATAAATTGGAATTCTATACAACACTTCCTGTTGGAGGAGATCATATAACAAACGATATTTCTCTGACTTTTGATATTAGTACAGATGAAGCTGAGAAATTAAAAAGACAATATAATTTGGCTTTAGTTTCTATGATTACTAATAATCATGAAGTAAAGCTAACATCAAAAGCTGTAGCATCTAATGACATAGTAAAATGTAGTGAAATTGTACAAGTAATAGAAGCAAGAATAAAAGAAATATATCAAATAATCCGAAGGATGCTACAAGAAAAGGGCATGATTACTGGAATTAGTACTGTTGTTTTGACTGGACAAGGTATAAGTAATATAGTTGGGGCAGAAGAACTTGCAAAACGTACTTTAAAAATTAACAATGTAAGAGTATGTAGCCCTAAATTAATTAATGTTATTAAGCCACAACATACAACTGTTTATGGAATGGTGAGATATATATCTGGTTTAGGACTTAGTAAACATGTTAATAGCGATGTTCAAATTGTTACTGAACCAACCTTTAAAGATAAAATTTTAGAGGGAATTGAAAATTTTAAAGATAAAATCTTTTTTAGAAATAAAAAAGAAAAAAAGAAGTTTTAGATTATGGATTTTAAGGGGGAGTAAATGATGGAAAACGAAAATCAAGCAGGAATGGCGACAATAAAAGTTGTTGGAGTCGGAGGTGCTGGTAATAACGGTGTAAACAGAATGGTTGAAAATGGTCTAAAAAGTGTTGAGTTTATTTCTATTAATACTGATAGACAACAACTAAATGTTTCAAAAGCAAATAAGAAAATTCAGATAGGAGAAAAATTAACTAGAGGACTTGGAGCAGGTGCTAATCCAGAAGTTGGAAAATGTAGTGCAGAAGAGTCAAAAAGTGAAATAGCAGAAGCTTTAAAAGGAGCTGATATGGTATTTGTTACTGCAGGAATGGGTGGCGGAACTGGTACAGGTGCTGCTCCTATAGTTGCAGAAGTTTCTAAAGAAATGGGAATATTAACAGTAGGTGTAGTTACAAAGCCATTTCCTTTTGAAGGAAAAAGAAGAATGATGCAAGCAGATGCAGGTATAGAAGAATTAAGACAAAATGTTGATACATTAATTATAATTCCTAACGAGAAGTTACTACAAGTTGTTGAAAAACAAACTTCTATTATGGATGCATTTAAAATGTCTGATGATGTTTTAAGACAAGGTGTACAAGGTATTTCTGATTTAATCACAATACCAGGACTTGTTAACCTTGATTTTGCCGATGTAAAGACTATAATGTTAGATGCTGGTGTTGCACATATTGGTATTGGTAGAGCTTCTGGTGAACACAGAGCACAAGAGGCTGCACGTCAAGCAATTCATAGTCCTTTACTTGAGACTTCTATAGAAGGAGCAGGCGGAGTATTACTTAACGTTACTGGTGGAAAAGACTTATGCTTACTAGAGATAAGCGAAGCTGCTGATTTAGTTCAAAAATCAGTTGATCCTGATGCAAATATTATTTTTGGTGCTGTTATAGATGAAAAACTTGAAAATGAGATTGTAATTACTGTAATTGCAACAGGATTTACAAAAACAGCATTTCAAGATTTAAAATTAGATAGTATTGTTGGAGAAGCATTAAAGAACGCAACTGTTTCTCAAAGTACACAACCTACTTCTACTACTGGATTTTCAGATTTAGGAAGTACATCTAATCAATCAACTCAGTCATCATTTGCAGGTCTTGGCAACTCTTCAAGTTCAGTAAGCTCTGCTAGAACAAATATTTCTTCTAGTAATGAGTATAAAATGGTAGATTTAGATATTCCACCATTTTTAAGAAGAAATAAAGACTAAAATTAATCCCTAAAAAATCTATAGAAAAATATATAAAAAACTAAGATTATGTTATAGTCTTAGTTTTTTTTTATTATTATTTAGAAAAAGAAAAATGAATATTAGTAAATTTGATATAATAATTGACATATTTTTATATGCAAAGTAAATATAATTAGTCTAGGTGATTAAATGAAAATCTACCTAGACTATATTTTTTTAGAAAATTTAATAGTAAATACAGTAATAATTCTTGAAACAATTTTACTTACAAATACAGATGTATCAAAAAAAAGAAGAAATTTAGTAATTATTTTAGATACAGTACTTTCTTGCATTACAGTTTTAGTCTCAGATTTAAATAATTATATATTTCATATTATTTTTTCAAGCATAACTCTATATATTCTATTTAGATTTAAAAATTTATATGATTATTTTAAAAAATTCTTATGTTATTATTTAATCTATTTTATTTACATAGGAATGATAATAGCACTATCAATTAGCTTTAATGTAAATTTAGAAAATTATGTGTATAAATTTGCTATATATATAATTTCAGCGTTAATTTTACATATAGTAGTAAAAGATTTGTGGAACATGTGGAAAACCAAATTAAAAAATAGGGATTTATACTTTAAGCTGTTAATAGATAATGTAGTAGTTGATGCTTTTGTTGATACAGGAAATAACGTTAAAGAGCCAATTACAAATTTAAACGTTATTTTTCTAAATGCAAATTTAAAATCAAAATTGAGATTAGAGAAATATAAAATAATAGATGTAGATGTAATTACAGTAAACGGAACAGATAAAAAGCAAGGATATATAGCAACAGATATTATAGTAATTAAAGATGAAAAAAAAATAGCAAAAATACCAAAAATAATTTTATGCTTTAGTTTAATAGGTAATACTCCAGAAAAATATAGTGGAATTATTGGATATGATACATATCTAGAAGATTTAAATGGAGGTGTTTATTATTAAAAAAGAAATTAAATTAATGTATTTAAAAATATTAAAGTGGTTAGGAATTAATGATTCATTTTTAGGTTATATAGCTGGTGCTGATAAGTTACCACCGCCTCTTGAGGAAAGAGATGAGCTAGAATTACTAAAAAAGCTAAAATATAACGATAAGGAAGCCAAAAATATTCTAGTAGAGAAGAATTTAAGACTTGTGGTATATATAGCTAAAAAATTTGAAAATTCAGGAGTAAATATTGAGGATTTGATTTCTATAGGAACAATTGGACTAATGAAAGCAATAAATAGCTATGACTTAGATAAGAATATAAAGCTGGCAACTTATGCTTCAAGATGCATAGAAAATGAAATACTAATGTTTTTAAGAAAAAATAATAAAATAAAGACAGAGATCTCTATTGATGAGCCAATTAATATTGATAGTGAAGGAAATGATTTATCACTTGCAGATATTCTTGGTACAGAAAATGATGCAATATATAAAAGTATTGAGGATGAAGAAAACAAAAAAACACTAAAAAAATCTATAGAGTGTTTAGAAGACAGAGAAAAAATAATTATGAAACTAAGATACGGTTTTGATGGAAAAGATGAATTAACTCAAAAAGAGGTGGCAGATAAGCTAGGGATATCACAATCATATATATCTAGACTTGAGAAAAAGGTAATTAACGATTTAAAGAAGGATTTTACAGCGTAGTTTATTGATATTTTTATACTTCTATGGTATTCTTTATCTAAAGGACGTGATTATATGTATATTGCTTTAGCAGTTATAATAGTACTGATTTTTTTAGTTATTATTATATATAATACAATGCTTTCTAAAAAGAATAAAATGCTAAAATCATATTCAAGTCTAGATGTAATGCTAAAAAAGAGATATGATTTGATACCAAATATTGTAGAGGCTGTAAAGGGATATAAAGAATATGAAGCTAATACTTTAAAGCAAATTATATCTTTAAGATCGAAAGCTGATGATTGTAAAAACATAGAAGATATTAACAATTTAAATTCAAAATATATGGATTTTATGTCTGATATAGATCTATTAAGTGAAAATTATCCTGATTTGAAGGCTAGTGAAAACTTTATGCACTTACAAAGAGTATTAAATGAAGTAGAAGAGCAGATTTCTGCTGCAAGAAGAACATATAATGCACATGTAGAAAGCTATAATACATATATAAGCTTATTTCCATTAAATATTATTGCTTTTTTATTTGGATTTAGAAAATATAAATTTTTTGAAATGTCACAAGAAGAGAAGGATACAAAGGTATCTGTCGGAAATTTTGATGATAAAGAAGAAAATTGATTTTTTAAAGGAAATACAATATGGAAGAAAAATTTAGTGAATTTTATGAATATTATAATGATAAGTTAAAGGACATTTATTCAAAATTTAATAAGATAAAAAAGAAAGTGGAAGCAAAATATTTAATAGCAATGATTATTTTTATTGTATTATTTCTTATGGCTTCATATCAGTTAGATTTGTTAATAGATAACTCATTTATATTTGTAATATTAGGTGTGACTGTAATAGCAATCTGTGTTATTGTTGCAATATATATTAGACTAAGAAAAGAAATGTATAATTTAAATAAATATATTATTGAAGATATAATAAAGTTTATTTCTCAAGATGAGTCGTCAATATTTGAGCCAAATAAGAGGATAAGCATAGAAAATATAAAAGATATGGAGCTATTTAATTTAGAAAATTTACAATATAATGGAAAGAATGCAATTGGAACAGATTATAATAGCAACTATATGAATTTTGCGGATATGGAAATATATTACTATAAAGATGTACTAAGAGAAGAGACATATTATGATTCAAAAGGAAATCCTTATACTAAAAAGGTAATCGATAAAGTAAAGAAAACAATATTTAGTGGCTGCTATATTAGTGCAACATTAAATAAAAGAATAGCTGAGCATATATATTTAATACCAAATAATTTTTCTGATGTTATTATAAACGGAGCTATAAAAGATTATATTACATACTCTGGAGAGGAAATTGAGCTAGAAAATTTAGAGTTTTCTAAAAAATATAAAGTATATAGCGACGATGAGATACAAGCAAGATATATTTTGTCTTTAGCCTTAATGGAGAAGATAAATAATATCGATGAAATATTTGAAGGCAAAAAGTATATAGTGTTTAAAGAAGGAAGAAGATTTGTTATCTGCTTAGAAGGATTTAAAATTGAGAATTTGAGAAAAACATTATTGCCTTTTAACAGTAAGTCTTCAAAAGTTAAAGAAAACATAAAATACATTTTTAGAAATTTATATAAATTTTTTGAAATATATGATGTTTTAGATCTTGGAAATGATCTTTATGTTGACAAAAACTAGTATATAATATATAATTTAGTATATAATTTAAGAAAAGGAGAGATTTTTATGATAAAAATAATATTTGCTAATTGTTGTTGTATGAGATAACACTCTTATCTACGATGTAGGTATGAGTGATTAGTTTCATGCCTACATTAGCAAATATATTTATCATAATAGGAAATATATTAAAACTATGTAGGCATCTACATAGTTTTTTTGTTTTTTGGGGAGGGTAAGCTATGAAAATATATAATTCAATGACAAGAAAAAAAGAAGAATTTATTCCAATTGATGGAAATAATGTAAAAATGTATGCATGTGGAATAACAGTATATGATTTAAGTCATATTGGACATGCACGTCAAGCAATAGTATATTCAATGATTGCAGAGTATTTAAGATATAGAGGATATAACGTAAAATATGTTAGAAATTATACAGATGTAGACGATAAAATAATAAATAAAGCTAATATGCTTGGAAAGAATGCATTAGAATTTTCAAGAGAACAAATAATTGAAACTGAGCTAGATATGAAAAATCTACATATAAAAGATGCTGATATAAAACCTAAAGCTTCTGAAAATATTACAAATATTATCAATTTTGTGAAAGGACTAATTGATAAAGGATATGCATATGCAACAAAAGGCGGAGATGTATACTTTATAGTTAGAAAATTTAAAGATTATGGAAAATTGTCAAATAGAAAAATAGATGAGCTTTTAAATGGAGTAAGAAAAGAAGTAAATGAAGAAAAAAGAGATCCTCTTGATTTTGCTCTTTGGAAATCTGCAAAACAAGGAGAAATATACTGGAACTCTCCATGGGGAAATGGAAGACCTGGCTGGCATATAGAATGCTCTGCAATGGTATTAAATGAGCTTGGAGAGACAATTGATATTCATGGTGGAGGAAAAGATTTAATTTTTCCACATCATGAAAATGAAATTGCACAAAGCGAGGCATATACAGGAAAAAATATGGCTAAATATTGGTCACATTGTGGATTAATAAAAATAAATGGAGAAAAGATGAGCAAGTCTTTAGGCAATTCTCTTACAATTCGTGATGCATTAAAAAAATATAATTATGAGACTATAAAGTATGTATTTTTACAAAAGCATTATACATCTGATATAGATATAAAAGATGAAGATTTTTATATGGCAGAAAAACATTTATATTATTTTTATACCACTTTAAAAAACATGGATAAATTTATATATGAAAATAATGGAGATAAAAATGGTGAAACTATTGAAGATGATATATCAGAAAATATAATTAAAAATTTTATTACAGTTATGGATGATGATTTTAATTCTGTTGCAGCAATCTCTGAGCTTTTTGGAATCTTTAAATATGTAAATGGATTATTTAAAAAAGTAGATAAAAATAATAAATATAAGATTGCAAATACTTTTGCTAAAATAATAAATAATATAAAGGAAGTGTATTCAATTCTTGGACTATTTACTCAGACTCCAGATGACTATATAGATAGTATTAAAAGCAGATATTTACAGGAGCTATCAATTGATATAGATTATATACAAAATCAAATAAAGTTAAGAGCAAAAGCTAAACTACTAAGAGAATTTAATAAAGCAGATAGCATAAGAGATGATTTAGAACACAAAGGAATAATTTTAAAAGATACAAAAGAAGGAACTATCTGGGACATTAAAAAATTATACAACATATAGAAAAAGAGCCTAAAAAGCTCTTTTTTTGTTATATGTTTTTGCCTTTATCATTAATTATTTAACGCTACATATAAATATACTAGGGACTTTATTAGTAAAAATTAGTTTTTAACTAAAAACCTCTATAAAAGTCGAATGAGAATAAGTGTGAATCATATGTAAAAAAATATTAGTGATAAAGGAGAGATACATATGAATGGTGCAAATGTTAAAGTAGAGATACAAGGAATGGATACATCAAAGCTTCCAAAACTATCTCAGAGTGAACAAATGGAAATGCTAAGGAAAATAAAGGATGGAAAAATTGAATATAAAGATGAATTCATAAATGCAAATTTAAGACTTGTGTTAAGTTTAGTTAAGAAATTTAATAATAGAGGAGAAAATATTAATGATATATTTCAAGTTGGTGTAATTGGACTGATAAAAGCAATGGATAATTTTGATATTAAGCAAGAAGTGCAGTTTAGTACTTATGCAGTTCCAATGATACTTGGAGAAATAAAAAGATATTTAAGAGATAATAGTGCTTTTAGAGTTACTAGATCATTAAGAGATTTATCATACTTAATTTCACAAGAAAGAGAAAAGTATGTTGCAAAACATAATGAAGAGCCTACAGTTGAAGAGCTAGTAAAAATCACAGGTGCAAGTAAAGAGCAAATAATACTAGCTATAGATAGTACTGTAGCTCCTATGTCAATATACGATACTGTATATAATGATGGTGGTGATCAGATATTTCTACTTGACCAGCTAAAAAATGAAAAGGAAGATTCGGATGATTTAATCACACAAATTTCTATTGAACAGATGCTAGATAAACTATCAGATAAAGAGAGATATATTATAGAAAAAAGATATTTTAAAGATAAAACTCAAATAGAACTTGCTGAAGAATTGGGAGTGTCTCAGGCACAGATCTCAAGAATAGAAAAGGGAGCCTTACTTAGAATGAAAAATAAGCTAGGAGAAAATATGAATAAATAGAAGTTTAATATATACATTATCTATACTTAATGATATACTATATGTATAAAATTTATATATAGGAGGGTTATATGGCAGAAATAAAATATGAAGTTGTAAAACATATAGGAGTATTATCAGAAGGAAGTAATGGATGGAGAAAGGAAATTAATATGGTAAGCTGGAATGATAGACCAGCAAAGTATGATATTCGAGATTGGGATGAAAACCATGAAAAGATGGGAAAAGGAATAACACTCTCAGAAACTGAGATGCAAAATTTAGTTGATTTAATAAATAATAATTAAAACTGGTATAATATACCAGTTTTTTTAATATTATTAAAAAGGAGGTAAATTATGGAAGAAAAGGTTGTTTTTTTAAGTCCATCTACACAAGAATTTAATGTTGGATATGGTGATTTTGGCACAGAAGAGTATAGGATGAATAGAATAGCAGATATAGTTGAAGAGCTTTTAAAAAATCAAGGTTATACAGTATATAGAAACGATCCAAATGAAAAATTAAGTGCTGCAGTAAAGAAAAGTAATGAGATAGGACCAGATATACATGTTGCTCTTCATAGTAATGCTAGCGGTCAAGGATATAATGCACAAGGACCGGAGATTTTTGCTAATAGACCAAATACACCAGGAGATAAACTGGCAAATTATATTTATGACGAAATAATGAAGATATATCCAGACTCATCTAAAGGAAGAGGAGTACTATTTACAAGTAGTTTATATGAGATAATTAGAACAAATGCTCCAGCTGTACTACTAGAAGTAGCATTTCATGATAACAAAGATGATGCAAATTGGATAATAAATAACGAGGCTGAAATTGCTCAAGCTGTTGTAAATGGTATTAATAATTATTTTGCTTCACTTGAAAATACCTAATTATGTGGTAAAATAAAACTAGGTGAGATTATAAATGTTAAAAGTAAAAGAATTACTAGAGGCAACAAATGGAAAGTTATTAAATGGTAATTTAGATGACGAAATTAATAATTATAAGATAGATAGTAGAGAAGTAAAAAGCGGTGATTTTTATATTCCGATTGTAGGAGAAAATGTTGATGGACATAGATTTATTAATGATACCGTAAAAAATAATTGCTCGGGATTTTTTGTGTCTAATATAGATTCTATAGATATTCAAAAAATAAAAGAAGTAAATAAAGATATAATTATTATTGAAGTTGAAGATACAAAAAAAGCGTTAGTAGATATTGGAATATTTAATAGAAATAAGCATAAAGATATTGAAGTTGTTGCAATTACAGGAAGTGTTGGAAAAACAAGTACAAGAGAAATAGTTTCTTCTGTTTTATCACAACAAAAGAATATTTTGGTTACTGAGAAAAATATGAATAGTTATATAGGAATGCCACTTATGACCCTAAAGCTAGAAGAGCAGGAAATGGCTGTTTTAGAAGCTGGAATTGATTTTGTAGGTGAGATGGATATTCTTAATAAATTGTTAGTCCCAGATGTAGCTGTTGTAACTAATATTGGAACTTCTCATATTGGTAAGTTTGGCAGTCAAGATATTATATTTCAAGAAAAAACTAAAATTGCAGACGGACTTAAAGGTAAAAAAATACTATTATTAAATGGTGATGATGAGTATTTAAGAAGATATGAAAATTCTAGTGTAAAAATTTTATACTATAGTATAAAAGATGCAAAAAATATTGTTATTAATGAAAATACAATTGAATATGATACTTTAATATATAATAAAGAAGAGCATATTGTTGTTAATGCTTTAGGAAATCATAACATTTTAAATTCTTTAGTAGCAATAAAAATAGGTGAAATATATAATATATCAGTGGACAAAATAAAAAGAGGAATATTTCAATATCAAAATATAAGTAGAAGAATGGAGAAAATTTCATTTAATAATATAACAATAATTGATGATACATATAATGCTAGTCCAAGCTCAATGCAATCTGGACTCATTTCAATAGATGAAATAAAAGATAAAAGAAAAATAGCAGTTTTAGCTGATATATTGGAACTAGGCGATTATGCTAAAGAAATACATTTGAAGATGGGCAAAGTTTTTAAAGAACTAAAATATGATGTTTTAATAGCATATGGTGAAAATATGAAGTACTTAATCGAGAATGCTAAAAATTATATTAAAGAAGTATATTACTGCAAAGATTCTACAGAGGCAGAGAAGAAAGTAAGAGAAATTATGAGAGAAAATGATGTAATATATTTTAAAGGATCAAATAGTATGTTTGTTAATAAAATTGTTGATGATTTAAAAAAAGATTTCGTGAATTAAACGAAATCTTTTTTCATATAATGTATTGGTGATGTTTATGGCAAGAGGAATAGATTTTAAACAAAAAGAAGTAATAAATATTAATGATGGAAAAATATTAGGATTTGTAGTAGATGTTCAAGCCGATTTTGAAAAAGGAGAAATACATTCTATTATTGTAGCTAAAACTGGAAAGATTTTTAATAACAGTAAGAATAATGTTAGTATTCAGTGGAAAGACATAAAGAAAATAGGAGAAGATGTTATTTTAGTAGAAATTTGAGCTTAAAATTATTAAAAAATAGTAATAAAAAATGATAGTAAAAAAATATTAAATATTTTTATAAAAAAGTGTTGACAAAAAAGACAAAAAGTAGTAAGATAATAAACGTCGCAAAGAGGATACAAAACATAAAAAAATTAAAGCTAAAAAAACTTTAAAAAATTCAAAAAAATATGTTGACAAAAGTTGACTCTTTGTGCTATAATAAAGTCGTTCTCATGAGAGAACAAGAGCACATTGAAAAATAAACAATGCAAGATACAAACCAAAGTAAGGTTGTACGAAAAGTGCAACCGTCAATTTAAAAAATGTAAGTAAATTCGCGAAATAAGCGTAAATAATGAGAAAAGTTTCAAACGAGAGTTTGATCCTGGCTCAGGATGAACGCTGGCGGCGCATTTAAGACATGCAAGTCGAACGAAAACTTTTCA
>CALXAR010000031.1 GCA_944386345.1 uncultured Clostridia bacterium
AAGTAGATATGGAAAACTATTTAAAAGGAAAGTAATATTAATTTAGTTTTTGCTCATACTATATTTGAGGTGAAAACGTATCAAAAATGGACAAAAAGAAAAATATCGAGTATCAATTAGAGATAGAAAGAAAAGACGCTCAGAATCCAAATAAAGAGAAATATGACTTTATATTTCCTTTAAGTAATTTAACATCAATAGATGAGCAGAAAATAAAAGTAGAAGAGCTAACAAATATTACTAATATTAAAAAGAATGATAAAAATAAGCAGTGATTGAGTTCACTGCTCTTTTTGTGCAAAAAAATATCAATACTTTCGTATTGATATTAAACCATTTATTTATGGTGGGCAGGGATGGATTCGAACCATCGTAGGCGTAAGCCAACAGATTTACAGTCTGCCCCCTTTAGCCACTCGGGCACCTACCCAAAGTATAATATAAATGGTGGGCCTTCAGGGATTCGAACCCCGGACCATTCGGTTATGAGCCGAGTGCTCTGACCAACTGAGCTAAAGGCCCACATCACTTTGGACATTTACTATTATAATCTACTTAATGTTAAAAGTCAAGCTTTTTTAATAAAAAATTACACAAAAGTCTAAAAAAAATAAACCTCTAAAATTAAGTAAAATCCTTATGTAAAGTGGCTCTTTATATAATAATATAAAGCATGATTTCTCATGCTTTATACATTAAATCTAAATAGTATTATATCCCCATCTTTTACTATATAGTCTTTTCCTTCAAGTCTAACTAATCCTTTTTCTTTAGTTGCATTCATACTACCGTATTTTATTAAATCATCATAAGATACAACTTCTGCTTTAATAAACCCTCTTTCAAAATCAGAGTGAATTTTTCCTGCAGCTTGAGGAGCTTTTGTACCTTTTTTAATAGTCCAAGCTCTACATTCTTGTTTACCAGCTGTAAGAAAAGATATAAGTCCAAGAAGAGAGTAACTAGCTTTAATTAATTTATCAAGTCCTGACTCATCTATTCCATAGTCTTTCATAAGCATTTCTTTATCTTCATCATCAAGCTCTGATAATTCTTCTTCTAGTTTTGCACATAGTGCAATAACTTCTGCGCCTTCTGCTTTAGCATATTCTCTTACTTTTTGAACATATGGATCAGTATCTATTGTTGAAATTTGATTTTCTGACACATTTGCAACATAGATAACTTTTTTATCTGTTAAGAAAAAAGCATCTTTAATTGTATCTCTTTCATCATCAGTAAGCTCCATTGTTCTTACTGGTTTTCCATTATCTAAGTGCTCTTTTATTCTTCTTAAAAGCTCCATTTCAGCGATAGCTTTCTTATCACCAGATTTAGTCATTTTTCCAACTCTATCCATTCTTTTAGTTAGTGTCTCAATATCTGCAAAAATAAGCTCTAAAGATATTGTCTCTATATCACTTATTGGATCTATTTTTCCGTCAACATGAACAATTTGCTCATCTTCAAAGCATCTTACTACGTGAGCAATTGCATCAGTTTCACGAATGTGAGATAAGAATTTGTTTCCAAGACCTTCACCTTTTGATGCTCCTTTTACTAGTCCTGCAATATCAACAAATTCAATAGTCGCATAAGTAGTCTTATCAGTATCATACATCTTAGATAATACATCTATTCTTTTATCTGGTACACATACCATACCTATATTTGGTTCAATTGTACAAAATGGATAATTTGCACTTTCAGCTCCAGCTTTTGTAATCGCATTAAAAAGTGTAGATTTTCCAACATTTGGTAAACCAACTATTCCTATTTTCATTTACTTTACACTCCTTTTTACACATTTAATATTATATCAAAGATAAATAACTTGTCAAGAAAATTAACAAAAAGATAAAATTTACATAAAATATAGTGGTGATAAAAATGAAAATAAAGAAATATTATTTAACAAAAAGTGATAATACAAGAAGAATGGAAAAAATGGACTTACCTCAAAATATAATAATAACATCTTCAAGATACAATGGCTTTAGTTGCTTAAAAAATAGAAATATAATTGAGATGAGCAAATACAAAGAAGATAGAGAGTTTTCATGTCATTACATAGTGGGAAATAGTGGAGAGATAATTAATATAATTCCAGAGACAGAAAGAGCAATTTGTTCAAGAAAGGAAGAAATGGATATAAGTAGTATAGGAATAATGCTTTGTTTAGATAAAGAAGGAAACTATACTAAGCAAGAAATTTTATCTTTAAAAGGTCTTATAAAAAGACTTAGAGAAAAATATAATATAGAAAAGGAAAATGTATATACAGAGTATGACATAAATGGCTCAAGAAGACCTGTGCTTTTTGTGGATGAGCCAATACTATTAGAGGAAATTTTGGTATAAAAAAATAACCAGTTGATTTCTGGTTATTTTTCTTTTGGCTTTATATCATCAAAATAATCTGCTAGATGTGTGACATTACCAGCTCCAATAGAAAGTACTATATCTCCTGGTTTTACAGTCTTTTTTATTTCTTGTGCAATTTCTTCAAGAGATGGAATATAATATGTCTCAGTACCATTTTTGCTTACCAAATCTGCAACATCTCTAGAGGATATAGTTCCATCATCTATTTCTCTTGCAGCATATATATCCATTAAATATACTATGTCTGCGTCAACAAAAGCATTTGCAAAATCTGCTAAGAGCTCTTTTGTTCTAGAGTATGTATGTGGTTGAAATACAGCAATAATTCTATTATGTTCTTTTTGTTTTGCGGCAGAAAGAGTAGCTTTTATTTCTGTTGGGTGATGTGCATAGTCATCATATAGCTCGACGCCTTCTGCAATTGTCTTTTTGTATTCAAATCTTCTTTTAGCACCACAGAATTTGCTTAGACTCTCTTGCATATCTTTAAAATCTATTCCATATGCTTGACATGTAGTTATTGCTGCTAAGGCATCATATACATTGTGAATTCCTGGAACAGTTAAGTAAAAATGATAGCTTTTTCCATTTCTTGGATCTGTAACATCAAAAGAGTAAAAGCCCTTCATATTACATTTAAAGTTTTCTGCGTAAATATATGCGTCTGGATCACTTAAAGAAAACTTAAATATTCTTACACTCTTTTTCTGAAGCTCATCTTTTACATCATTTAAAACATCCATACAATTTGTATCATCTTGATTTATAATTAAAATTCCATCTTGTGGTAACATTAATATAAATTTTTTGAAAGATTTTTTTATATCTTCAATATCAGAAAAATAATCTAGATGTTCTGCTTCTATATTTAAAACTGTTGCACAATGATGTGGGAAGTTTAAAAAGCTATCTACATATTCACAAGCTTCAAGAATAAAATATTCAGAATTACCAAGTCTATAATTTGAGTTATTTAGCTTTTCATATTTTGAACCAACTTGAACATTAGGATCCATTCCTGCGTCTATAAAAATAGAAGAGACCATTGAAGTAGTTGTAGTTTTTCCATGTGTTCCACATATACAAATTGGTTTTTTATAGCTAGTTAAAAGAAGTCCTAAAAATTTTGCTCTCTCATATGTTGGAATTCCTAAGCTTTTTGCTCTTACAAACTCTGGGTCGTGTTGATTGATAGCAGATGTATATACTACTACATCAGCATCTTTTACAAGGTCTGCATTTGAACCAATGTATACTGGGATACCATTGCTTTCTAATATATCTATCATATCTCCATAATTTTTATCTGAGCCTGTAACTTCAAAACCATCTTTTTTAAGTATTAAAGCTATTCCACTCATGCTGACTCCACCGATACCTATCATATGTATTTTATGTATATTTTTTAAAGCATCAAAGTCTTTAGTCATTATAGTCACATCCTTTTTTTACAACCTATATTATACATTACTAGGTTAAATTAGTCAATGAGAATGAAAAAATTAGATATAATATGTATTATAAGCTTGAAAGTTGACAAAAAATGTTATATAATACGTTTGCGGAGGGGCAGATAAAATGATAATTGATAATATAATAGTAATATTTGTAGCAATAATCTTAATAACATATTTATCAATCAATTATGTAAAAAAATATGTTCCAGTAAATTTACTTCTGATTGCAATTTGTTCATTCTCTTTAGGGGTATATTTACCAGTTGTTTTTTACGACGTTCAGTTAAGACTTAGATTTCAAATTCCACTTGGAATAGGAATCTTTGTATTACCTTGTATTGTTGCTATTTTACAATATAATAATATTAGTTTTGGTAAGAATTTATTATATAAAAGAGCAGAAAAGTATTATAATAACAAAAAATTCTCAAAATGTATTAATACTCTAGAAAAATTAATTAATAAAGAGGGAAGAAAAAGTGAGACTCTTTATTTACTTGCAAAATGCTTTTATGAAACAGAACAATATACTAGAGCAAAAGAAGTTTTATATGAGGTAATAGAAAGAGATAGAGAAAATTCAAATGCATATTTTACATTAGGAAGTATTTTAGAAAAAGAAAATGATATAGATTCTGCTATTGATATGTATCAAAAGTGTATAGAAATAGATCCGTCATTTTATGATGCTTATGAAGTCTTAGGAATACTAATTGCTGGAAAAGGTGATTATGAGACAGCAGAGGAGCTATATAAAAAAGCTATAGAGTATCATGCTGAGTCATATGAGCTTTTATATAATTTAGCAATGATTCAATTAGAGCTTGGAAAAACAGAGGAAGCAGAGAAGAATCTTGAGTTTGCTTTAGTAATAAATCCTGATATAAATGAAGCAATATATAGCTTAGGAAATATTAAACTTCTAAAAGGAGACTATAAAGAGGCTTTAAAATTATATAATGAAATAACTAAATCTGAGAATTATGGTTTAAAAGCTTATTATAAGATAGCTATAATTTATGTGACAAAAAATGAATTTGATAGGGCAATGGCAATAATTGAGTATTTAATTAATCAAGATAAAAGCTATATTGATATAATTGAAAATGAATTCATATTTAATGCTATGCGTTCAAGAATAGATGCTTTTTTAAAAAACAAAAAAGAAGCAGAAGATATTGAAAATGAGAAAGAGCAAGCGGAAATAGAATATAGAAAAAAGACAAGAAAAAATTGGTTCGGAAGAGGTAAGGACGAACAAGATGAAAATAAAGAAAGCAGTATATTATATGATGATATTGATATAACACGTACTGGTTTTAGAGCTGAGGAAAATCAAAATAATCAGTAATATAATATTGCAATATAGTTTTAAATATAGTATAATAATGGAGCAAGCGATAAATGTTTGCTTCATTTTTGTTTTGCCGATGTGCTGGAACTGGCAGACAGGATGGTCTCAAACACCATTGTCCTCGTGACGTGTGGGTTCGAGCCCCACCATCGGTACCAAAATTTTTTATTTAAAAAGTAAAGAGAGATATAAAAAGCGAATGAAAATTAGATTCATTCGCTTAATTTTTTATATAGTTGAGTTAAGAATTCTTTTTACTTGTTCTATTCTGCTTTTTACTTGTGAAGGTGAAGGTCCGCCTACTGTATTTCTATTTGTTACACATTTTTCTAAGCTAATTGCGTCGTAGATATCACTTTCAAAGTTATTGTCGAATTTTTTGTATTGTTCCATTTGCAAATCTTCTAGAGTAGTATTATTATCAATACAGTATGATACAATTTGTCCTACAATCTTGTATGCTTTTCTAAATGGAATTCCTTTTTTTACTAAATAATCAGCACAGTCTGTAGCGTTAATATATCCTTTTGATGCAGCATTTTTCATATTTTGTTTTAACACTTTCATTGTTTTTAACATAGGTATTAGTGTTTCAATACAAATTTTTACTGTATCTATACTGTCAAAGATTGCTTCTTTGTCTTCTTGCATATCTTTATTATATGCAAGTGGAATTCCTTTCATCATTGTCAAAAGTGTAATTAAGTCTCCATAGACTCTTCCAGTTTTTCCTCTTATAAGCTCAGCAATATCTGGGTTCTTTTTTTGTGGCATAATCGAAGAGCCTGTTGAGAAAGCATCATCTAGCTCTATAAATTTAAATTCCCAAGAGCACCACAAGATAATTTCCTCACTAATTCTAGATAGATGCATCATTATTATTGAAATATTAGATGCAAGCTCTATCACAAAATCTCTATCAGATACACCATCTAAACTATTTTGACTTATATCGTAAAACCCAAGCTCTTTTTTTACAAAATCTCTATCTATGTTATATGTAGTTCCAGCTAGTGCACAGCTTCCTAATGGTAAAACATTCATTCTGTTATATGTAGCTTTTAATCTATCAATATCTCTTAGTAGCATTTCTACATATGCCATTAGATGATGAGCAAAAGTTATTGGCTGAGCTCTTTGTAGATGCGTATATCCTGGCATAACAGTATTTATATTTTCTTCAGATTTTTCAATTAGTGTACTTATTAATTCTTTTAATAGCTTTACTAATATATTTGTTTCATCTTTTAAGTTCATTCTTAAGTCTAATGCGACTTGATCATTTCTACTTCTTGCTGTGTGTAGTCTTTTTCCAGTATCTCCAAGTCTTTTTGTAAGCTCAGCTTCTACAAACATATGTATATCTTCAGCTTCTAGATCTATCTTAAGACTACCATTACTTATTTCTTCTAATATTTTATTAAGTTCGTTTACAATTTTATCTGCTTCAATTTGTTCTATTATCCCTTGTTTAGCTAGCATTTTAGCATGTGCAATACTTCCTAAAATATCTTGTTTGTACATTCTACTATCAAAACTAATTGAAGAGTTAAAATCATTTGTTTTTGAATCTATACTTTTTTTAAATCTTCCTTCCCATAAAGGCATAACAATCCCTCCTATTTTTTTAATTTTAACATTTTTTTAGCTCTAACTTTAGTTGGTAACCCATATAAGTTAATAAATCCTTGTGAATCCTCATGACTATATTCATCTTCTTCATCAAAAGAAGCAATTTGTTTTGAATATAAAGAGTAGGGGCTACTAATTCCTGCATTAATTATATTTCCTTTATATAATTTTAGTTTAACTTCACCAGTAACATTTTCTTGTGTTTTTTCTATAAATGCAGATAAAGCTTCTCTTAGTGGGGTAAACCAGCATGCATTATATAGTAGTTCACCAAATTTATTTGAAACACCTTGTTTATAATGCATTGTATCTTTATCTAAGCAAATTGTCTCCAAAAGCTCATGTGCTTTATATATTATTGTTCCACCAGGTGTCTCATACACACCTCTTGATTTCATTCCAACAAGTCTGTTTTCTACCATATCAACAATTCCAATTCCATTTCTTCCACCAATTTCATTAAGTTTTAATATAATATCTAAAACACTCATTTTTATTCCATTTATTGATGTGGGAACTCCTTTTTCAAAAGTAATAGTTAGTTCTTCTTCTTTGTCTGGTGCCTGTTTTGGACTTACACTCATCTCAAGTATTTTTTCATATTGTGGCTCATTTTCAATATCTTCCAAATCAAGTCCTTCATGAGATAAATGCCATAAGTTTTTATCTTTTGAATAATTAGTCTCTTTATTTATTGTAAGTGGAATATTATGTGCTTTTGCATATTCTATTTCTTTTTCTCTTGTTTTTAGCTCCCACGTTCTCCATGGTACAATTACTTCAATGTCTGGTGCAAAATTTTTAATTCCAAGCTCAAATCTTACCTGATCGTTTCCTTTTCCTGTTGCGCCATGACATATTGCTGTTGCGCCTTCTTTGTTTGCAATTTCAACTAACTTTTTTGCTATAAGAGGTCTTGAAAATGTAGTTCCTAGTAGATATGAGTTTTCATATTTTGCTCCTGCTTTTATAGCTGGGATTATATACTCATTTACTAACTCTTCTTTTAAATCTAGTATATATACTTTTGAAGCACCAGTTTTTAGTGCCTTTTCTTCAAGTCCTTCTAGTTCAGATTCTCCTTGTCCTACATCTCCTGTTACTGCTATTATTTCAGCTCCTTTATAGTTTTCCTTTAACCATGTGATCATTACTGAGGTATCTAGGCCCCCCGAATATGATAATACTATTTTTTTATGTTCCATTAAAAACTCTCCCTTCATTTTAATATTTGATAATTAATAGTATTATTACGTCTTCGTTTAGCCCATCCACTATAAAAGAACTTTTTATAACTAGTATTTTCTTTCATAATGATTCTCCTTTCGTTTTAATATAATCAACTAGGGTACAAAAAAGCACCCCTAGTTATATCTAGAGGTGCTGTATGCACGGTACCACTCTAGTTGCCTATATTTTATATAGACCACTCATTACCTGTAACGTAGGTTTTACGTACTGCCATACTTTTACTTTATATTTTCAGTTCCGGCAGTCACTCATGAGCTCTCTTCACAATATCATCCACTATTAGGCTCACACCATATCCTAACTCGCTTTAGCTTCATAATATGCTACTCTCTCAATCAACGCTTTAATATTCAACTATATAGATATATTAACATATTTTTTAACACTTGTCAACATAAACAATTCAGAGCATTTATTAGGGAACATAATTTTGTGGTAAAATTTTTGATTATTTTGTTGTTTTTTATTAAAAATATGGTATACTTAAATTAGTTTTATAATATAATTTATTTGTAAGTTTTAAAAGCTTTGCTAATAAATATAATCGTGGATAACGAAAAATTGGTAGTGATTTTAATTTAGTACGTAACTTAAATGCTACGTACTTTTTGTATAAGGGGGAAAGAATGAAGAAAATTGTTATAGAAGTAGGATCTACTTGTACTAAAGTAGATTGCTATGATGGAGAGAAGATAGAGCATATAAAAACTTTGCCTATAGAATTTAAGAAGAACTATAAAAAAGAGAATAAACTTGATTATAACGATGTAAGAAAATTAATTGAACTTGTAAATTCTATAGAAAGTGAGGATGTATTTGTCTGTGGTACAAGTATTTTTAGACAGTTAAGAGAAAATGAAAAAGAAGAATTTTTAAATTTATTTAAAAAAGAGACTAAAAAAGATTTTAATATAATATCTCAGGAAGATGAAAATATTTATACTGTAAAAGGAGCAACAAAGCATGTTAAAGAGGCTTTAGTGTTTGTTGGAGGAGGAGGCTCTACAGAAATCTCATACTTTAATTTAGAAATTAAAGATATGAAAAATAATAAATTTGGAGTTATGGATATACTAAATGTTTTTCCAGATTTAGGAAATGATATTGCTTCTACTTCACTAGACGTTGTTATGGAATATATAAGAAATAAAATAGAAGTTCCAAACATTAAGACAGATATAATGATTCTTGCAGGTGGTGGACACGAGTATTTTGCTAGAGAATCAGGTATAAGATATAAAGAAAATAACTTGTATGAGGATCCAAATGAAACGATAATGATGGACATAAATACAAGAATAGAAGATACAAAGAGATATTATACTGAAATTTCTCTTGATGAAATAAGAAAAAGAGTAGAGGAGCCAGCATGGTGGTATGCAACTCGTGCAATGTGTGCTTTTGTTTTAGTAGTTGCAGAAAAAGTTGGAGCAAAATATATTATTCCTACAGATATTTCAATGATTTATGGTATAATATAATATGGAAATAAGTGAGAGGAGGCAGATATGAAAAAGAAAAAAGGAGTTTTACATAATACAATTTCCATTGTATTAATTTTAGTAGGATGTGCATTAGCTGCATTTTCAATAGGTTCAGTATTAATACCAAATTTGATACTTGATGGTGGAGTAAATGGTATTTCAATTATGCTATCACAAATAACAGGAATTACAACAAGTTTATTTATAATTGTACTTAACATACCATTTTTAATTCTTGGATATAAATCTTTAGGAAAAGAGTTTGTATTTAAGGCACTTTTTGCTATGGTAGCCTTTTCAGTAATGCTATATTTTACTGAAATGGTTGATGTTGGAATTCATGATAAATTACTTGCAACTATCTATGGTGGACTTATTTTAGGTGTTGGAGTAGGGCTTGTAATTAGGTATGGAGGATGCTTAGATGGCACTGAAATAGCAGCTATTATAATAAGTAAAAAATCAACTTTCTCTGTTGGTCAAATAGTACTTTTGTGTAATGTATTTATATATGGAACAGCTGGTTTCTTATTTGGATTTGATAGAGCTTTGTATTCGCTTCTTACATACTTTATTACTTTTAAAGTTATTGATTTTGTATCAGAAGGTTTAGAGCAAGGAAAAGCTGTTATTATAATTACAAATCAAAGTGCAAGAGTTGCAAATGATATATATCAAAAACTAGGTAGAACTGTAACTGCTTTTGAGGGAAAAGGATTGATAAACGGAGAAACAATGATATTGTATTGTGTTATTACAAGACTTGAACTTACAGAGCTTAGAAATATAGTTAATGCAGATGACGTTCATGCCTTTGTTACAGTAAGTGATGTCTCAGAAATAATAGGAGCACATATTAAGAAAAAACCTGAGCTAGGAAACTAATATCCTAGTTCAGGTTTATTTTATTGTAAATTTTTATTGATATTATGCATATTATAGTTTTAATAGCATAGTATATTAATATAAAATAAAAAATATAAAATAAAAAATATAAAATTTTTCAAAAAAACTATTGACAAAAAAGCCATATCCGATTATAATAATTAATGTAAGTTGAATGCGGGTGTAGTTCAATGGTAGAACGTCAGCCTTCCAAGCTGAATACGTGAGTCCGATTCTCATCACCCGCTCCAACTATTTTTTTGACCTTTTTTGCCAGCTTAGAGCCTCTAAGAAAAGAGACACTAGACTGGTATTTTTTATACTTGAATTTAAAACAGTTTAGAGTTTAAAGTAAGGCTATTTACTTATTGGAATATTAGTTACTGTTATACCAATGATAACCAAACTAAAATATGGTATATAAGAAGAAAATGAAAACTAAAAAAAGAGCTTATCATTTCTGATAAGCTTTTGATTATTTAATTCATAAATTGTAATTTATCATTAAATCTTTATTTAATTTTTATGAATTAAAACATGATAATGATATGATTCTGTTATACTATTTTGTTTTTCATAATAATCAATTTCTTGATGTATATCAATTATCTTAAAATCTTTAAAAAGCTCTTTTATTAGATCGTAATCTGCATAAAAATGTGGTACTTTATATTCTGGACCTTCTTCCATTCTTAATCTTGTATTTTCGTCAACTAAAGGCCAGTCTTCTTGTTTAAATCCCCATGTGTCTTTTGAGCCTAATGTTAAATAGCATTCTCCATTGTGTTTCATTACTCTATCTAATTCTTTTATTATCTGTTTCATTCCTTCTGTGTCTGTATGAGAAATTACATTTCTACAATAAATACAATCAAATTGTTCGTTATCATATGGTAATTTAAGCATATCTCCAATTTTATAGTCAAATTTTAAATTTTCTTTTTGAGCCCATTCTTTAGTTCTATTAATAGCTTCTTGACTTATATCAAAACAACTGACATTAAAATTATTTTTTCCAAATAAGATTGAATGTCTACCTAATCCACAACCTAAATCAAGAAAATACTTTTTATTTTGTGATTTCCACCTATTTAATAAATAATATGATTCTACACTTGGATTTTTCCAAATCTTTTCTTTTTCATTTTTTACAATTTTCCAGTTCCAACCTTTTGACTCTATCATATATATCTCCTTTATAACTTTACTATTTAACAATTTTTGTTTTGCTAATTATATCATTAAAGTAGAAAATAATCTATTAATTTATTCTAATTAGTTAAGTCTTTAGTTACTTCAAATATTTCAAATAATACTTTTGTATTTTCGTTAAAGTCTGGATCTATACTTTTAAAAAATTTAATATGTATATTTTTCCATTCTTCAAAAGTACCTTCTCCTTCATAGTTTGAGAGATTTTCATCTATATTTTTAAATTCAGTAATAATTACTTTTTTAGTTTTAGTTATGCAAGCGTGTTTGCCATTATCAAAGACTAATATAGATTCTTCACCAATTAATGGAGCATCATCTTCATCATATAAAGATGTTGTTGCAGTTTTTTTTCCTGATAATACTAATTGTACTAATCTGTTATTATCCATACCAAAATGCCATGTTTTTAGTTTATTGCTCATAATATCACCACCATTTATTGTATAATTTACTCTATTTAATAATTTACTTTATTTGTTATAGTACAAGTTAATTTTTTAGTTTCAATATTATTTGTATTTAATATTTGCTCTAGTTTCATATTTTTAACAGTCATTCCAAGTGATTCATAAAATTTTATAGCTTTCTCATTAAAAGCCCAGACGTTAAGATCGATTGCATCTATATTATTTTTTATTGCATGCTCTTTTAAAAAATTATATAGTGTTTTTCCAATCCCTTTTCCTCTGTATTCTTCATCAACAACAATAGTATCAATAAAATATGAAGATCTTGACTTAGATATAGGAATTGGACGATTTTTCACTTTCATGGCCATTAATAATCCATATATATTGTTATTTTTTTCATAAACATAATTTAAAGCATTTTCGTTATTTAAAATTTCATTAAAATAGTCCAGTGGAAGCGGATCGTTATTAACGTATATATCTGGTCTATTTAAAAGGTGTAAATTGTGAACTTGATAAAAAAGTCTTTTAATACTATCATAATCTTTCTTTTCTATATGTCTAATTATAGATATTTTTGATATTGAAAAAATAATACAACCATTTTTTTCTGATTCTTCTTTTGTATAATATCCACCATCGAAGGTATCCTCAACAACTTCATTAACATTTTTATATTTGTCTTTGAAGTCTTCATCGAAGTATTTAGAATAGCAATCATGCCAATTTGTAAATCTTTCTATATTAGTTACTCTAACAATTATTTCTTCATCTAAGTTAGGAAGTCTTAAAAATTTAATAGTATCTCCAATTTTTATACCTTTTCTTTTTTGATCATTTAATCGATATTCTCTTTTCTTTTTTCCAGATTTTAGTTCTTCAAAATTCTCTTTATATAGTTTCATTATATGTTCCATATTGTTTCCTCCTAGTAATGAATATAATTTGATTATATTATACTTTAAGAAATTATTCCATAATATATTTAAAATATGTAGTAATAACATAATTAAATTTTTTACATATATTATAATATATAAAATTATATGAAAGGAGTAAATAATATGCATAATAATGGACTTTATAGAAATTGCTATAATAATAGGCTATATTATGAAAATATGAATAATACAAGAGAGAGCGCATTAGATATAAAAGATTATGGAGAAGAGCCTTTTACTATAAATATTGAAGAGATAACAAAGCAGAATAAAAACTATAGAGCTACTTTGTGGACAGGAAAACATTTACAAGTAGCTTTGATGAATATTAAAGTAGGGGACAGTATTGGCTTAGAAATGCATCCAGATACAGATCAGTTTATAAGAATAGAACAAGGAATTGGTTTAGTACAGATGGGAGATAGCAAAGATAACCTTAGCTTTGAAAAAAGAGTAGGAGAGGACTTTGCAGTATTAGTACCTGCAGGTAAATGGCATAATATTACTAATATAGGTAATGTTCCAATAAAGCTATATACTATATATGCTCCACCAGAGCATCCTAAAGGAACTATTGAGCCAACAAAAGAAGATGCAATTCATTAAATATTACATAAAAAATGATGACTAATTTTAGTCATCATTTTTATATTATAATATAATTTATTTAATTCTATTTTGTTCTTTAAGCCATTTTACTGTATCGTATATAGTATCTTTTATATCTCTGTTTTTAAAGTTTAACTCTTTCTTTGCTTTTTCGTTTGAAAAGTTTGCATTTGATGTAAGTGTGTATAAGGAATATTTTGTATAAAGAGGCGGTTGTTTTAAAATTTTATAATAAATTTCTGATAGTGGAGCAGTAAATTTTGCAATCCACATAGGAATTAATGTTCTAATTTTTTTATGATTTAGTGCATCACAAATTAAATTTAATAGTTCAGTCACTTTAATATATCTATTTGATAAAATGTAGCATTGACCTGGTTTGCCATATTTACATGCGTTTAGTATACCATCTGCAACGTCTCTGACATCCACAAAATCATATCCGCCTGTTACACAAGCTCTCAATTTATTATTAGCACAATCTAGTATAAGTTGAGTTAAATGGCTATTACCAAAGTCGTACGGACCAATTATTCCTGAAGGTTGGACTATGCATGCATTTAAATTTTTCTCTTTTACCATTTTCAAAACATAATTTGCTGCTTCAGCTTTTGTTTTTGCATATTGACCTACAACTTTACTAGAATCAAACTCTGATATTTCTTTCATAATGCTGTTATTTGGTGTTTCTGGTATAGAATGAACTGTATTTACATATACAAGTTTTGCATTTTTTTGTAAGGTCATGTCAACTATATTTTTTGTACCATTAACATTTACATCGTAGACTTGAGGATTATATTTAGTTTTTATATATACAATTGCTGCACAATGTATTACATATATCTCACAATTGCTATCTACATTAAATATATCTTTTAGTGTTTCTTTTTTTGTTACATCTCCTTTATATATTTTACAGTTTAATCCATCAAGAGAATGTAGTTTGTCATTAGGAAGAACTAGAGCTCTAATTTGAGCATCCTTTGGTAATTTCCTAATAATGTTATTTCCTAAGAAACCACTTGCGCCAGTTATGATAAATACTTTTTCCATATTAATCACCACCTAAAATAATATATTTTATACTAATATTATATCATATAATTATGTATATAGGATGATAATTAATAGTAAATAGTAGTTATTTTGGTATTATATTGTTGTATAAATATATTTTTTTGATATAATTTAAGAAAAACAGGATAAAGGAGGAGAATATGTCAAAAGATATATCATTAATGATTGATGATGTTAAGTTTAATTTTAGAGTTGGATGTATAATGGTTTATGAAAATTATGTGGTTTTAGAAAAAGGTTTAAAAGCAAAATATTATGTAATACCAGGTGGAAGAGTAAAGACACTTGAGGATACAAAATCAGCGCTATTACGTGAATTAGAGGAAGAGATGCATATTGATTTTAAAAATAAGGATATAAAATTACATCATATAATAGAGAATTTCTTTACAATAGATGGAACAAAATATCATGAACC
>CALXAR010000032.1 GCA_944386345.1 uncultured Clostridia bacterium
CAACTACTAAAAATGCCAAACTCAAAATAATAATATTTCCAGTAATAAAATATCACTAGAATCATCAAATTTTTCATTCAAACATTTAAAGCAATGGCTTTAAATACTAACAATATTTTGATACTTATATTATACCACATTTTTATGTAAAATGCAAATTTAGTAATTACTTACTTTACGTGAAAAAGCTACTATACTTTTTTGTATAGTAGCTTTTGTTTTTATCTTTCATACTCTTCTGCTTCTTTTACAGTTGGTTTTTCACTAGTTATATCAATAGCTTCATCTGTGTTTATATCTACTTGCTTTCTATCTTCATCTTCTTGAGTTGGTTGTGGTTGATTACTTGATGAACTAGTTGTACCATATTGATTATCTCCAGAATTTACAGTATTTCCGTTTTCTTTATCAGCTTTTATTTCTTCCTCAAAATGAGCTATATCATCACTTCCAGCAGTTTTATTTTGACTCTCATCTGTATATTTATATACACCTTTACCATCTGGTAATATTTGATTAGTACTACTTGCCCATTTTTGGTCATCTGGGCAATATCCTGGAGAATATAGTCCATTATTTTCTTGAGTTGGTTGTGTATTAGTATTTACATCTGGAGTTGTAGTATTTGTAGTAGTATTTTCTTGTACTTTTTCTTCTATAACTTCTGTTTTTTTATCAGGTTTATCTTCTTTTTCTTGTATTTTTATATTAGGCTCTATTTTTTGTTTTGCATCATCATGACCAATTATAATTCCCATACCAGCTAGTGTAGCTAATCCTACTACTTTAGCTTTTTTAGTAATTTTTCCTTTTTTTCTTTTAGTTACGTCTTTTACCTTTGATAAGTATTTTTTAGATTTTCTATCCACTTCATTTTCTTTTTGTCTTTTGCTTTCCATTAAGCTTTGTTTCTTTTCGTCTAAGCTCTTTTCCATTTTTACTGCCTTGTTTTTTAACATACTCATTTCATCCAATTTAACATTTTCTACTTCATTTCTTACTTTATTCATAACTAAATCCCCCTAATTATTATATTTTACTAAATTATCTAAAGTCTCAATACTCTGGTCATAAAATTTTTCTTCTTCGTTTAAAGCCTCAATATCATCTTCAAGCTCTCCTATTTCTTTTTTTCTTAAAGAAATATTTTTTAGAGATTCTTTAATCTCCATTTCAAATAGCTTAGCTATTTCTTTTTGAGTTTCGATATCAATGTCACTTTGAGCTATTTCTCCTCTTTCAAATTTTTCTTTTATTTTTTTTATTTTCTCATTCATACTACTCCTCCTTTTTTCGTTTCACGATACATTTATTATTATATCATAATTTTGACGCTTTGTCAATATTATGTAAACTTATTTTGTTTTTACATAATTTTTTTAAATTTTTAGTATTGAAATCTTTAAAATATTATGTTATACTTAGTGCATAGAAAATTTAAAAGCTATGAACAAGAGGAGTAAGATAAAGGTTATTTGTAGAGAGAAAGACTCATAGGCTGAAAGGTCTTTTAAAAAAACATATCTGAAGGTAGCTTGGGAGCTGGTATACTGAAGTTTAGTTATGTGTAAGTATACTCCGTTACAGTCGGTAAATCTGTTAATTAAGCGCATACAAATAGCTTGTATGAATTAAGGTGGTACCGCGAATCACAGTCATTCGTCCTTAAAATTTAAGGATGAATGGCTGTTTTTTTATGAAAGGAGAAAATATTATGCTTAGAGATTTTGGAATATTTGTAGCACTCGTCTGTCTTTTAGTATCTGTTATTGTAATATTAAATGCTAGATGGATAATTCATTGTATAGATAATAGCAAAGATTTAGAAAACAAAATGGTAGGAAAGATAAAGATTATTGCAACACTCGTCAGCATAATATCTTTATATATAGTAGCCATTTTAATTAGATAAAGGGAGTGAAAAAATAATGGAAAACAATTTTAATTATTCAAAAAGAGAAGAAGAAATATATAAAAACTGGGAAGAGAAAGGATATTTTAAATGTGAGATTAAAGAAGGTAAAAAGCCATTTACAATATCTATGCCACCCCCAAATGTAACAGCAAAGCTTCATATAGGACATGCACTAGTTAATACAATTCAAGATATATTTGTTCGTTATCACAGATTAAAGGGTGAGCCTACTCTATGGATACCAGGAACAGATCATGCAAGTATAGCAACAGAAGTTAAAGTTGTTGAAAAACTAAAAAAAGAAGGAAAAACAAAACAAGAGCTTGGAAGAGAAGGTTTCTTAAAAGAAGCTTGGGACTGGAAAGAAAAGTATGGCGGAGAGATTACTCGTCAGCTTAGAAAGCTTGGCTGTTCTTGTGACTGGTCTAAAGAGAGATTTACAATGGACGAAGGGTGTTCAGATGCAGTTCTTGAAGTATTTGAAAGAATGTATAATGAGGGACTAATATATAAAGGGAAGAGAATTGTAAATTGGTGTCCTAATTGTAAAACACCTATATCTGACATAGAAGTTGAATACGAAGAGGTTCCATCTTCACTATGGTATATAAAATACCCTGTTGAAAATAGTGATGAGTACTTAACTGTAGCTACAACAAGACCTGAAACAATGCTTGGAGATACAGCTGTAGCTGTTGCACCAGATGATGAGAGATACACAAAATATGTTGGTAAGAGAGTATATCTACCTATTGTTGGAAAATACATACCAGTAATTGCTGATAGATATGTAGAAAAAGAATTCGGTACTGGTGTTGTAAAAATGACTCCAGCCCATGATCCAAATGACTATAAAGTTGGAGAAAGACACAATTTAGAGATAGTAAACATACTAAATGATGATGCAACTTTAAATGAGAATGCAGGAGAATATGAAGGACTAACAACACTTGAAGCTAGAGAAAAAATAGTAGAAAGACTAGATAAAGAAGGTTATCTATTAAAAATAGAGCCATATACACATAATGTAGGTAGTTGCTATAGATGTCACACTACAATTGAGCCATATATCTCTAACCAATGGTTTGTTCATATGAAAGACTTAGTAAAACCTGCAATTGAAGCAGTAAGAAATGATGAGACAATGTTTGTTCCAAAGAGATTTGAGAAGACATACTTTAACTGGATGGAAAACATTGAAGACTGGTGTATATCAAGACAACTTTGGTGGGGCCATAGAATTCCAGCATATTACTGTGATAAATGCGATAAAATCACTGTTTCTAAGACTCCAGTTACAACTTGTGAATGTGGTGGACATCTAACACAAGATGAAGATACATTAGACACTTGGTTCTCATCTGCTCTATGGCCATTTTCTATACTAGGGTGGCCAAAGGAGACTAAAGAGCTAAAATATTTCTATCCAAACTCAATGCTTGTTACTGGATATGACATTATAACATTCTGGGTATCAAAAATGATATTTTCTGGTATTAAATATATGGGTGAAGTTCCATTTAAACATGTATTTATTAATGGTCTAGTAAGGGACGCCCAAGGAAGAAAAATGTCTAAGTCACTAGGAAATGGTGTTGATCCATTAGATGTAATTAAAAACTATGGAACAGATGCTTTAAGACTTTCACTAATTCAGAATATAACTCCTGGTAATGACGTTAGATACATACCAGAAAAAGTTGAAGCTTCAAGAAACTTTGCAAATAAACTATGGAACGCAGCAAGATTTGCAAATAACTACTTAAAAGATTTAGATATATCAGAACCAGAAAATTTAATGCCAGAAGACAAATGGATTTTAACTAAATTGTCTCAAACAATAAAAAATGTAGAAAACAACATAGATAAATTTGAAATTGGAGTTGCAGTACAAATAATATACGATTTTATTTGGAATGAAATATGTGACTGGTATATAGAGATGATAAAACCTAGACTATATAATCCAGAAAACAGCTCATATAAAACAGCTATATGGACTTTAAACTATGTCTTAATAGCAGCTGTAAAAATGCTTCATCCATATATGCCATTTATTACAGAGGAAGTATATCTTAACTTAAAACATGAAAAAGACTCTATTATGTTAGAGCTATGGCCAGAAGCAAAATATAGCTTTAAGACAGAAGAAAAGACTATAGATGATATGAATAACATGATAAAGCAAATTCGTAATACAAGAGCAAATATGGATATTACAAGCTCAAAGAAAACATCTGCTCAAGTATTTATAGCTGATAATACTTTTAAAGAGATATTTAATGATTCTATTGAGTACTTTAAAAAACTTGCATATATTGAAGATATTGAATTTATTTCTAGTATAGAGAGTGCAAATCCAAAATACTCTGCACATCACGATGAAAAAATAAATGTATTTTTAAATATGTCTGATGCAATAGATATCAGTGCAGAAATTGAAAAACTAGAAAAAGAAAAGCAAACTGCACTATCTGAGCTAAACAGAGCAAAAGGAATGCTTTCAAACGAAAAATTTGTTAGTAAAGCGCCTGCTAAATTAATAGAAGATGAAAAAGAGAAGGTTCAAAAATACACTGATCTATTAGAAAAAATTGAAGGTAGATTAAAAGAGCTAGCAAATAACTAATACTTTAAATTAAAAGATGGTAGAAACCTGCCATCTTTTTTAAGCCTCATTGACTAGCATTTTTTCTTATGATATAATTTTAGATATATTAAGGAGAGACAATTATGAAGAAAAAACTTATATATATATGTATAGCACTAGTTTTAGTTGCTGTATACTCATGCTCAAACTTTGTTATTGCTGTAACAATACCTAGAGTTGCAATATCAAGTCCAAGCTCTGGAACTGTTGAGGTTGGAGGAACAATAAGATATACAGTAAATATATGGAATAGTGCTACTAGTGTTACATTAAAGCCTAGTGATATTAGAATTAGTGGCGTAACTGCAAATATTAGCGTTGAGGGCTCTGGGAACAGTCAGCGTGTAATAGTCTTAAGCAATATACAAGGAAGTGTAGGAGACGTTGGATACATCTCATATGTAGCTGGTGGAGTTGCAACAAACTCTGCTGGACCATCAAAAGAATTCTCTGGTACATCATCATCATTTACAATAGTTGCAACAGTAAATAATACACCTGCACCTTCTGAGCCTTCTGGTGGAAATAATAACAATAATAATTATAACAACAATTACAACAATAACACATTACCACCAACTACAAATGAAGAGCCTCAGACAAATGATGAGCCTGAAGAAGAAAATAACGATACTACTCCACCTACTATGGAAATAGGATCTTTATCAGAGACTACTGTTGAAATTGGAGATACAATTTCTTTTGAAGTTGCATATAAAGATGAGACTGAAATGGGAGAAGTAACCTTAGAAAGCAAAGATATCACATTATATGGCTTTAAAGCAGATATTCAAATATCAGGAGAAGGAAATTCTAGGACTGTAACACTATCGAATATACAAGGTAACCTAGGTGGTTTAAAATACATTGAAGTTGCAAATAAAACAGCTAAAGATAAGGCTGGAAATGAAGTAACAGAAACTGGAAAAACATCTATGTTTAAAGTTATAGATGACGATACCAAAAACAAACCTGATGACTGGATTGAAAATCCAAATACTGGTAAATAAAAAAGATGCCGTTTGGCATCTTTTTTTAATTTACTTGTATATTTATACTAAACTTATCTGTTGGTCTTCTACAACCTGTTGTGTTTATATAATTAAATATATTTTCTTCTAATTCTTCTTCGGTACAATTATCTTTAAACTTAAGCCTTCCTCTTATACAAGCTATCCTATCTCTTACAATACCTGGTAACTCGTCTGAAACAACACTTATTTGTTTTAGTAAAAAAGTAGGAAAACCAGTTTCTTTAGCTAATAATAAATTTTCAATGTTAACTACAGATATAAATAAATTATCTCTTTTTTCTATTTCTAGTATATTTAACTCATCCCAAAAAACTTCTATTGACATTCTACTTCCTCCAATTCCTTTTGATAATACTTGTTATCCATTATTTTTAAATAATCAAGCCCTAGACATTCGCATATATTTTGCAATCTATTATCCCATATAACACGCACAAACTCTTTATATTCATATGGTATTTTGCTATCTATTCTTTTCTCTACATTTTTTATTGCTTCATCTATATTCATATTGTTCGCACAACTTCTTGCAAAGTCTAGATTTTCCTCATCTTTATCAACTAAATAATATAACGTATCTTCCCAATAAGGATACTCATATTCTCTTCTATCTTCTGGCACTCCGGCATCAAAATAGCAAAGATTTACCCTATCAGCTAACATATCATCATCTTCTAGCATGTCATATATCTCATCAGTATCAAAATTTGAGCCTAAGCAATACGTATTATGACTTAGAGGAGCAAGCTCTATTACTGCCTCATCATTTTCATCATTTCCTACAATGAAATCAAAATCATTTGCTCTTCTATCTGTTGATAAAGCAAATATATCTGCAATACATGCTTTTTCTATATCCTTGACACACTTATTTTCAACATCTTTATCAATATATTCAGAGGCACAATAATCATGAACTGCTCCAATAATATCTTCTATACTATACTCTTCATCAGAAGTGTTATATCTCTTACACTCAAGAAGCTCATTTCCATTTATTATAAACTGATTATATGAATAGTCCTTTAGAATATTTTCTGACAATGTTGCATATTCTCCATCATATTTTCCAACATCAAGATGCACAGTATTTACTCCTGCTTGTTTTAAAAGCTCTTCATATAATAGCTCTGAGTATAAATTATACTCACCATTTAAATATACATTTTCCTTTGGCTTTACATAAACATACTTTTCTTCTCCCTCCTTTTTAACTTTAAGCCAAAAATTCTTATCCTCATATCCATCAATATAATATGGATATGTAAGTACAGATAGATTATCTGATATATAGCTATTTAAATCAATAAATCCATCTTTTCTATAATTTTCAATATCTTGATTCATTATTAATCACCCCGCTATATATATATCATAATTTTAATATACTAGGGTAATAAAAAACGTCGCTTTTGTTTGTAACATTTCGCGACGCAAAAAAAAATAAGATTACCTTTTAAATAAGGTAATCTTTTGTAATCATATTACTTACTCTTCAACTTCAACTGGTGCTCCCATTGGACAAACTGATGCGCAAGTTCCACAACCTATACATTTTTCTGGATCGATTTCATATTTTCCATCTCCCATTGATATAGCTCCTTGTGGACAATTCATTTCACATGCTCCACATGATATACAATCATCATTTATTCTGTATTTCATAATTTTCACCTCCTAATAAAAAACTACTCAATTATATCTTCATATTCTGTAATGTCTACGTCCTCTTCTACAATTTCTTCATTTGACTTATCTTCATTTTTATTTTGTTTAGGTGTAAATTTTATTTTATCTACTGGATAAGTCTCATATCTTTCTTCATCTTCGCTATCAAAGCCAAATTTAACTTTAACGTTTAAATTTAAAATATCAACAGCTGTAACTTTAGCTTTCTCTTTTTCACCTTTTACTTTTACTATCTCTCCAACTTTTGGAAGTTTTTTTAAATTCTCTTTATATAACTCTTCCTCATATCTTAAGCAGCACATTAGTTTTCCACAAGCGCCAGATAGCTTTGACATATTTATCTGTAATCCTTGTTCTTTTGCCATCTTTATTGTAACAGGCTCAAAATCCTGAATAAAAGTTCGACAACAAACCTCTTTTCCACACATTCCAAGTGTTGGATACTCTTTTACTTCATCTCTAGGTCCTATTTGTCTTAGCTCAATTCTTGCTCTATATTTTGAAGCAATAATTTTAACTAGTTCTCTAAAATCAACTCTATCTTCTGATACAAAATATATTGTAAGCTTTGTCCCATCAAGAGTATACTCAGCTGTAAGAACCTTCATATCTAAATTAAGCTCTTTTGCCTGCTCCCTACAAAACTCTAGAGCCTCTTTAGCTTTTTTATCCATTTCTTTTTGAGTTTTAAAGTCCTCTTGTGTAGCAATTCTTTTTATCTTAGTTAAGTCTTCTTTATCTGTCACCTCTAAAACTTTTACTACAGTTCCAAGCTCTTCACCCTTTTCTGTATCTGCTACAACATTATCTGATACTTTAATATTATCCTCATCAGTTATATAAAAAGAAAGTTTTCCAGTCCTTTTAAATCTTATTCCTACTTTCTTCATTTATGCCTCCTTAATGCTATCTATTAATCTTAGTAGCATACTATCAATTATTATATCATAATTTCCATTAAATTTTAATCTATTTTTAGCATTTTCTACTATTTTCACGCAAGAAAACCTCTTATTTATATATAATATATACTCTAGATAGTCTAAAAGGTCATCATTTGCAAAGTTTATATTTGATGAGTACTTAATTGCCTCAACAGTATTTGACTTGCTTAAAATGTCATATAGCTTGTCTACCATCTCAAACTTTTCTAACAATTTGTTATTTATAACATCCTCTGCTTTACCTATTGAGCCATTTAAATATTCAAGAATATTATCATTAAAGATAATATCATATTTCTTATATATATAGTTTTTTAGCTCATCAGATGTTATTCCTTCAAATGTTATTTGATTAACTCTTGAAAGTATTGTAGTTAAAAAAGAGCTTATATTAGATGATACAAGTATTATTGTCACATATCTAGGTGGCTCTTCTAAGGTCTTAAGAAGAGTATTTTGCGCAGCAATATTTAGTAACTCAGCATCATCTATTATATATACTTTTCTATCTCCTGTTGCTGGAACAATATATAAATCATCAATTAGCTCTTTTCTTATTTGTTCAACTAAGATATCTTTTTTATCAGACATTTTAGTGATAAGTTTAAAGTCTGGATTACTATCTAAATTTTCTGTATTAAGAATTTTTTTTGCAAATTCAAAGGCAAGCTTTAGCTTTCCTATTCCACTATTACCAAAAAATAGATATGAATGAGAAATATTGCCTGTTTCTATACACTTGCTTAAAATTTCTTTTTGCTTTTCATGCCCAACAATATTTTCAAACATATCTATTCTCCTTTATCTACTATATTATTCTATTGTACCAAATTCAGAAAATGGCCATATTCTACATACAATATATCCATTTACTCTATCATATGGTATACATCCAAAGCTTCTTGAGTCTTTACTTTGTTCTCTATTATCTCCCATTACGTATAATGTGTTTTCTGGTACTATAACATCTGAGTATTCTTCCTCTTGTGTCTGAGTAAGCTTTTCTCTTATATAATCTTCTTCAAGCTTTTCACCATTTCTGTAAACACTTCCATCTTTTATCTCAATATGATCTCCTGGAAGACCTATTACTCTTTTTATATAGCTTACTTTATTTACATCTAAAAACTCATATAAAAATAGTGTTAAACCAGTATAATTTTCATACTGTGCAGTATAAAGAGTCTCATCAGTATCTAAGTATAACTTGTTATCAATTGGTGCTTCGAAAGTAATTATATCTCCATATTCAAATTCATTTCCTTTAAGCCAAGGTCTTATTGTTAATACTTTTTCACCATCTTTAATTGTAGGATACATTGAAGCTTGTTTTACTGTTGGAGCACAAATTAGAAAATAATTGATTAATAGGTAAGCAACAAAAGCTATTGCAAAACAAATAACCCAATCTAGAACTTCTCTTAATACACTTCTTGTTTTTGCTTTAACTTTTTCAGCCTCTTCTTTTTGTTGATAATCAATATCATCATAATATTCTTCACTATCAACTTCAGCTTCCTCTTTTTTTGGCTCTTCCTTAATCTCCTCAGTATTTGTCTTTTCTAATTTTGGCTCTTCTTGTGATGCTGATACATTTTGAGTATCCTCTTTCTTTTTTTCTAATTTTTCCTTGTTTTCATTATCCATATCTTTTGTTTACCTCCTATAACTTATTTTTAACATACTTCTATTTAGTGTATGTTAGCACCATTTTCAAGTGTACCATTATTATTATCTAGTACTAATAATTTTACCACATCATAGTCTCCTGCGGCAAGTAGCATTCCGTTAGATTCTACTCCGCATAACTTTGCTGGTTTTAAATTAGTAACTACAACAACTTGTTTATCTTTTAACTCTTCTTCTTTATAATATGGTACAAGACCAGATACAATTGTTCTTAGTTCTTTTTCTCCTACATCTACTTGTAATTTATATAATTTTTTTGATTTTGCAACTTTTTCTACTTCTTTAATTTGTCCAACTTTAAGCTCAACTTTATCAAGTTCATCTATTGTAATTATTCCTTTTTTATCTTCTTCATCTTCTACTTTTTCTGTTTCTTCTTCAACTTTAAAAAGCTCTTCTGTTTTTTCAATTCTTGGGAATAAAATCTCACCTTTTGATACTCTTGTTCCACTTTTAATAACACCAAAAGATTTTGCACTATCCCATGCTACTTCTTCAGCTTTTACTCCGATTTGGTCAAATATTTTCTTTGGAGTCTCTACAAAGAAACATTGTAGTGGTATAGCTATTATTCTTATTGTCTCAACTAAATTATATAATACTTGATTTAGCCTATCTTTATTATTTTCTTTTGCTAGTATCCAAGGCATACTTAAATCAATGTATTTGTTTGCTTTAGATATTAGTTTCCAAATCTCTGATATTGCAGCATTAGTTTTTAAATCATCCATATACTTTTCAAAATTAGCAATAGTTGATTTTACTGTTTCTATTAAGTCATTATCAATATCTTCAGTAGGTAATTTTTCATTTTTTACTACAATACCATCATTATATTTTTCAACCATTGCAGTTACTCTACTTACTAGATTTCCTAAGTCATTTGACAGATCAGAATTTATCTTCTCAACAAATAAATCCTCTGAGAAATTTCCATCTTCTCCAAATGTTACCTCTTTTATTAGATAATATCTTAGCGCATCAACACTAGTATCTCTTATATATACTCTTGGGTCCTTATAGTTTCCAAAAGATTTGCTAATCTTGTTTCCATTTACTAAAAGCCATCCATGACCAAATATTTTTTTAGGTAAAGGCAGATCTAATGCCATTAGTATTGCTGGCCAAATAATTGAGTGGAATCTAAAAATTTCCTTTCCTACTAGATGTAAATCAGCAGGCCAATATTTTTTCATCATCTCGTCATTATCTGTTGTATATCCAAGTGCTGTTATATAGTTTGTTAAAGCATCTAGCCAAACATATACAGTATGTTTTGGATCAGACAATACTTTTATTCCCCACTCTACTGTTGTTCTTGTTACGCACAAATCTTCTAAACCTTTATCAAAGAAATTTTTTATCATTTCATTTTTTCTCTTCTCAGGCTCTAAAAATTCTGGATGCTCATCATAATACTTTAACAATCTATCTGCATATTTAGATAATCTAAAGAAATAGCTCTCCTCTTTTACTTCCTTTACTTCTCTACCACAATCTGGACATTTACCATCAACAAGCTGAGTTTCAGTCCAAAAAGACTCACATGGTGTACAATAAAGACCTTTATATTCACCTTTATATATGTCACCCTTTTTAAGTAGCTTTTCAAATATCTTTTGAACAGCCTTTACATGATAGTCATCTGTTGTTCTCATATACCTATCATATGAGATATCTAAGATTTTCCATAATTCCTTTGCTCTAACTGTAAAATTATCAACATACTGTTTAGGAGTTATTCCTTGAGCTTTTGATTTCTCTTGTATCTTTTGTCCATGTTCATCTGTGCCTGTCATAAAAAATACATCATAACCTCTTAATCTCTTATATCTTGCAAGTGTGTCTGCCATTAAAGTACAATAACATGTTCCTACATGAAAATCTCCGCTTGGATAGTATATAGGTGTTGTTATGTAGTATTTCTTATTTTCTTCCATTAAATTCACTCCTTATCTATACTAACTACAGCCATAGCTATAGCGTTATCTCTTACATGAGAAATACTCAAATCAATTTTTATCTTGTATTTTATAAATACATCCTCTAAAGCTTTATTTATGACATTTACTTTTGGCCTTCTTTTAAAAGCTTCGTCATTAATAATCTCAACATCTAAAAACTTTGGTGTATAATCTGATTCTACTGTAAACTTAGATATAGCCTTATATATAGCCTCTTTAGAAGCAAATCTACCGGCATACCTTTGAAATTTAATATCTTCATTATCACTTTTTTCTATATCTTCAATCTCGTTACTAGAAAAAATATTAGTTTTAAATCTCTCATTGTTTGCCATAGCTTTTTTTATTCTATCTACTTCTATAATATCTGTTCCGCAGTATACTTTCATAAATACATCCTTTCAAATTACACTAAAGCATAATCACATGTTTACACAATATATCTTATACTTTTTAGCCAATAAAGTCAATAATTTCAAGCAAATTAAAGAAAAACTCTTGCTAAAGTTTACAAAGATATGTATAATTTTTATCCATAAAAAATATACACTTAAGCCAAGCTTTATTTTTATGGTATAATATTATTAAATTTTTAGGGTGAACTTTATGAAGATATTAAAGCATTTGTATAATAATTTGTGGATATATATAACTTTAATTTTATTTGTTTTTGTAGTATTAATAAAAATACTTGAAAGGTACAATTTAGAATTTAGACTTTATATACAAACCACAATTATAGCAACAATTGTTATCGGATATATATTAAGCCTCATAATACTATACAAAAAAGCTGATAAAGATATAAAGCATGCTGTAAAAGTTTTGCTTGCAATTATATTAATATATCTAATTATAGGAAGAAAATTAGTTACTGCACTGTACTTATATAAGTTGATTTTCATGAATTGGTATACAAGTGAGGAAGTCTATACCATAAATAATGCAAAATATATTGTGCATATAAATAATCAATATGATTCAGCAAACCCAAGTACTAACATATCTATTTACGAATATATAAATTGTTTTGTATATAAAACACCACATGTTTTTTATGATACTATTGATGGGAATTATAACAGTATAAAAGAAATTGATAACTACCACCCTAATATCACATAACATTTTTTTAATTATAATGGAGCGTGAACAAAATGAAAAAGAAAATTATTGTTACTTTATCTATAATAATATTATTAATTATAATCGGTATAATTGTAAGTTTACTTGTAATAAATAACAATAAGGAAGATATTTTACAAGAGCCAGTTAATGATACACCACAAGTAATAGAAGAAGAACCTACAGAAGAAGAGCCTTATGTGAGTGATTTTGAATTTGTTGATTATAAAGAAGCGATAAAGTATTCCAATGAAAAAACATTTATATATTTTGATCCACCATATAGGCCTTTAAATATAACATCAGGCTTTACTTCATATACTAAGGATGACTTTGATGATGATGATCAAAAAGAGCTAGCTAAATTTTTCAGGGAATTAAATAATACAGATGCCAAATTATTGCTTAGCAACTCTAACCCAAAGAACACAAATATAAATGACACTTTTTTTGATGATATATATAACGGCTTTAATATTAATGAGGTCTATGCAAATAGATGTATTAATTCTAAAGCTAGTAAAAGAGGTGCAATATCAGAGTTACTTATAACAAATTATGGAGATAAAAATGTATAATGGTAAATTATATTTTAACTATTATATAAAATATATTTGACATTCTATATCATTTATAGTATCATATAGTCATTATAAATTGAAAGGAAGTAATTTAAATGAGAAATATTAATGTAACTTTAAAACTAGTCGGACTACTA
>CALXAR010000033.1 GCA_944386345.1 uncultured Clostridia bacterium
TTAAAACTCTAATTAGTATTACTAAAATTTAAATCATTTGCAATGTATGATTTTATTAATCCATGTGCTCCAACTCTAATATAATTATTAGGACTAAGTATTGCTACATTTTTAGGATTAATATCATCAACTATTTTTTTTGCAAAATTTTCTTTTACTTCTTCTTCGCCATGATTTACTAATACTAATTTTAAGTTTTGAAATTTTTTTAGAAAATCAAGTAAATCTTCCTGTTTTGCGTGGCTTGATAATTCATTTATAGAATATACTTTTGCCCGCTTTTTAGTCATTACTCCATTTAATTCAAATAGTTCATTGTCTTTTACCTCTTGTAGTTTTCTTCCTAGGGTATTTTCAGCAGTATAACCACCAAATATAATCGTGCATTTAGGCCTTGATATATAATATGGTAGATAAACTTGAGCTGGACCATAATTTCCCATTCCTGATGTAGTTAAGATTATTTTGCAATTTCTGTCAGAGAGCAAATTTAATCTTTCCTCATAGCCATTTATCTTGAAAATATTTTTAGGAAGAAAGTTGCTTATTTTTAGCTTATCAATATGTGATAGGAAAATATCATCATATTTAAAGGATAGTTTTCCATCACAATATATTTTAATATCTTTATTAAGAAGATTTTTCTTTTGCAATTCTAAGAGTTTGTATTTTACTTCTTGCATTCTTCCAAAAGCAAATAGTGTTATTATTAGTGTTTCATTATTTTTTACTGATTCTAGCACTAACTCATCAAATACATGATTTATTGTTTTTTTGCTTGTCATACCATAAGTTGATTCGGTAACAACAGTAATTGGTAGTTGTTTAATATAACTTGGTATATCATTTACATCAAAAAACATATTCTCTGGTGAGTAATCTCCTGTAAATAGCGCATATATTGGATCTTGTCCTTTATAGGTTATTTTTACAAGAATACATGATGAGCCAAGAGTGTGACCATTTTTTAGTAATGTAACGCTAATATGCTCGTGTACTTTGAATGTTTGGTTATACTCTTTACCTATAACATTTTGCATTGCAAGTGAGACGTCATCTACTTCATATAGTGGTTTTGATGAATCAAAAAGTGGAATTGATGAGTCTACCACTATTGCTTTTTTTCTTGAATTTTTTTGTACACTTGAGGTTAGTATTTCAGCTGTATTATTTAATGCTGCAGACATTAGTTCTACTGCTAAATTACTTGTATAGGTTTTTCCTTTAAAGCCTTCTTTATATAGTTTAGGAATTCTACCAATATGGTCAATATGCGTATGAGTTACAAGTAGGAAATCATACTCACTTGGATCAAAAGGAAAACTATAGTTTAAATGATGATACTTTTCTTCTTGAAATAGTCCACAATCTACAATAAATTTAACTTTCTCTCCATTTGGAAACCTAACAGTACATAGAATACAAGAGCCTGTAACCTCTTTGTGCAAAGCTAAGACGTCTAAGTACATCTGAGCTTTATTTCTTCTTTTCATAAAAAAATTCCTCCTTTTTAATAATTTAATACATAAAATAATAATATTTAAAAACCTAAAATAATAATTATTATTTTACATATATTTTTTATACACCCATATTATATATTGGGATAATGTATAAGTCAAGAAGAATGCTTTAATTAATAGTGTAATATACTTAAAGTATACATAATTTAAATAAAATTTATTATTTTTATAGATTTTTTATCATATTTATTGTATAATATGCAAGTAACGTGAGGTGAAAAAATTATGGAAGAAAAGAAAATTATTTTAACAGGTATTAGACCTACTGGAAATCTACATTTGGGACATTTTTTTGGAGCAGTAGGCAACTGGGTAAAATTACAAGATGAGTATAATGAGTACATAGAAATTGCAGACGTTCAAGCGTTAACAGATAATTTTAATAATCCAGAAAAAGTTAGAAAAAACGTTAGAGAGCTTGCTTTGGATTTACTTGCGTGTGGAATAGATCCTAATAAAGCTACACTATTTATACAATCTATGATTCCAGAAATAGCGGAGCTTACTATATATTATTCAAATCTAGTAACAGTTTCAAGACTAGAGAGAAATCCAACTATAAAAACTGAGATTGCACAAAAGAAAGAATTATTTGGTCAAAGTGGAGAAAGTGTTACATATGGATTTTTAGGATATCCTGTAAGTCAAGCTGCAGACATAACTGCTTTAGATGGAACTCTAATTCCTGTAGGTGATGATCAATTGCCACTAATTGAGCAGACAAGAGAAATTGTTAGAAAATTTAACTCTATTTATGGAGAGACTTTAAAAGAGCCACAACATATGCTATCAAATATCCCAAGGCTTAAAGGTCTTGATGGAAACGATAAAATGGGAAAAAGTCTAGGAAATGCAATATTTTTAGTAGATGATGAGGCAACTATTTCTAAAAAAGTAATGGAAGCAAAAACAGATCCAAAGAAGATTCACAAAGATGATCCTGCAGATCCTGAAGTTTGCATGGTACATTACTATCATAAATTAGTTAGTCAGAATAACTTAGATACTATTACATCAGAGTGTAAAGCTGGTGCAAGAGGATGTATAAATTGCAAAAAGGAACTAATTAAAAACATAGTTGAGTTTTTAAAACCTATTAAAGAGAAAAGAAAATATTATGAAGAGCATCCTGAAAAAGTGGATATGATATTAAAAGAAGGAACAAAAAAAGCTAGATATAAGGCTATGGATACAATAGCTAGAGTAAAAAAAGCAATAAATATAAATTATTTTGAAGAATAGGAGAAAAAAATAATGGTTATAGATTACGTTAAAATCTCTGTAAAAGCAGGAGATGGCGGAGACGGTGCAGTAAGTTTTAGAAGAGAAAAATATATTGCTGCTGGAGGACCAGACGGTGGTGATGGTGGAAAAGGTGGAGATGTATACTTTAAAGTAGACTCTAACACTAGTACACTTTTAGATTTTAAATACAAAAAAAAGTTTAAGGCAGAAGATGGAAAAAGAGGAGAGGGAGCAAGAAAGATTGGAAAATCAGGCAAGGCTCTTTATATCCCTGTCCCTAAAGGAACAATTGTTAGAGATGTAGATAAAAATGTAGTTGTTGCAGATCTTTCAGAAGATGGACAAGAGTTCTTAATTGCAAGAGGAGGAAGAGGAGGAAGAGGAAATGCACATTTTGCTACTCCTACAAGACAAGTTCCAAATTTTGCAGAGCAAGGCAGAAAAGGTGCTCAAAAGAACCTAGAACTTGAGCTTAAAATGCTTGCTGATGTTGGACTTGTAGGATTCCCAAATGTTGGAAAATCTACATTAATTTCAATGGTGTCATCTGCAAAACCTAAAATTGCAAATTATCATTTTACAACATTAGATCCTGCTCTTGGAGTTGTAAATCCTAAAAATGGAGAGCCTTTTGTTATGGCGGACATTCCAGGAATTATTGAAGGAGCAAGTGAGGGAGTAGGACTTGGAATACAGTTTTTAAAGCATGTTGAAAGAACAAGGCTACTACTACATGTCTTAGATGCTGCTGCAACAGAAGGAAGAGACCCTGTTGATGATTTTAATATGATAAATAATGAGTTAAAAAGCTATAGTAAAATACTTGCATCTAAAAAACAAATTGTAGTAGCAAACAAGATGGATGTTGCAAATGATGAGGCCTTAATAAAAGAAATTGAAGATATGTGTAAGAAAAATGATTTGAAACTATTTAAAATTTCTGCTGCTACAAGACAAGGTGTAGATGAGCTTATTGAATATGTGGCAGAGGAATTAAAGAGTATTCCAAAAGAAGATATTGTAGAAGTAGATGAGATGTATGGAATTGAAGATGAGCTTGTAGATCAAGAATGGAATATTCAAACAGAGGATAGAAAAGATGGCAAATACTATATTATATCTGGAGCTCCAATTGAAAGATTAATGAGTAAAGTTAATATTTTTGATGTTGAGTCAAGACAATATATGCAAAAAATCTTAAAGCAAATTGGAGTTATGGATAAGCTAAAAGAGATGGGAATTTCTCAAGGAGACTTTATTGAAATAGAAGGCTATCAACTAGAATATAGTGAATAATTAAAAAGCTTTGTAACGTATTGTTACAAGGCTTTTTTTGATGTTTGAAATAAATATGAAATATAATAAATACTAAAAAGTAAGAAATATATAAATGAGTTGCATTTATATATTTTTTTAGATTTTAGCACAAATACTAGAATATTTACTTTCTTCTAAATAAGTGTTATTTTATAATTGAAATTTAAACAATTATAGGAGGAAAAATGATAGGTATTGTAATAGGAATTATTGTTATAGTAGTTATACTTTTGTTTTTTGTAATTATGTATAATAAGTTTGTTAATTTAGAAAATATGGTTACAGAAGCTTTTTCTACAATGGATGTTTATCTTAAAAAAAGATGGGATCTAATACCTAATTTGGTAGAATGTGTAAAAGGATATGCAGAGCATGAAAAAAATACATTAGAAGAGATAGTAAAACTAAGAAATAATGTATATGATAAGATGAACAGCAAAGAAAAAGTAGAAAATGGAGATAAAATCTCATCAAGAGCATCAAAGCTAATACTTCTTGCAGAATCATATCCACAGTTAAAAGCAAATGAAAATTTTATGAGACTTAGTGAGCAATTAATTCAAATTGAAAATGATATTGAAAATTCTAGAAAATATTATAATGGTACTGTAAAAAATTATAATATTGCAATATTAAAGTTCCCAAATAATATTGCGGCAAAAATTTTTGGCCGTAAGCCGAAAGATATGTTTGAAGCAAAAACAGAAGAAAAAGATAATGTTAAGATTAGTTTATAGATTGGAGGTGAGTTTTTATGGCAGTATTTAGTTATGCAAAAAAGAAAAAAACAAATAAGTATATTAAAAAGCTAAAGAGTATATTAGGGTTTGTTTTAGCTATAGTAATTATTGTTTCTGCCTCATACATATATGCAGATAGCTATGATAATCCTTATGAAATTACAGCATATAATGTAGATATTACAGTAGCAGAAGATAATTCTTTGCATGTAAAAGAGACAATTACAGCATATTTTAATACCTCAAAACATGGTATTATACGAACAATACCACTTAGAGGAACTTTAAGTAGAGATGACGGAAATCAAAGTAATTACACAGCTAAAGTATCAAATATTAGTATAAATGAGAAATATTCAAAATCTACAACTACTGATGGAAGTTATTTACTAGAGCTTACTATTGGAGATCCAAGCAGAACTATTACTGGTGAGAAAACATATGTTATAGAGTATGACTATAAGTATAACATTCGTAATATAAAAGAATATGATGAACTATATTATAATATAATAGGACCAGACTGGGATACAACAATAGATAACGTTACTTTTAGTATTGCTATGCCAAAGGAGTTTGATGAGTCAAAGCTAGGCTTTACATATGGAAGAGTAAATGAAGACTTAACAGGAAATGTTGAGTATGAGGTAAATGGAAATATAGTTACAGGAAGATTAAATGAAATACTAGAGCCTTCTAATGCATTTACTGTTAGACTAGAGTTGCCAGAAGGATATTTTAGTGAGCTTGTAGATTATGATTATTATTATCAATTGGGATGTATAGCAATATTTGTTTTAGTAATAGTAGCAACAGTTATTATGTGGTTTAAATTTGGAAAAGATAAACCATTAGTAGAAACAGTGGAATTCTATCCACCAGATAATTTAAATAGTCTTGAGATAGGATTTGCACAAAAAGCATATGTTACTAGTGAAGATATTACATCACTACTAATATATCTTGCAAATAAAGGATATCTAAAAATAGATGAATTTGAGGATACAAATCAAATTTTTAATACTCAAAGCTTTAAGATTACTAAACTTAAAGAATATGATGGCGATAATGAAAATGAGAGAATATTTTTTAATGGATTATTTAAAAAGGGTGATGAGGTAACACTAAGTGATTTAAAATACTCTTTCTATACAACACAAAATAGAATAGCAAGAAATATAAATAGTAAGAAAAATAAAGATAAGATACTTGATAAGTTGTCCTCTAAGGCCCAAAAAATTACTAGCATCTTCATAGCCATAACATTTTTTGTTATATCACTATACTATGTTTATGCTGTAAGTTTACCAATGTTTCCAGTTATTTTATTTCCAATTTTATTTATGTATATGATGTATATGGTAATAAAATCAATAATCTCATGTTTTACAAGTAAAAAAATCACCTCGATTATAACTGGTGTAATTCTTTGTATTGTTATATTTAGTATGATGTCAGTATTTTTAAGATTTTTCTTGTTTGACTTTGGAAGATTATATGCTGAAGACTATATAGTAATTGGAATAGGTATTGTGACAGTTATTGTATTATCTATGCTAAAAAATATAATGACATCAAGGACTCAATATGGTAGAGAGATTTTAGGAAAAATAAATGGATTTAAGAGATTTTTAGAAAATGCAAGGAAAGATGAATTAGAGCAACTAGTAAATGATAATCCAACATATTTTTATGACATACTACCATATACATATGTACTAGGTGTATCTAAGGAATGGATTTCTAAATTTGAAGTTATTAATGTTGAGCCACCAACATGGTATGGTTCGGCCACAGCATTTAATGTTGCTACATTTGGTAGCTCTATAAATAATGCATTTTCTTCTACTAATAGTGCTATGAGCTCTTCTCCTAGCTCTTCTAGTGGAGGAGGATCTTCTTCTGGTGGCGGTCACTCAGGCGGAGGCGCCGGCGGTGGCGGAGGAAGATCGTGGTAAAATTAATAAAGGAGAGATGTTTATGAAAAGTAAAATAACATTAATAATATTACTTGTTATAATATTATTTTTAATCGCTTTATCTATATTTTTTGGAGTTAACTATATGAAAAATAGACTTATATCAAATGCTTTAAATGATCAGATAGCAAATTTAACAGATCTACTTGAAGAAAAGCATATAGAGTTAGATGAGCAAAATGAAGAAAATGGTAAAAATAAAACAACATATTTTGTAAGCGAGGATAATAAGTATTTACTAATTTTAGTTGATGCAGAAGATAGAAATTCTTCAGATGATGTAGAAAGATATTTTATACTAGTAGAGTCAGATACTAATTCTTCTACAACTTATGCAGGAGAATACAATTTAGAAGAAGGAGAAATAGCTCTAATGTTTAATAATCAAGTAATAAGTATAAACAATGTAAATGCTGATGATGTAAATGGAACAGCAAGAATAACACTTGATTATGATGAGGAAAATGGAACTGTAATGCTTGGAGAGACTCAGCTTGTTAAAAAATAGAAAATAAAAAAAGAAAATCAATTTAAATAATATAGATTATATATAATTTTATATAATAAAAATAAGAATGCGTGAAATTTCACGCATTCTATTTTTTTATATTCCATTTTCTTTTTCTTCTGTAAGTCATTTTTTTCTGTACAACTGGTTTTAGTTTTAAAAATGCCACAATTCCAACAAAGTAGATTAGAGTAAATATTATTGCTACTAGTAACCAATCATACCTTTTAAAGAAAAATATAATAGGATATAATGCACATAAAGCACCAAGAACCATACCACCATATACTTCATGTTTTAGGTGTCCTACTCTTTTTATTGCTTCATTATCTATTGACTCAAATGTTGCATCAATATGCTCTATTACATTTTTTTCTACACCGATCTCTTTTACATAGTCTTTTAAGTTTTTTAAGTTCCTGTTTGTATTGTCTTGTCTGTGTCTTTGCCCCATCGCATCACGAACAACAATTGAAGCAAGTGTTAGCATGATTAAAAAGTCTTTTGCACTGTTAAACTGTGAGACTACAGACATATCGGTTTCATAAAATGTGCATGCATTTAAAAATAGGATTAGTATAACACCACATGTAACTATTGCAGTATGCGTTGATGGAAAATCTCCATCTGCTAAAAACATTCGAAATGAAAATTTCTTACCAATCCAACATTTTAAAAACACCTTAAATACTTGAGTTATAAGCCACGTAAATATAACTGATACGGTTATAAAAAATATTAGATTGTAATATAAACTGTCTCCAAATATGAGAGTCATATTACCATACCTCCAATCAGTTAAGATTATACTAAATTTTGTAAAGCTTGTCAAAAAGAAAATATATAATTTTAAATATTACACATAATATTTATGGTGAAAGAATAAGTGAAAATTAAAATAAAATATCTAGAGGAAAATAAAGAGGCAAATGTAATAGAGAATATAAACTATATATCTATATACATATTTAATATAATAAGAGTAAAAAAGATAAAGCTAGATAGAAAAGTGCACACAGATGATAAATCAAAAAATAAAATAAATAATACTATATATATGATTGTAAAACAAATATTAAAATCACTTGAAAAAGAAGAGATTGCCAAAATAGCTATGGATATACTAAAAACTATTAAAATTAGTAGACTTAATATGGAGCTTGGGATAAACTTTAAAGACCCAATTATTAATGCATATTTAATAGCAGTAATTAATAGCATTTTGCCAATACTACTATTATTAAATAACAAAAATATAAATTTAAATAACATTAGCTATCAGACTTTTATATCTAAAAAAGTAATATATTTAAGAATAAATAGTATAATTCATGTCTCAATAGTAAAAAATATAATCAGTATAATAAAAATTATATTTTTGATTTTGAAAGGTGGTATAAAAAATGGAAACAAAACATCCAATAGAATCTCTAATGATAACTTCAATGACTTCGATAGAAAGTATGGTAGATGTTAATACTATAATAGGAGAAAGCATTGTTACACCAGACAACACAACTATTATTCCTTTATCTAAAGTATGCTTTGGATTTGCTGCAGGGGGAAGTGAGTTTAATACAAATAAGTTATCTAAATATAGTGAGAATGCTAAATTACCTTTTGGTGGTGGATCTGGTGCAGGAGTAAAGATTTCTCCAGTTGGCTTTTTAGTAATAAAAGATGGAATTGCAAAAGTACTTAATGTAGATGGTATTAATGTAGTAGATAGGGCAGTCGATATGATACCAGACATAATAAATAAAATCGAGTCGCTAATAAATAAAAAAATGGATAAAAACGAAAATAAAACAAAAGTAAAATCAAAGACAATAAAAGAGTTTGATAAAGATATAGATGAGGACGATGTAGACGAAGAGTTCTATGAAAAAGATATAGAAGAATAAAATATATAAATAAAAATACACTATAAATATATGCTTTTATGGTGTATTTTTTTATTAAAATAGCAAAAAATCTCGTTTTCGTGATAAATAAGGGTTTCAAAAATCTTGTTTTCGTGATCTGTATAAAAAAATAACCCCTAGAAATAAATTCTAGGGGACGAAGCTATAAGGTTAATTAACCTTCAACAACTTCGATTTTTCTTGGAGATGTAGAACGATTAGAACGGGTTGGCTTTTTATCTACTTTCTTTTCAGTTCTAAGACTGTTAAATAAGTAGACAATTGCGGTAACAGGTACTACAATTACCATGTTGATAATTGCGAATAAGAAATTCACTGGTTGTCCAATGAACATTATTGCAATTGCCAAGAATGGTAATATGATAGCAATCCAAATTGCTATCTTTAGAAAGCTAGAATGGATACCAGCGTATCCAGATACTACTGGATTGTCGCTACTATTGTATTCATCCATAACTTCTGCATATGTTGCATAAGCTTCTTCAGCTTTGCTTTGCTGAGAAGCTCTTTCTTCAGAGTCTTTTTCATAATCAAAGACCTTTTGAGTCTCAGATACGAATGTTGACTCAGCAACACTTATCTCCTTTGCAGGAGAATATAAGTAAGCACCAAAGATGCCTGTAATAATACTCAGAAGTATCATTACGAAAAGCAACAAAGTCGCTTTTCTCGCATCTTCACTTTTCTTTTTCAAAAATTTACCTACCCGTTTAAAGAAGTTCTCCTTCTTTACATTTTTTTCTACATCATTATTTTTTACTTTTGCCATTTTTATTCCTCCTTTTTATTCTTTATTTTAATATTATATACTAAGTTCTGGCAAAAAAGGAGAAGCTTAATAATGGCATTTTTGAGACCATTATTAAACTTCTCACAATTAAAACTTAATACAATTATATTATACCATTATTTACATAAAAAGTCAATATTTATGTAAAATAAAAAAGTAGCTAAGCATTATGCTCGAGCTACTTTGTATTTTTTCTTAGAAGTAGATTTTGTAGAATCACTATTCTCTAAAATAAAGAGAATAGTGATTCCAATTGGAGCAAATGCAATGATGTTTAAAGCCATCTTGCCTAATGCTCCTTGAGAAGCGTAGAATGAGACAACTTTGTCATCACTCTTAATTAAGCTATTTACATAGTCGTTGTAAGAGTTGTAAGCCTCATCCTTTGCCTCCCAGTTGCTAGGACTATAGTTTTCATTTATATAAGTGTAATTGTCCTCTAATAGGAACATATTTACACTAGGAACTAATGTTTTTGTAAAAAACACTATTCCAAATCCTAGCCAAGCTAGGAACAATATCAAGCAAACTACACGTCCTTTCTTAATTCTTTTTCTACTTCTAATATTTTTTCTTTCTTTTGCCATCTTTTAATTCCTCCTTTTTAATTCTTTTTTTTTCAGCAAAAAATATATATTAAAAAGGAAGTCTTTCATAACCAAGGTTATTATTAAACTTCCTTTAACAAAATTTATATATGCATGCAAATACATACATATTTATACTAATATTATACCATGATTTTACATAATTGTAAATAATATAATTTTTAATATAAAAAATTGTCAGAATGTGTGTATATTGTGTATAATTGGTTTGTTTTATTGACTTTTATTTTATCAAAATATATAATAAATATGTAAGTTATGGGGGTGATACTTTGGAGGAATTAAAAAATTTAAATTCTTTAAAAGATATCGTAAATATTAGATTTGATCTGTTTCCAGATAAAACAGCTTTTATTGAAAAAGATTCAAATAGCAAGGAATTTAATCATATAAAATATAAAGAAGTAAAAAATAAAATAAATGGACTTGGAACATATTTATTAAATAATTTAAAGCTTAAAGGAGAAAAAATAGCAGTAATTGGAGAAAATTCTTCAAGATGGTATATATCATATATGGCAGTTGTATGTGGTGTAGGAATTATTGTTCCACTTGATAAAGAGTTGCCAGAAAACGAGATATTAAATTTACTTAATAGAAGCGGTGCAAAGGGTATTATATATTCTTCTAGAAAGAAAGATTTAATTGAGAGTATAAAAAAAGATTTGCCTAGTGATATGGTATACATTGATATGAATAAAAGAGAGTCTGATGATGTATCATATTCTTTAGATAGAATTGCAGAGATTGGTTTAGATGAGATAAATGAAGGAAATGAGGAGTATTTAAATGCACAAATTGATAGAGAGGCTTTTAGTGTACTATTATTTACATCAGGTACGTCAGATAAATCAAAAGGTGTAATGCTATCACATAAAAATTTATGCTCAAATATCTATTCTTGTTCTTGTGTTGTTCCAACATTTGGAGATTATACATGCTTTTCTGTGCTACCACTTCATCATACATATGAATTTACTTTAGGTTATTTGTTTATGACAGCTGCTGGTGGAACTATAGGCATATGTCAAGGATTAAAATATTTTGCAAAAGACATTAATGTTATTAAGCCAGATTTTGTTCTTGCTGTTCCAGCACTTATTGAAAGAGTAAATAAGGTGATTGAAAAGGGAATAAAGGAGACTGGTAAAGAGGCTACAATTAGAGCAGTAAAAAAGGTTGCAAATGGACTTAGTAAATTTGGACTTGATTTTAGAAGAAAAATCTTTTCTAGTATTCATGAAAAATTTGGTGGAAATTTAAAATATCTATTTTGTGGCGCAGCACCTTTAGATGCAGAGCTAATAACTAAAATGGAAGGATATGGATTTAAATTTTTACAAGGCTATGGCTTGACAGAGACATCTCCTTTAGTATCTGGTACAACTTTAACACTTCATGCTCCTGGTACTGTTGGAAAAGCGGTTGAAGGTGTTGAAATTCGTATTGATTTAAGCAAAAATGAAAATGAAAACAGCAACATTGGAGAAATCATGGTAAAAGGTGATAACGTTATGCTGGGATACTACAATGATGAAGAGGCTACAAAAAAAGCTTTAAAGCATGGATGGTTTCATACTGGAGACTTAGGATACTTTGATTTAAGAGGAAATCTAGTTATTACTGGTAGAGAGAAAAACGTTATTGTAACTGCAAATGGAAAAAATATATTCCCAGAAGAGCTAGAGAACTTATTAAATAAATTGCCATTAATTGGTGAGTCAATGGTATATGGTAAAACAAAATCAAAAACATCTAAGGACGTTATAATTGCTGCAAGGGTTACAATAGATAAAGAGGAGTTAGAGTGTAGATTTAAAGATAATATGCCTTCAGATGAAAAACTTTATAGCATTATTTCTGGAGAAATAAAAAAGATAAATAGAATGATTTCTACATATAAAGTAATAAAAGAGCTTGAAATTAAAAAAGATGACTTTATAAAAACAACTACAATGAAGATAAAAAGAAAAGAAGAAATAGAAAAATCTGATTATTCTAATATGATTACTACTGAAATGATTAATAAGCTAAAGAGCAAAAATAAGAAAGAAAAAAGAAAACTTGTTAACGTTGAAGCTAAGAAAATAGAGGATTTAGAAGACAATAAAGTAAATAAGAGAAAATAGCAATTTTACAAAAATGTTACAAAATATCGAAAATAATGTTACTTTCGACAAAATGTATTCCATTTGGTAAAAAGTATGCTATAATATAGACAAGTTTATATCAATAAATTTTAATCAGAATGAATTTTATAATTCATTCGTAACCTCAAATTTTTAAAAGTACTATAAACAATAAAAGTTTATAGTACTTTATTTTTTCAAAAAAGAAGTGTCAAA
>CALXAR010000034.1 GCA_944386345.1 uncultured Clostridia bacterium
TGAGACAGTATCTCCATATGCAATCTCTTTTTTATATATAACAGCAATTTCTGTAGCATTTAAAAGCAATTCTTCAGAAAGTAGCTCACTTGCAATATCTAGATAGGCTATATTGTTTACATGATGATTTACATCTAAGTCTCTTCTCATTGTTTTATATGAAAAATCTTCTTTTAGATCATCAGAAAATTTGAATTTATCTTTAAATTCATCTTTAAATACTCTATCTTCAACTTTCCCATATGTTTTCATAATGTCATCTGGTATTTTTAAGATAGAGTGCTTATATGCATCAACAAAAACCCACTTTGAGTCTGCTATTGCAATTAACTTATCACCTAAGTATACTTTAAAACTTCTTATTGAATATATATTTTTTGTAAAACTTGCCCAAGTTTGTATAGTAAGCTCATCATTATATCTAGCTCTTTTTAGTATTTTTATTCTCCAATATAATAAAACCCATGAAGTTTTGTTTTTCTCTATATCAGCTATACCGTATCCTACATCAGTACTTGCTCTATTTGCAGCTTCTTGAAGTATCCTTAAAAAGCTTCTATTGTTCATTTTAAAGTCTTTGCCAATGTCTTCAACAATTACCCTTTCTTTTGTTGTATAAATTCCCATAAACAATAACCTCCTGTATAAAAAAAAAGTGCTGACGAGTCAACACTTTTAATAATTATAATGGTGACCCCTACGGGAATCGAACCCATGATTCGACCTTGAGAGGGTCGCGTCTTAACCTCTTGACCAAGGGGCCATTACATTTGGTATTATATCATAAATATAATTAGTAGTAAAGTTTTTATTTTAAAAAAAGTAAAAAAATAACCTAAAATTTTTTAGGTTATTAAATTACATATAGTATAACTGAGAAAAATTGTAGTATTGAACCCAGTAGAACAAATATATGCCAAATTGAATGTGAATATTTAAATTTCTTTTGTAGTGCATAAAATATTATTCCAAATGTATATGCTATACCACCAGATGCAAGCAAATATAGACCAGGCATTGAGTCATTTATTCTAAAATATTCTATAATTTCTGGTAGGGCTATTAGAACAACCCAACCCATTATTATGTATGATACTACATTTAAAATTTTGAATTTATTTTTAAATACTGCATAAGTTATAGTTCCAATTAAAGCAATAGCCCATACTATAGAAAAAACAATCCACGCTTTAGCAGGATTTATACTCCTTAATGCAACTAGTGTAAAAGGTGTATAAGTTCCAGCAATTAGCCAGTAAATTGATACATGATCAAATACTTTAAATACTTTTTTGGCTTTTTCATTAGATATTGCATGATATAGTGTGGACATTGTGTAAAGAATTATTAAAGAGGAGCCAAAGATTGCAGATGTTACAACTGAAATTGCACTATGATGTGAAGCTGCAACAACTACCATTAAAACAAGAGCAGCAATAGATAATAAAGAACCAATTCCATGTGTTATGGAATTGGAAATTTCCTCACCTAAGGTGTATATCTTATTTTTTGTATTAGTCATTTACAAATTCTCCTAAGAAATATTTCTTTTTACCTTTACGTATTACAACATATTTATTATCTAAAGCAATTTCTCTAGTTATAGTAGCATCTAAGTCTGTAATTTTATCTCCATTTATAGTAATGCTACCAGAATTTATAAATTCTCTTGCTTCTCTTTTACTTGAGCATATTTTATTATTTGCTAAGAAATCTACAACATTTTGATCTTCTGCTATGTCTATATGATCTACTTTAGAAAATATTTTCCCTACTTGATCAGAAGGAATTTTCTTTATATCACCACTAAACAAAGCTCTACTTATCTCAACAGCTTTATTATATTCATCCTCACCATGTATATCTCTAATTACTTCGTGAGCAAGTGCTTCTTGAGCAATTCTTTTTTCTGGTGTTTCATTGTGTCTTTTCATTATATCTTCAATTTCTGACTTAGAAAGAAAAGTAAATCTTTTTAAATATGTTTCCATCATAGAGTCTTCTAAGTTTATTAAATATTGATATAGCTCATATGAAGAAGTTTTATTAATATCAAGCCATACTGCATTTCCTTCAGATTTTCCCATTTTTTTACCTTGAGAATCTGTTGCAAGAGGAATAGAAAAAGCATATACTTCTTCACCAGTTAATTTACGAATTATCTCTATTCCTGTTGTTAAGTTACCCCATTGATCTGAGCCACCAATTTGTAATGTTACACCGTAGTTGTCGTGAAGATACTTATAATCTACACCTTGAATTAACATGTATGAAAACTCAGCATATGATATTCCAATATCTAGTTGTCTTTTAACTAAATCTTTATTTATCATATAATTTACATTTATATATTTACCATAGTCTCTTAAAAAGTCTATATAGTTAACATTTTTAAACCAATCATAGTTATTTACACACTTAATTCCAAATAATCCTTCAACTTGTGCTTTTAGTTTAGTAAAGTTACTTTCGATAACTTTAGCGTCTGCTTTTTCTCTTTCTCCTGTTCCTCTAGGATCTCCAACAAGTCCTGTAGCTCCACCAACTAAAAGTATAGGCTTATGACCTGCTTTTTGTAGTCTTTTAGCTACAAGGAATGTAGAATAGTGACCAATATGTAGACTATCTGCAGTTGGATCTGTACCTAAATAGAATGTAAGACTCTCATTATTTAATTTATCGATTAAGTCTTCACTACTTAAGTCTTTTATTAGACCTCTCCATTTAAGGTCTTCATAAACAGTCATTTCTTTTTCCATATTTATCCCACCTTTATTATTAAAATACGATAACTAGTATATCATATTTGAATTTAAATTTAAAGTGCGATTTTTAATTTTGTGATTTATTATATTTTTAATTTGTCTAAAAAAATCATTTTTATTGCAAAAAAAGTATAATTATAGTAATATATAAATATAAATTAGTAGGTATATGACTAGTAAGGAGATAATATGACTAAAACTAAAGAGACAAAGAAAAACTCAATTTTAAAGAACTTTTATCCTGATTATATATTTGAAAAAGTAGAAGATATTCCATATGAGTTGATATCAAAAGAGGGAATCAGACTTATACTTATGGATATGGACAATACATTAATAGATTTTAAGGGAAAATCAACAAAAAGTCTAAAAAAATGGATAAAAATGATAAAATCTAAAGATGTAAAACTATATATAGTAAGTAATTCTTTTTCAGAGGAAAAAGTAAAAAAAGTATCAAAAGAGCTTGGAGTTAAATATTTTTATAAAGCTGCAAAGCCTTTTTCAAAGGGATTTAAAAGAGTATGTGATAGTTTTCCAGAAATTAGTAAAAGGGAGATTATGATGATAGGAGACCAACTTTTTACTGATATATATGGTGGAAATAAATTTAATATAAAGACAGTACTTGTTAAAAGAATAAATAGGAAAGAGAAATTTATTGTTAGGTTTAAACGACCAGCAGAAAAATTAATTTTAAAACATTATTATCATAAGGAAGAAAATTCAGAAAAATGCAAAGTATAGTTATATTTATTATTTTATCAATTATATCAAGTATTTTAATATCAAATTTCTATAAGCTTGTAATAAAAAAAGAAGCTAGAGATTTTAGCATAAAAGAGTATTTAAAAAAATTTAAGATAGAAAACATAGATTTAAAGTATGTAATTATATTTTTTATACTATATAAGATTATTGTAAATAATTTTTCTTGGATATCTATAGTAACTATTGTTCCATGTATAACTGCGCTAATACTTGCTTTTATAACAGATATAAAATATATGATTATTCCAGATACATCAAGTATAGTTATTATACTTTCAGCTATAATAAACTTAATATATAATTATAGTAGTGAGAATTTAATAAGTTCTATATTGGGATTTATTATAGGAGGTGTAACCCTATTTGTAATTGATTATATTTTTAAATTAGTCACAAAAAGCGATGGATTTGGATATGGAGATATGAAGCTTCTAGCATCTATTGGGTTATATCTAGGATATAAAAGTATAATAGTTATTATGATATTAAGTATCTTTATTTCAGCAATCTTTAGCTTAATATATTTAGTAAGTAAAAAAATAAAAGCAATAAAAAATGTATATATACCATTTGGACCATTTATAGTAATTAGTACTTTAATTGTTTTTATAGTTCCAGCAACCGAGATAATAAATCTATATTTTTATTTTATAGAAAGAATAATAAATTAAAATATATAGAAGCAGTAATTTATAAAATACGAATAAATTACTGCTTTTTAATTATCTTAATAACATAATAAATCTTTACAATTTGAAGCAACTATTGTATAATTGATATGTGAAATTTGTTTTTTGAAAGGAAATATTATGAAAAAAGTAGAATTATTAGCTCCAGCAGGGAGTTTAGAAAAAGCTAAAATTGCATTTATGTATGGAGCAGACGCTGTATATGCAGGTACTTCAAAGCTATCTTTAAGATCAAGAGCAGAGTTAAATGATGATACTTTAGAAGAGACAATAAAGTATGCACATAGCATAGGAAAAAAAGTTTATGTTGCTCTAAATATATATGCAAATGATAGTGATTATGAAGAAATTGAAAATCAAATAGAAATATTAAAAAGAGTAAAAGCTGATGCTATTATTGCAAGTGATCCAGGAATAATTATGCTAATAAAGGAAAGAGCTCCAGAGATAGATATACATATCAGTACTCAAGCAAATACTGTAAGTTTGCATACGGCAGAGTTTTGGAGAAATTTTGGTGCAAAAAGAGTTATTCTTTCTAGAGAGCTAAGTAAAGATAGAATAAAGTATATTATGGATAATAAGCCTGACGATTTAGAAGTAGAAATGTTTATTCATGGTGCAATATGCTATGCATATTCAGGAAGATGCTACTTAAGTAAGTATCTTGCAAATAGATGTGCAAATCAGGGAGACTGTGCACAGCCTTGTAGATGGCAATATAAAATAACAGCAGAGGAAGTAAATAATCCAGGAAGTAAAATAAATATTGATTATGATGAAAAGGGAACATATCTTTTTTCATCTAAAGATATGTGTTTAATTCGCCAGATTCCTACAATAATAGATATGGGAGTAGATAGTTTAAAAATAGAGGGAAGACTTAAAACAGACTATTATTTAGCAACAGTTGTTAGAGCATATAGAAATGCTATAGATGACTATGAAAAACTTAAATCAGAGGGTAGAGAGAAAGAGTATGATGCAAGTAAATATTTAAAAGAGCTTGAAAAAGTTAAAACAAGAGGTTTATCAGAATTCTATTTCTCAGATGATAAAAATCAGGATATTCATGATTTTGATGGCAAAAGCGAAAATCTTGAATACGAGTATGGTGCAAGAGTAATTGAAAAAGAAGCTGATAATATATATAGAGTTGAAATAAAAAACAAGTTATCTATAGGAGATAGACTTGAAATATTATTGCCAAACTCTATAGATGAATGTGCGTTTAATATAGAAGAATTATATGATATAAAAAATGATAAACCAATAGACACAATTAATCCGGGAATTAAAGGACAGCAGGTAAAAATAAAAATCCCATATGATTTAGTGTCTGGTACAATAATAAGAAGAAAAAGATAAATTCTAAAATTATGATAAAAATAAAAAAGGCAAACTTGAGTTTGCCTTTTTATTGACTATATTCGTCGTTTAAATTACCAACTATTTCTTCTACTGCGTCATCAAAAGTTATTAGTCCTATAACTTTATTTTCTTCTTTTACAATAGCCATTGGACTTTTTTCTTCTTGCATTTTTCTAAATACATCATCTATTTTATCATCAGCATTTACAAATAGCGGTTTATGCATTATTGATTTAAAATCTAGTTTGGCACCTGTTGAGTGCTGTATTAGTAGATCTTTTACAAGAAGAATACCTACTACATTATCCATTTTGTCTTTGTATACTGGTATTCTTGAAAACCTACAGTTTTTAATTACATTAAGTAATGCTTTTTCGCTTATATATGTATCAACAGCAACTATTTTTTCTCTTACTGTCATTACTTTTCTTGCAGTAGTATCATCAAATTTAAATACTCTTAGCAGTAATTCTTCCTCATTTAAATCTATGATGCCCTCACGTCTACCTTTAGAAATAATAGAAATTATCTCATTTTCAGTTAATTTGTCTTCACTTTCTGCTTTTATTCTTAAGATCTTACATACTAGATTTGTTGATGCACTAAGAAGTCTAACAATAGGATAGAATAATACTTTTAATACTGATATTATATTTATTGTTTTATATGCAATCTTTTTAGGGTTTGATAGTGCAATTTTTTTAGGTACAAGTTCACCAAGTACTAATGTAAAGTATGAAAGAATAAGTGTTACTAAAACGATAATTAATGGCTCTAATATTTCAACAGAAATACTTACTGAAGGGGCAATCAATTCAACAATATATTCTGCAAATGTCTCAGCTGCAAAAGCACTTGATAAAAATCCTACAACAGTTATACAAATCTGAATTACAGCAAGTACATCTCCTGAATTCTCCATCATTTTATGTATTTTTATTGCTTTTTTATTCTTTTTTTTAGCATCTTCTAATAACTCTGATTTATTTAGAGATACTAGTGCCATCTCAGCAGAAGAAAAAAGACCATTAATTAAAATTAAAATAAATAGTAGTATAATTTTAAATATCATATTTTCAACTTCCTTTTTTTAATCATATCATAAACTATTTAAAAGTACAATTAGACTTTAGAATAAAACAATAATTATATCATTAAATTATAAAAAGTACTTTTATTTTTTTAAAAGTAATAATTTTCTTGATTTTTTAAATTTTATGTAGTATAATACTAGTAGTTAACAGAACGACATAAATTTTTTTAAAACAACCTCTACGATAAAAAAGGATGTACTTTAGGTACATCCTTTTGTTATTTAATAAATATAATTGGATTTAACCCACTATTTGGATTTTCACTTTTTCTTACCTCAAAATGAAGATGATGTCCTTCTGTATCCATAACGCTTGCTTTTTTGTCTGAATCTCCTCCTTCTAGTGCTATTACTTGATTTTGGTAAACATATTGACCATTTGTAACATTAATTACAGATAGATTTGCATAGTATGTGTATATAGTCATACCATTAATTTGATGCTCAATAAGTATTTCATTACCATATTTCTCACTGTATCCAATATGCTTTACATAGCCATTTGCTGCAGCATATATATTTCCTTGATATTCATCACATGCAATGTCAATTCCTTTGTGAGCAAAATCATAGTGACATGTCATTAATCCATCAGCAGGGGAAACCATAGAGTTACAACAGTTCTTGTAATACTCTGCCCCTGTTGCATAAGTTAGTGAGTCAAGTAGATCAATATCAGTTATAGAATTGCTTTGAAGCTGTTCATAATACTCTCTTTTTTCATCTAATTTAGCTCTTAGAAAAGTTATTGGCTTTACTATGTATAGCAAAATCAGGATTAATAAAAAAGCTATTACCTTTTTATTAAAAAAGCTCGATTTTGTATTGGCAATAAATTTTTTTACATCTTTATTGTGTCTATTAGTTTTAAATTTTATTTTTTTCTTATCTTGTTTATTATTATTATTATTATTTTGCTTTGTTTCTTCTGCTTCTTCAAAATTACCAATATAAGTTATTTCATCTTCCATACTACTCGTCAATAATTGTTATTCCTAAAAGGTGAATAAAAGACAAGCTTTGTTCACTTGTTAGGATAACACCCCTTATATCTTTAGCATATGTTATAATTCCAGAGATATTACAAGTTCTTAAGTCAAGGCCATTCATACTTGTATTACTAAAGTTTGCAGAAGATAAGTCACAATTAGTAAATTCAAGACTTCTAAAAGTTATATTTGAAAATAGAGAATCTTTTAAAGAAGAATTTTTAAATTCTGTATTTGAAAATCTTGCATCATCAAATACAATTTCATTTTCTATACAATCAACAAAGCTTATATTATCTAGATAAGTATTGTTTAATATTGTGCCGTTTAGTTTGCAATTAATAAATGTAATTCTTTTAAAGGTTGATTTTTCTAAATTTACACCAGTAAAATCACAGTTTTCAAATATAATATCACTAAAGTCTGCTTTTGGTAAATTTGAACCAACAAAAGAAACATTTTTTATTTTACAGTTAGCTATTACCAATTCATCAAATGATAAATCGTTTAATGTATCATCTTGAATAATACAATTCTTTACAGAGTCGTTTAACTCAAGGTGTTCTTTTAATCCATATAGTATATCTAATGAATCAGATACTCTTGGTGCAGAAATCATAATAATTCCTCCTTTATTAGTATAGTATATAGATTTTTTGCCAGTTTGTCAAATTATATAAATTTATTTTGAAAAAAGTAGAATAAATTTATTTTTTATAGTATAATCATAAAAAAAGTAATCTGTATTTTAGGGGGAAAAATATGGAACTTAACAGAAAAATTGATAGACTTCTTACAAAAGAGCAAAAAACAAAGTTTCAAATTGATAATGGAAAATTTAAAATATTAAATAACATAGTTCTATTGCCTGTAATTACCGCATTATTAGGTATTTATTTAGAATCAATTATTATAGTTAGTATAAGTATTTTAGGTATAATTGCTTTTTTAGTATGTAAGATTTTCTCTTTTAAAAAGAAAAATGTGGTGTATGAAGAGACAATTATTCCAGCTGTACTAAAAGAAAAATTCCAAGATATACAAATTGTAAAAGATGATAATTTGATAGAAGAGGAATTTAAGAGGTCAAATATTATACCAGATTTTAAAAATATAGATGTTGAAAAATCATTTGCTATAAATAAAGAAAAATACTCTTTAAATTTGTCTAAAATAATTGTTAAGAAACTAAATATTGAAGAAAATGATGGTGTAGTAGATAAGGATATAGAAGAAAAATTCAATGGTGTATTTATATATGTTAAATTACCAGTAAAGACAAGTACTAGTTATAGGGTAATAGATAAAAAACTAGAGATAGATTCTGATTCAAAAGTAAAGATAACAAATTATGATTTTGATAGTGTATATGATGTATTCTCAACAGAGCAAGCTGAAGTAAGAGGGATTTTATCTGCTGGAATAATGGCAAGAATTCTTGAATTTAATGCTAAAATAGGTGGAGTTATTAATTTCTCTATTAATGAGGATATGCTATATGTTGCTGTAGATTATAAAAAATTCTTAGAATTTAAAGGTAATGGAAAAAAATATATTGATGAGCCAGAGGCTCTAAGAAATCTAGAAATGCTTGAGATATTAGATCTATTTGTAACTTATTTCTTTAATATTTATGAAAAATAGAAAGCTATTAGAACTTAAAGTACTAATAGCTTTTATTTATTCTTTTTACTAAAGTTTAAAATATTAATAATTTTAGTAAATTTGTCTACAATTTGTGAACTATATTCTTGAGCAATTAATTTGCATTTGGCTTTACCACCTATTGTAAGTGCAGCAACTATTGCGCTGATTATAACTTGTAAGTCAAAATCTAAGTTATAAATGGATGTAATCTTCATAGCAATTATTGCTCCTATACCACCACTTAGTATTCCGCATACATCTCCAACTACATCTCCACAAACACTTGATACTTTAGGTGCATTTCGTATTAGCTTTATTGAAGTCTTTGCTCCTGTTATTTTTTTACTTGCTTTTGCATGGAAGTCTTTTTCTTCTGCAATTGTAACTGCCATAGAAACCATATCAAATATTATTCCTATTACTATAACTAGAAGTAATATTAAAATAGCTACTGGAATAGGTAAATAGTTTACTGTGGCTGTAGTTAAAAAAGAAAAGATTATTGAAAGAGAAAAAGATAGTATTGAAACAGTTATAACCCATTTCTTTGACGAGTCTTTTTCTTTGTCTTCTCTTGTTTCTTTAGTTTTCATTTTATATTTCTAGCTCTCCTTAAAATAAAAAAGTAGATGGTAATTTTTTAAGTAAATACTATGGTTTAGGTCCAGTAGAATTTCTCTATTTCCTACTAAACATTACTGTTTAGCTGTTTCCATTTAAAAGAAATACTCTCAAGTCGCCTAATAAGAGAACTGGATCACCACTTAAGTCCATACTTTAATCCTTAAAAAATCTTATTCATTATAAAGAATAAACATTCTAGAAGTTTTCCTTTGGTGTGCACTCATACAATTATTAGTCTCTTTTGCAATAATAATTTCATTATCAGATAAAAAATATATATGGCCATATACATTTTTTGTCTTTAAATGATAAATCCCGATATTATCACTCAAGACAGGCTACGCTACATATTGTGTCTTGGCACGCAATGTAGGTTATACTAGATAAAGCTATCATTATATTTAGAATCATCTAGTCTCAACGAAAAAAGGATAAGTATTATATGCCGTTATAACATTTCCTGTTCTCTTTACTCCCTGAACACACGCAAAACTGGGCGTTTCGCGCATAAACAAGAAACTTCATCGGTATGCCTTTTAGTGGATTTTTAGCCCCACCCTCATAAAAGTTTGTGCAACTAGAATAATGCACCATCAAGAGTAATTATATCAAAAATAACATAAAAAATCAAATATTAAGTATATTTACATAAATATATTTTTTTACAAAATATGATAAAAATATTTAATATATTTTTTTCTTTATGATATAATCTATATTGTTAAGAGGTGGTTATATGGCAAGAAGGAAAAAGTTAAAAAATAGTTCATTACTACAAGTTTTAATAGGTGTAGTAATACTTGCTTTTATTACTGTTATTGGTGGAAATTTAGATTCCGATCTGCTAGATAAACTACAACAAGATGTACAAACAGATTCTCTTGAGAATGTGCAAGATGATACGACTTCAATCTCTAGCAATAATGCAGAGACTAAAGTTGATGGAAATCTTGTGGTAGATTTTATTGATGTAGGACAAGGTGACAGTATTTTAATTAGACAAGGTGAGCATGCAATGCTAATAGATGGTGGAACTTCCGAGTGTAAAGATGACCTACTAAGCTTTTTAAAATCTGAAGGAATAGAAAAGTTTGATTATATAGTTGGTACACATCCACATGAGGATCATATTGGGAGTTTAGATGATGTAGTAAATGAATATGATTTTGATACAATACTATTTCCAAAAGTAACAACTACTACAAATACTTTTGAAAATTTAGTAAATGCAGTAAATAGTAAGGGGAAAAAGTTTACAACTCCTCTTTCTGGTACAGAATATACATTAGGTGATGCAACTTTTAAAATTCTTGCACCAAGTTCTGATAGTTATCAGTCATTAAATAACTACTCAATAGTAATAAAGCTTACATATGGAAATAATAGCTTTATATTTACAGGAGATGCAGAGTCTCTTTCTGAGACAGAAATACTAAATTCATTTGATGATTTAAGTGCTGATGTATTAAAACTTGGACACCATGGCTCTACGACTTCAACCTCAATGAAGTTTTTAAATGCAGTATCTCCAAAGTATGCAGTGGTATCTGTTGGTAAAGATAATTCATATAATCATCCAACAAAAACTACAATGGATAAGATAAAAGACAAGGGAATACCTTTATATAGGACAGATGAACAAGGAACAATTGAATGTGTAAGCGATGGAGAAAATATTACATTTAATGTTGAGCCTGGAAGCTATAATTATATGGGAGAATAGGTGATACTTTATGAATGGAATTGTAGATAGAATAGAAGGAAATATTATTGTAGTTGAATTAGAAAATAAAATATATAATGTAAGTATAGATTTAGCAATTGGAACTATTTTAGAAGGAGATGTAGTGGATATTGAATTTAAAGAAGATAAGATTGTCTCATTAAAGAGAAATGATGAAAAAACACTTCAAAGAAAAGAATATATAAAAAATCTTGCTAAAGATATGTGGCAATAATAATTGATAAGAAGAAACATAAATATACATTAGGAGGTATATTTATGTTTTTTTCTTTCATAATTGATATAATATCTAAGTTATTTGGCCTTTTTGGATACATATCTAACGATAGGCTTTATCCAGAGCCTCTTAGTAAGACAGAAGAAGAACTATATTTAAAAAGATATTTTCAAGGTGATAAAGAGGCAAGAAAAATTTTGATAGAACATAATCTAAGACTAGTTGTACATATTGCTAAAAAATATACTGATAATGAACAAGAATTAGAAGATTTTACATCTATAGGAACGATTGGATTAATAAAAGCTATAGATAGCTTTAAAGAAAATAAAGGATTTAAGATAAGTACTTATGCATCAAGATGTATAGAAAATGAGATTTTAATGTATATAAGAAGCTCTAAAAAGCAGAAGGCTGAAGTATCTATGAATCAAGTAATAGGTACAGATAAAGATGGAAATGACATGGAGTTAATAGATACATTAGAGCTAAAAGAAAAAGATGCTGTTGATAGTATATACGATAAAACAATATTAAAACAGGTTTTAAACTTTTTAAATGAGAAACTTTCCAAAAGAGAAAAATATATAATGAACAAGAGATATGGATTAGACGGTCAAAAAATTAAAACACAACAAGAGCTTGCAGATGAACTTGGAATTTCTAGATCATATGTCTCTAGAATAGAGACAAAAGTACAAAAGCTATTATCAAGAAACATTAAATATTAGATTTTAAATTACATATTTATGTTTGGCATTCTGTTTGAAATCGCTTAAATATTAATTTTTTGAAAATTTGATGAAAATAATTGTAATAAAATAAACAGTGTGTTAAAATATACAAGAAAAAAGAGGTAGAAAAA
>CALXAR010000035.1 GCA_944386345.1 uncultured Clostridia bacterium
CTTCTAATCATATCTTTAAAAACACTTTGTTCAAGTTGTATACTATTTTCTATATCAAAAACTGGAAGCTTTGGATACTCATTAGGATTCATTACAGCTAATTTGAAAATTCCATTAATAGATTTTAAAACAAATAAGTTATCATCTACAGAAATTTCAACAAATTCATCCTCTATTTTTCTTACAATTTCATTTAGCATTCTTAAATCAACAACTGTTTTTCCTTCTCTTATTACCTCACAAGAAAATGTGTGTTCAGATCCAATTTCTAAATCATTAGTAATTAATTTTAATTTGTTTTGATAAGCTTCAAATAATACACCTTCTAAAATAGGCATTGTTGTTTTTGAGCTAGATGTTTTTGATACAATATTTAAACCATTTATTAATTCTTTTAAATCACATTTAATATTCATTTATTTTTCTCCTTTTCTTTACTTAGAATAACAACTTAATTTATTTTCCGATTTTTATTCTTTTATTATAATAAATTAAATAATAAAAATCAATAGAATAATTCAAATTTTAACTTTCTCTTTCTAACGTCTTTTTAATATCATCAATTAGATCTTTTGTATCAGGATTATTATCATATTCATCCTTTATTTTTGAATAAGCATGTAAAACTGTAGAATGGTCTCTACCACCAAAATCTTTTCCAATAGCTGAAAAAGACATATCTGCAACTTCCCTACACAAATACATTGCAATTTGCCTTGGATATGCAATTGAAGTAGACCTCTTATCACTTGTTAAATCACTTACTCTAAGATCAAAAAATTTAGCTACAACTTGCATAACTAGTGTACTAGATAAAACATTACTATTTTTAACCAAAATTGATTCAATTATATTATCAACTACAGGTTCTGTTAATGGATTATTAGTAAATTTTGTATATGCCATTAATTTATTAAATACACCCTCAAGCTCTCTTACATTAGATTTTACCTTAGTTGCAACTTTAATTAATACTTCATCATCAATTAGATATCTCTCTTCTTCTGCTTTCTTTTTTAATATTGCAAGTCTTGTTTCATAATCTGGTGTCTGAATATCAACACTAACCCCCATTGAAAATCTTGTTTTTAATCTATCTTCAAGTCCATTTATTTCCTTTGGAGGTTTTTCTGATGTAAGAACAATTTGTTTTCCACTCTCACATAAAGCGTTGAAAGTGTGGAAAAACTCCTCTTGACATTTATCTTTACCAGCAATAATTTGTACATCATCAATTAAAAGTAAATCTGCATTTCTAAACTTCTTTTTAAATGAATCATTTAAATCAGCATTTTTAGGGTTTAACATGACTTTTATTAGTTCATTGACAAATAACTCACCTGTACAATAAAAAACCTTTTTAGAGGGATCCTCGTCGATTACAGCGTTACCTATTGCTTGCATAAGGTGTGTCTTTCCAAGTCCAACCCCTCCATAAATATATAATGGATTGGTAAGTCCTAAATTTTCATACACAGAATATGCAGTAGCTCGTGCAAAACGATTATTATTTCCAATGATAAAATTATCAAAAGTGTATCTTTTATTAAGACCTGCTCTTTCTCTTATTTTTTCTTTATCTAAAATTGGGTTTAATTTCTCATCCGATCCTTCTGATTCAATATCTCCATATTGTCCTCTAACAATTTCTATATCTTCTAAATCAGAATCTTCGTTTTCTGGTATAGTAGGCTTTGCTTCAAAAATAATTTTATAATCAACACTAGTTAAATACTTTAATGTATTTCTAATAAGTTCAAGATATCTTTTTTTACAAATATCAATATAATAACTAGATGGTGATAAAAAACATACTGTATTTTTATCTACAAGTCTAGGAACCATTACTTCAATATATGTGTTATATGCTATCTGTGACATTTCATCTTTTAATATATCAAGAGCTTTTTCCCATATATTCATAAAATTCTCTTCCATCTTATCCCTCCTTTACACAAAAATATAAAACCGTTAATTCTTTAATTATTATAATAAAATATTCTTAAAAAATCAATATAAAAAAATTTTGAAAGTTAATTTTATCCACATTTTACACTGGAAAAAAATAATTTTTTTTAAGGATAAATATATTTATCCACTTAATCCACAAAGCTATGTTAATAATGTGGATAATTTAATATAAAAATAAGATAGCTTAAAAATTATAAAAATTATTATATTTATTATTTAAAAATAAAAAATAAAATAAAATAAAACTAAAAGTTAATAAATAATAAAAACTTAAATTATTTATTTTTAGTTATCCACATTTTAAACAATTAATTTGAAGATAAAAATTTTAAATTTTTTTATTTTGAAAATTATTTTTTTATTTATTTAAAAATTTTTTTTATTTTTTTTGATTTATTTTTTTTTCTTTAAAAATTTTTTGTTTACGAAAAATGTAAACCAATTTTTTCTCACGCGCGCGCACGCGCGTTAATTAAAATATAAATTTATTTATTTCTTTTATTATATATAGTAGTAGTAGTAGGGGGTGTGGATAATGTGGATAACTTTTAAAAACCCGCTTTTTTCAAGGCTTTGAAGGGTGTGTTACCTGTGGATAACTTTGTGGATAACTAGGGTAGTTATCCACACCCCCTGTGGATAACTTTTTCGACAAATTTCATTTTCACAATTCTATCACATAGTTATCCACAGGTTATCCACAATTTTATGTGGATAACTTTTAAAATTGTAAAAAATAACATTTTGGCAATGTTTTTGAAATATTTCTGTAATAATTAACAAAAAATGCCTTCAAACACAGTGAAATAGCATATTTTTTGATATAAACAAAAGTTCTTTTTTACGAGTTATCCACAATTTTTATGTAAATTGTAAAAAATCATTATTTTTATAATTTTTACTAAATTTTAAATATGTAAATTAAAATTACCTCAAAATATATTGAATAAAAGAAAGTCGAAATTGTGGATAATATATGTAATTAACAATTAAATTTTTTTGAAACACCGATAATTAAAAAAAGTTATCCACAGCATTGTGGATAAAATTGTGGATAACTTGTTTTTTCATAATTTTTTTTATTAAAAAATATACATAAAAACTGTGGATAACTTTATTAGTTTTCACAAAAAATTAAAAAATTATGAAATCTCCTATCCCTTGTAAATACTTAATTTTCAAGATATTTTTTTGTGAAAAATTTTTTGGCAAAAATCAACTGCGCAAAATTTTTTTCAACATTAATCGCATCAGTGTTTAGTTTACGTAAAAACTGTGGATAACTTATATTTTTATGTTGATTTTTTACAATTTTTTATCTAGATTTTATAAATAATTTAAAGTTATCCACAATTATTTTTGTAATTTTAAGGTCAAAGATGGTCAAATTTGTGAATTACAAGTATACATAAAAACTGTGGATAACTTTTTGCCGATTTTCTAATTTTTTAATAAATTTTTAAAATTTATAGGGGTTGACAAAAGAAATATTATAGTGTATAATTAGTTCACTTATATTATGTTTGAATGCTTAATTAACTAAATGATTAGCATTTATTTTTTTGAGTTGAAAATTATTTAATATACATACATTGTTTAGGAGGTGTAATAGCATGAAAAGAACATATCAACCAAAAACAAGACAAAGACAAAAGGTACACGGATTTAGAAAAAGAATGGCAACTTCTTCAGGAAGAAAAGTATTAAAATTAAGAAGAGCAAAGGGTAGAAAAGTACTTTGTGCTTAATTGATAGTAAGTGGGTATGTTTTCATATCCACTTTTTCTAATGATAAAGGATGAAATATAATGAAGTATACGCTTAAAATTAAAGATAGTAGAGTATTTAGATACGTTTTTAGAAAAGGTTCATATGCTAAGGGAAAGTATGTAGTATTACATACTTGTTTGACTAAATTTTCTGAAAATTTGCAAAATAATATGAATTTTTTTGCCGTTTGTGTTTCTAAAAAGAATGGTAATAGTGTACAAAGAAATAGACTTAAAAGATTAGCTCGTGAAATATATAGAAATGAAGAGGAAAAATTAAAAAAAGGATATAATTATATTATTATGTATAAAAAAGATATAAAAGGCAAAGATATTAATTTTTACGATATAAAGGAAGACATAATTAATTGCCTTAAGGAGTTAGATCTTTATGAAGAAAATAATAACTAAAATTATGTTATTGCTTAGAAAAGGCGTAGTTAAACTTATTAGGTTATATCAATTATGTATATCACCGCGTATTGGAAGACACTGTAAATACTATCCTACGTGTTCTGAGTACACTAGGCAAGCGGTTGACAAATATGGTATAATCAAAGGTAGTTTATTAGGTATAAAAAGAATACTTAAATGTAATCCATTTTCAAAAGGTGGAGTGGATTTATTAAAGTAGTGAATGGGGGATATTGATGATTGACTTTATTTCAGGAATATTAGGAAGTGTTATTAGAGTTATCTATAGAATGGTTGGTAACAATTATCTAATTGCTCTTTTAATATTTACCTTTCTAACAAAGTTATTATTGTTCCCATTAATGCTTAAACAGCTTAAATCTACAGCAGGAATTCAAAAAATTGCACCAGAGGATAAAAAACTTAGAGAAAAATACAAAGATAATCCAGTAAAACTTAATGAAGAACTAACTAAACTATATGCAGAAAATAAGATAAGTCCAATGGCTGGATGTCTATTACCAATTATTCAAATACCGTTAATTATAGCTATGTTTTTCGTTGTAAAGCAACCATTAACATACATAGCACAAATTAATCAAGAAGAAATTGTTTCATATACTGCAGAATACTTACAAAAAGATCCTTCTGAAGTAACAGAAAATGAAACAAAAGAATATGAGATACCTATTGCAAAGAGGTATAATTTACTTGAAATGAATATTGGTAGTAAAGTAAGTTTAGGAGATACACCAAAGGATGCTTTCTCTAGTGATGAAGCTATAAAGGTAAGTAAACTAACATTAGTTGTTCCAATTCTTACATTTGTATTTTCAATATTAAGTAATCAAATTTCTATGAGAAAAGCTAAAAAAACAATGACTGAAGATCAAGCTGAAATGCAAAAATCTATGAATATAATGATGCCTTTACTTTCAGCATACATTTCATTTGTATGTCCAATAGCTTTAGGAATTTATTGGCTATTTGGAACAATACTTGGAATAGGGCAGCAATTAATTATAGATAAATTAATGGAAGATAAAACTGACAAAAATAAAAAAGATAAAAAAAATAAAGTTTTATTCCTAGGAAAGGGTGAAAATAATAATGACTAAAAAAGTAACAGAACAGGTTGGAAAAACTGTTGAAGAAGCTATTAGAAAAGGTTTAGAGGAATTAAAAGTTTCAAGAGACGATGTTAAAATCGAAGTACTTGAAGAACCTTCAAATGGCGGAGTTTTAGGGATTTTATCTGCTAAGCTTGCAAAAGTAAGACTTACAATAGATAAAAAAATTAGTGAAGAACAAGCAACTAGAACTATTGAAAAAGTAAATGATATTTTAAAGAATTTCTTTGATATTACTGGTGAAGATGTTTCATATACAGTTGAGAAGAATGGAAATCAAATTAATTTAACAATTACAGGTGAGCATGTTTCACATTTGATTGGATATAAGGGAAAAACAATTGAAGCTTTTCAGTCTCTTATTAATTCAATATTACAAAGAGAAGATGAGGAGTATGCTAAAGTATTTGTAGAAATTAATGACTATAAGAAGAAAAAAGAAGAAAAACTTAGAAAATTAGCAAATAAAATGGCTGCTAATTGTGTTAAATTTAGAAGACCAATTAAGCTTGAACCAATGTCTGCATACGAAAGACTAATAATTCATAGAGAACTAGCTGATAGAAAAGATGTAGAAACAGAGTCTATTGGTGAGGAGCCTAGAAGAAGAGTTGTTATTAAAAGAAAATATCAATATAGATAAATTCTTTTAGGGGAGGTATGAATATGGAAGATAATGAAAGAGAACAATTTGAAGAGGATTTAAAATCAAGAAATGATCCTATTGAAAACTGGCCTACTGCAAAGCTAAAAAAAGAAGCAGGAGATGATTCAGGAAAAGGAAAATCAATTCAAAGAGATGATCTTGGGATTGAATAAAAATGTATATAATCACCATTCTATTTAGGTGAAAGTTAAATAGAACTCAGTGATGTGAATAGTATAAGCATAATATTATTCTACATCCTGAGTTTTTTTAGTAAAAAGGAGGTAATTTATGTCTACAACAATTGCTGCTATAGGTACCGCTTTATCTAATAGTGGAATTAGTATTATTAGAATAAGTGGAAAAGATAGCTTAAATATAGTAAATAAAATATTTACATCAAGCTCTAAACTTGAGCCAAATCACATTATTTATGGAAAAATTGTGTATAAAGGAGAGATACTTGATAATGTTTTAGTATCATATTTTAAAGCACCACATTCATATACAGGAGAGGATATATGTGAGATTAATTGTCACGGGGGAACACAGATAACTAAAGATATTCTTGAAGTTGTACTAGAAAGTGGAGCAACTTTAGCTGAGCCAGGGGAATTTTCAAAAAGAGCTTTTTTAAATGGAAAAATGGATTTATCGCAAGCTGAGGCTGTTATTAATTTAATTAATGCTAAGACTAGAACAGAAAGTAGAATTGCAGCAAAAAATATGGAAGGCGATTTATCTAAAAAGATTAGAGAGCTACGTGAAGAGCTTGTTGAACTTATGGCTCATATTGAAGTTAGTGTAGATTATCCAGAGTATGATTATGAAGAAGTAGAGCCTAAAAGTATTATTTCATTACTAGATAGAAAATCTTCTGAAATACAACATATTTTAGATACATATGAGCATGGTAAATATATAAAAAATGGAATTAATGTTGCAATACTTGGTAAGCCAAATGTTGGAAAATCATCGCTTTTAAACAAGCTTGCAAATTATGAAAAAGCTATTGTAACAGACATTCCTGGTACAACAAGAGATATTGTTGAAGAAACAATTAATCTAGGAAATATTGTACTTAATATATCTGATACAGCAGGTATTAGAGATACAGATGATATTATAGAAAAAATAGGAGTAGAAAAAAGTCTAAAAATATTAGAAGAAGTTGATTTAGTCTTATATCTAATAAATGGAGAAGATGGACTTTCTAAAGAAGATTTTGAAATCCTCTCTAAAATCGAAAATAAGGGCATAAAATATATAGCGGTAATAAATAAGATGGATATAACAGAAAAAATGATTTTAGATGCCATTTTGGACGAATTGAAGCAAAAAGGAATTAAGAAACCAGTTTGTATATCAGTTCAAGAGAATAAAGGAATAGATGAGCTAAAGAATGCAATTATTAATTTATTTAATATTTCAGATTTAGACTATTCACATGAATTAATTATCACTAATGAAAGACATAAGGATTTATTAAAAAAATCAATTAATTATTTAAATGACGCTAAAAAAGAGATTAATTTGGGTCAACCTATTGATATAGTTTCAATATATATAAAAAAGTGTACAAAGACTTTAGGAGAAATTATTGGAGCAGATGTAACTCAGGATATAATAGCTAAAATATTTGAAAAGTTTTGTTTAGGAAAATAAGGAGGATAAAATGAGCGAATATAGTTTAGGAAATTACGATGTTGTTGTAATTGGAGCTGGACATGCTGGCTGTGAAGCAGCTCTTGCTGCTGCAAGAATGGGTAAAAAAACTGCAGCCTTTGTTATCAATTTAGATACTCTTGCAAATATGCCTTGTAATCCAAGTATAGGTGGAACATCTAAGGGACATTTAGTTAGAGAAATTGACGCGTTGGGCGGTGAAATGGGAAAAAATGCAGATAAGACTTTTATTCAATCTAAAATGCTTAACACATCTAAAGGACCAGCTGTACACTCATTACGTGTACAATCTGACAGAAAGATGTATCATGTTGAGATGAAAAAAACTATGGAAGAACAAGAAAATCTTGATGTGTACCAAGCAGAAATAGTAAAGATTTTAGTTGAAAATAACAGGGTAATTGGAGTAAAAACTAAAATAGGAGCTACTTTTTATGCTAAAGCTGTAATTGTTGCTACAGGTACGTATTTAAAAGGAAAAGTAATTATTGGGGAAGTCTCATATGAGAGTGGCCCTGATGGAGTTTTTCCAGCTAATGATTTATCTCAGAGTCTACTTGATTTAGGAATTGAGCTTAGAAGATTTAAAACAGGTACACCAGCAAGAATAAATGCTAAAAATATAGATTTTTCTAAGATGGAAGAGCAATTTGGAGATAATGAGATAATTCCATTTTCATTTGAAAATGAGGGAAAAGATGAAATTGTACACAAAAAGCAAGTATCTTGTTATTTAACGTACACAACTGAAGAGACTCATAAAATTATACGTGCTAACTTAGATAGATCACCAATTTATACTGCAAATCAAGATATGAAACTAAAATCTACGGGACCTAGATATTGTCCTTCAATTGAGGATAAAGTTGTAAGATTTGCGGATAAAAAAAGACACCAATTATTTATAGAGCCTTTAGGAGAGAAAACTTCAGAAATGTATATTCAAGGTATGTCTTCATCACTTCCAGAAGAGGTACAAATTCAAATGTATAGAACCGTTCCAGGCCTTGAAAATGCTAAAATGATGAGACCTGCATATGCGATTGAATATGATTGTATTGATTCTACTAATTTAAAATTAAGTCTTGAGTATAAAGGAATAGACGGACTATTTTTTGCAGGACAAGTAAATGGTTCATCTGGCTATGAAGAAGCTGCAGCACAAGGTATTATGGCAGGAATTAATGCTGTTTTAAAAATAGATAATAAAGAGCCATTAATACTTGATAGATCAGAGGCATATATAGGTGTACTAATAGACGATTTAGTAACAAAAGGAACTAATGAGCCATATAGAATGATGACTTCTCGTGCAGAATATAGACTTGCTTTAAGACAAGACAATGCAGATTTAAGACTTACAGAAAAGGGATATAGAGTTGGACTAGTAACAGAAGAAAGATATAAAAACTTTGTACACAAAAAAGATTTAATTAGAATGGAAGTTGAAAGGATTAGAGCAACTCCTGTAAGACCTAGTACACAAGTAAATGAATTACTAGAATCTTTAGGCTCATCTCCACTTAATACAGGTTGTAAGCTTGCTGATTTGCTTAAAAGAAGTGAGTTAAGCTATAAAGCTCTTGCTCCAATTGATAAAAAAAGAAAAGAATTACCTAGAAGTGTACAAGAAGAAGCTGAGATCCAAATAAAATATGAAGGATATATTAAATTACAACAAGAGCAAATAGATGAGTTTAAGCAATTAGAAAATAAAAAGCTAAGTCAAGATATTGATTATAACGATATAAAAGGACTTTGCTTAGAGGCAAGACAGAAATTAAATAAGCAAAAACCTTTATCTGTAGGACAGGCATCAAGAATATCTGGGGTATCTCCTGCTGATATATCTGTTTTGTTAATTTATTTAAGTCAACATAATACTGGTAAGTAGGAGGGTTTTCATATGAAAAGCAAAGAATTTATAGAAATATTATGTAAAGAATGTGAGAAACAAAATATTAATATTTCACAAAATCAAGCTGAAAAATTAAATATGTACAAAGAGTTATTAATTCAATGGAACGAGAAAATGAATCTAACAGCAATAACGGATGAATATGATATTATAGTAAAGCATTTTGTAGATTGTTTAATGTGTACAAAAATAATTAAAGATGAAAAAAACATAATAGATGTTGGTACAGGAGCGGGTTTTCCTGGAATGGTACTTGCAATTTATTATGAAGATAAAGAATTTACATTATTAGACGCTTTAAATAAAAGATTAGTCTTTTTACAAGAAGTAGTAAACACTTTGAAATTAAAAAATGTACATATAATTCATGGTAGAGCAGAAGAGGTAGCTAGAAAAGAGGAATACAGAGAAAAATTTGATGCAACAGTCTCAAGAGCAGTTGCTCAATTGCCAATACTTTTAGAGTATACAAGTCCTTTTATTAAAGTAAATGGAAGATGTATTGTAATGAAAGGTGATAGTGTACAAGATGAAATAAAAATATCTTCTAACGCTTTAAATGTATTGAAATTAAAACTAAAAAACACATTTGAATATATGTACACAGTTAATAATGAGGAATATCATAGATATATTTTAACTATAGAAAAAAATATGTGTACACCTACAAAATATCCAAGAAATTATGGACAAATAAAGAAAAAAACATTATAAAATACAAAAAATAGAGAGTGCTTAGTACACATCTCTATTTTTTTGTGTACATTATTTTATAGACAAATTAAGACTATTAAAAAATATAATTTTTACTCCTTTTCTCTTTTATTTTTTCTCTAAATGTAATATAATAACCTTGAGGTGACATTATGGCAAGGGTAATATCAGTAGCTAATCAAAAAGGTGGAGTAGGAAAAACAACAACTGCAGTTAATTTGAGTGCTTGCTTAGCACAAAAAGGTAAAAGAGTATTATTAATAGATATAGATCCACAAGGAAACGCAACAAGTGGATTAGGAATTGAAGCTCATACAGATAAATCAGTATATAATGTATTAGTAGATGATATGGATATTAATGAAACAATTGTAAAAACTATGGTAAAAAAACTTGATGTGTGCCCAGCTAATATAAATTTAGCAGGAGCAGAAATTGAGCTTGTTTCAATGGTGTCAAGAGAAAACAGATTAAAGGAAGCATTAGAAAAAGTAAAAGAAGAATATGATTATATTTTAATAGATTGCCCACCATCACTTGGTCTTATAACTTTAAATGCATTTACAGCATCAGATAGTGTACTTGTTCCTATACAATGTGAATACTATGCATTAGAAGGACTTGGACAACTTATTAATACTATAAAACTTGTTCAAAAGCATTTAAATCCTGATTTAATTATAGAAGGAGTTATATTAACTATGTTTGATGCTAGAACAAATTTGTCTACTCAAGTTGCAAGAGAAGTTGAAAAATATTTTGGAAATAAGGTATTTCAGACTATTATTCCAAGAAATATTAGATTAAGTGAAGCGCCAAGTCATGGGTTACCAATTACTCTATATGACAATGAATCAAAAGGTGCGGAAACATATAAAAAATTAGCAAAAGAGCTAATAAAACTAACAGAAAAGGAGGATTAATATGGCTAAGGGATTAGGAAGAGGACTAGATGCTTTCTTTGGTGAAGATAATGAAGAGACAATTGAGAAAGTAACTAAGAAGTTATCTAAGAAAGATGAAGAAAATGTAATCGAAAAAGTTGTAGAACTTAATATAACTGAAATTGAGCCAATGTTAAATCAACCTAGAAAAATATTTGACAAGGAGAAAATGCAAGAGTTAACTGACTCTATACGTGAAAATGGAGTTATACAACCAATACTTGTTGTAAAAGATAAGAACGGCTATACAATTGTTGCAGGGGAAAGAAGATGGAGAGCAGCAAAAGCTGCAGGACTAAAAACAATACCTGCAATAATAAAAGATTATACTGATAACAAGAAAAAGCAAGTTGCACTTATAGAAAACATACAAAGAGAAGACTTAAATATAGTTGAAGTAGCACAGGCAATTAAAGAGCTAATGGAGATAGAAGGATATACAAGCTCTGATGTGGCAAAAATTACTGGAAAAAGTCTATCAACTATTTCAAATATAACTAGACTATTAAAGTTACCTAATGAAATACTAGATATGGTTTTAAAAGGTGAACTAGTTGAAGGACAAGCAAGAGCTTTACTTGCAATTGATGATCCAGAAAAACAGATTGCAATTGCTAAAAAAATAGTAGAAAAGAAGTTAACTGTAAGAGATGTAGAGAAATTAATTTATGGTGATGATAAATATAGAAAGAAAACAACAAAAAAGCCACCAAAATCAGTTTATTATCAAAATTTAGAAAATAAGCTAAAAAATTATTTTGGATATAAAGTAAAGCTAGATCAAACAAAAAAACATCAAAGACTAATTATTGAATATAATGATGAAGAAGGACTAGAAAGTCTACTTTCATTATTAAATATTGATATGTAGCATATAAATATGCTACATTTTTTATTTTTTTTTCCTTTAGTATTGACAAACAGAAAAAAAGTGATATAATAATAAACGTATCACGAATGGAAGAGTGTCCGAGTGGTTTAAGGAGCCAGTCTTGAAAACTGGTGATGTCGAAAGGCACCGTGGGTTCGAATCCTACCTCTTCCGCCAAATAAAAGATAGAACGTTTTAACGTTCTATTTTTTTCACTTTTAGACAAGCATTTTCATAAAAAAACAATAAAAAATATTGACTTATTAAGCTCTTATTGTTATAATGTAGAAGTAGCAAAAAATAGTTTGGAGAGTTACCCAAGTGGTGAAGGGGACAGTTTGCTAAACTGTTAGGTCGTGTATGCGGCGCGAGGG
>CALXAR010000036.1 GCA_944386345.1 uncultured Clostridia bacterium
ATAGGTCAAGAGATTAGTATGTATGATGATGATCCAACATTTATGGTATATTTTAATGCTTTAAGAGCAATGTATCAAAAAAATCCTGTAAGAATTGATATTGCTGGTACTATAGAATCAATATCACATATAACAAAAGAATTATTATATACATGCTATAATACTTTCTATAGTCCACAGAATATGTTTTTCTTAGTTGTAGGAGATGTTGATGTTGATAAGACAATTGATATAATAGATGAGAACATAAAAAAATATGAGACAAAAGTAAATACTGATGCTAAAATTGAAAAATTTACTGCTAATGAGCCTAAAGAGATTGCTAAAAAAGAGATAACACAAAAAATGGAGATTTATCTACCACAGCTTTGCATAGGATATAAGCTACCTCTTTCAAGTGGAGAAGATATAACAAAAAATGAAATAATTGTAAGTATTATCTCTGATATGTTTTTTTCTAAGCAATCAGATTTCTTTGAAAAAGAATATAATGAAGGTAAAGTAAATGGCTCTATAGATATGCAATATGAGGGAAGCGATACATTCTCACATGTTATATTATCTACAACTTCAACAGACATAGATATAATTGAAAATGATCTTTTAAATTATATTGAAGAGATTAAAGAAAAAGAAATAGATGAAGAACTTTTTAAAATAATAAAAAGAAAGAAGATAGGAGAAGCTATACTCTCATCTGATAGTTTAAATGTTAGTTATAGAAGAGTAATTGACTCAATATTAAGTAATACTAGGGTTTACGCAGATATTGAAATACTAAAAGAGATAACAAGCAAAGATATAAAAGAATTTTTACATAAATTAAATGAAGATAACAGAGTATCTTCAAAAATTATAGCAAAATAAGTAGGATTTTTATGGAAATTTTATATTTTTTATATATTATCATAAACTAATCTTATAGAATTTTTATACTTTTATTTGTCGAAACTTGCGATGAGTTCTACTAGAAAAAATATTGACTTATCAAATAACAAATGATATAAATACTAAAAAAGAGGAGTTTTGCATGGTATTAGAAGAAATTGAAAAATTAAAACGAAAACTTGATAAAGAAATTGAAATGGGATGTAGTTATTCACAGATACTAAAAACAAGCAAGGAGATTGATGTACTTTTAGCTGAGTATTATTTAAAAGATGTTAAAGATATCACTTAAATTTACATTTAAAAGTATCAATCCAAGTATTATTATTAAAGCATAATTTTTATCAGATTCTAAAAATAGTAGTATAATAAGACCAATTAGTATTAAATCATCTATTTCAAATGAAAAGCCAAATAAGTTAAATTTATTTTGTCTATCTTGTGGAGGTGGAGTCTGCTTTTCACTTTGTTCAAGGTTTTTAAAAGGTATTGTATCGGAATTTTCCGGTTCAATATCTTTTTTTTGACTATTAGTATTATTAAAATTAGGTCTTATATTATTATTAAAATAATTCTTGTTATAATTTGTATTATAGTATGGATAATAATTATTAAAAAACATATTAATCACTACCTTTATTTTTAAATGATTCTAAAACTGATATTACACTTAAAATAGTTAAATAATCTCCCATTTTATCTTGTCTTGATTTCCTTAGAAATGGCTTTAGAGATATGAGAAAGTCTTTTTGAGGGCTTTTGCTATTTAGGGCACTCATTATTTGCTGTATTTTTAAGAAAATACTAGGATCAATTGAGCCAAAAGGATTAGAATTAGAGCTCTCATCTGTGCTTTCTTTGCTATGGTCTTGAGAATTATCTTGTGATGATGTATTGCTAGAATTTAGTGTGTTTAATAGTGATGAAATGTTTGATGTTGCTTCATCACTATTTTCTGCATTATTGCCCATTTTTTCTTGGATGCTATGTATTAAGTTATTTAATGCATCCTTATTATCTTCATTCATTTTTATTTCTTCTTGTTATTAATACCAAACATTTTAGCAATGTTATTTAAATCATCACTAGACATATTTTGAACCATTTTTGTTACTTGTTCTATTTTTTCCTTGTCTAAAGAGCCAAGTATTCCCATAAGTTTTTGATTTAATTCGTTATTTTCATTCATAATATCATCTCCTATATAGTTTAATTATATGCACATATTTATACTTTGTGATAGTTAGTGTCGAAAGTTGCGATGAAAAAAAGGAAAAAATATGTTGACGGATTAATGTGCAAGTGGTATAAGATTATATATGAAATGGAGGGATGCAATATTAAATACGAAAATATAAATAAATTATTTAACTTTATTGATGTAACAGATAACTATATACTTCTAAAGAAGAAAGAAGAAGTTGAAAAGGTATATATTTATGAAATAGAGCCTGTTACATTTTTAAATTTCTCAATGGATGTTCAATCTAATATTTTAAGTCTATATAATGAATTTCTTCGTGAACTTAATTATGATTTTCAAATTTATATTTCTAATAAAAGAATTAATGTAGAAAGCTATATTAATAATTTATCAAAGATAATTAATACTAAAGCTAGTAAAGAATATATAGAGCTAATGAATAAATATTTACAAAACATTAGTAGAGAACTTGAAGACGAGATGATCTATACTACTAAATATTATATTATTATTTCGTTTAAAAGAGACAGTGTTTTTGATATTACACATATAGATAGTATTATACAAAAATTAGATTATGTTGGATGCAATACGAAAAGAATTAAGAAAAAAGAAAATATAAAAAATATTCTATATGAGAGTTTTAATAAAGAGGTACTAGTATAGAGCTTTATGACGTATTGCCAAACATAATAGATAATACAAATTTTAGATATGTTAAAGTAGATGATAAGTTTATAGTATCATTAAGCGTAAAATCATTACCTGAGACAATTTTTTTCCTTGATATAGTTAAAGATTTCCCAATAGATTTAAATTATGATGCTTCACTTTATATTAGTAAGCAAGACCCTATAAAAGTACTAAATAGTATTACATATAATATTGGCGCAGTTGAGAGTGAACTGGCTACAATTAATAAAAATCAAAGAGATATAGATATTTTAAGTAAAACACAAAATGATTCTGCGGCTTTAAGAAAGAAAATACAAGTGGAAAATCAAGAAATATATGTTTTTTCTTTAATATTAACTTTTTATTCATATGATTTTAATAGCTTAGCAAAAATTATTTCTTCAATTAGAGCGAAATTTTATTCAAAAGGGATTAATTTAGAAGTCACAAATTTTAGACATTTAGAATTTTTTTTATCCAATTTACCATTAGAAAATAATAAAGAATTGTTAAGTAAAATGTATATTACAACAAACGCACTGGCAAATATTTTTCCTTTTTATAATACAAGTTTTATTGATGAAAAAGGAGTAATACTTGGATATACAAAGGAAAATAAGCTGTGTATATTAGATATTTTTAGCAACAAATATGAAAATTCAAATATTTGTATATTTGGAAGTAGTGGTTCTGGTAAATCGTATTTTACCAAGCTATTTATAATACGAAACTATTTTTTAAATAAAAGACAAATTATTTTTGATATTGAAGGAGAGTATGAAAACTTATGTAAAAATTTATATGGTGAGCAGCTTTTTAAAGATTCATATATAAATATTCTTCAAATAACAGACAAGGATATTAAAGAAGAAGATTTTTTAGACAAAAAAATTACAAAAGTAGCTGAATTTATGACCAGTGTAGCTGAAGATATTGATAGTAAGTATTTAAAGGATAAATTATATAAGTTATATGGCGATTTTAATATAACAAATAATATAGATAGCGTAATAGTATATGAAGATAATAATGAGATGTTTTTAGAATATCAAATTATATCAAAAGACAAATTTCCAACATTAATTGATTTGATAGAATATATCGATAATCCTGAGCAAAAAGAAATATTAATTAGATTAATTGATAATGAATTAAAATTCTTTTCAAAAGAGACAACAATTAAATTAGATAGCATGCTATATGTACTTAATATGTCTAGTCTAATTAAAAATACAAGTGTTGTTTGTGAGATAATGGACTATATTCTAAATAATTATATAAATGATACAGAAACAATTATCTATGTAGATGAGTTATGGAAATATTCAAAAGATGAGATAGTATTAGAAGCTATATTTAATATGTATAAGACTATTAGAAAAAGAAGAGGAGCAATAGTTACAATAACTCAAGAGATATCTGATTTTTATGAATACAAAAATGGATTATATGCAAATACAATATTAAACAATTCAAGCTTTAAATTTTTCTTTAAGGCAAATTACAGCGATTTAAATAATATAAAAAAATATTTAAGTGTAGACTACGACAAATTATTATCATTAAAAAAGACAGAAGCATTGCTACTAATTAATCGAAATAACTTACAGTTAAAGGTTAGAGCTAATGATTTTGAAAGAGGAATTATTGATGAAGATGATACTTGCAGTAAATAATAGAGTAATTGAGGAAAAGCTTGTAAAAAAATATTATTCTAGTTATGATATTTATTTGGCAAATTCTACAGATATAATCTTTAGCTTGTTAAAAGAGGATATAGAATCTGTAGTTGTTGTTAGAGAGAATTTAAAAGGAAAAATAGATTTTAAACAACTAATTTCAATGCTAAAAGATTATAGTAAAGATATAAGAGTAATAGCATTAGTAAAAAGTCTAAGCCAAGAATTAAAAGAATTTCTGTTCTCAAAAGAAGTATTTAATATAATAGAAGGTGTTAAGTTTAATTTTGAAGATTTAGTAGATTTAATTGACAATCCTAGAATGGTTATATACAAACAAATAAAAAATGATTCTAAAAAATGTAAGGTTATTTGTGTTACTGGAAGTAAGGCGGTAGGAAAAACAATTACGGCGTTAACCATTTCAAATATTTTAGCAAAAGATAAAAATAAAAAAGTAGTATTAATAGATTTAGACTTTATTTATCCGACAATGGATACATATTTAGATGCACCAAAAAACTATTCATTAAATGATTATATAAAAGATTTAAAAAGTAATAGTTTAAAAAATATAAATAGCTACGAAACAATAGACTTAAGATATAGCAACTTAAAATATATTCTTAATGCAAAATGTATACCTATACCAAACAATGATACGATTGTACTATTAATAGAAAATCTAAAAAAATATTATGATTTTGTTATTGTAGATTCGTCAACTATTATGATGAATAAGATTTATACTATATCTCAAAGTAAAGGATACAGTATACTACATATAATTGAGCCTGGTAAAAAAGCGTTTAAAGAATTTCTTTTAGATACAATGTATATAGACAAAAAATTAATTTTAAGCTCATATATAGTTTGTAATAAAGTGTATTTTATAAATAAACTAAAAGAGATGACAAAGCAATTTAATATTAATGGATATATTAAATTTAACTTATTGCTAAGCTATAAATCAAAATATAATTATAGATATATAAGAAGCAATTTTAAGAGTATATTAAAAGAATTACAAGTAAGTAAATTTAGAAGTATTAAAAAAACTATAATTGAAAAAGTACTAAAATATAAGGAGGAAAACAATGAATAATCAAAATATGGAGATAGAAAAGAATGAAGCTGAGGTTTCAAATATAATTTCTAAGATAATAGAGAAGGGCTCAAATTATATTATTAAATCAATGCCAGTAAATGAGCATATAAAAGAGGTATTAAATGATGTTAAAGAGGCATTAAAAGAAGGCGACTTTTTAAATATAATAAAAGTAGCAGTAAGTAGCAGTATTAATGAAGGATTAAGTATGATTGGAGTAAAAAAAGAGAATTTAGGTCAAATAGATAAGATGGTAGATACAGCTTTAAAAGGAGGACTTACAACCTCAATTAATATTGGTGTTGGAATCGTTGAAAATGCTAAAAAATACGGCAATATATTTTATAATTACATTGAGGATTTTTTTGAGTGCTTAAAAGGATTTATATCTAGTAAAGATTTTAAGGCAAAATTATATAACGGTATATCAAAATGTCTAGATAAGGTAGATGACTTTAAAGAAATGTGTAATGATTGGTATGATGCGTATGATAAATTTGACTTAAATAATATAAAAGAAATTGCAGGAAAGCTAAATAAGATGAGAAAGAAAGTATCATTTGATAGTAATTGTATAAGCGAAAATACAATTATACAGAATGTAACTGAATTAGTATCAAGGAAAAATGGAAAACTTACACAAACACAATTTGATATATGTAAAAATTTGGAGAAAATTTAGTATATATATTTAAAAAATCACCAAATTGTTATATAATATTCTCCTAAAGGAATGGTGATTTTAATGAATTTTTATGATAATATTAACAACTTAGTTTTATCTTTTAAACAAACAGATGAATATAAGGAATATATGAATTTAAAAGAAAAGTTAAAGCAAAATCAAGACGTATATAACATGTTAAAAGATTTTAAAGATAAACAAAATGAAGTACAGATAGCTTTTCTAAATGGACAAGATGTATCTAAAGAGAAAAAAGAGGAAATGGAGAATTTATATTCTATTGTTATACAAAATGAAGATTGTAGAAAAATATTAGAGTGTGAAATGAAAATAAATATAATTTTAGCAGATCTACAAAAATCAATGGGGACTGCTATAGAAGAGCTTGTTAAGTTTTAGAGGTTTAAAATGTGGGTAAAAGATGTTAGAAACTATGATGTAGATATAGTTGAAAATGAAAAAGTATTATATTCTGGAAATATAAATGATGCTCCAGATGAGTTAAAGCAAAGAGAGACTAAAGATATGAAGATTAGTCACAAGCGATTAATAATACAAATATGATTATTATGAAAATAATTTATGTAAAATAATAGTTAAATACTATTGTAAAAATTAGAAGTTTATGGTATAATAATATCCAGTAGAAATGAAATCGAATTTCTATTGGATTTTTTTTGTTTAGTACGGAGTGAAAATATGAATTATAGAGATGCTTTAAATAAGTTTATTGATGAAATGAATTATTTAAAAAATGAAGATGTTGAAGGTATAATTTTTTATGGAAGCTTTCATACAGGAACATATAATGAATTTTCAGACATTGATTTAATGGTACTATTTGATGATGACTCTGATGCAAATCAAATAAAAGGTTTTAAAATGGTAAATGGAATCCAAGTAGAGTATTTTGAAAGAACTGTTTCTAAAATATATGAAAGAGCTAATTCAGATTATATGAAATGTGAAGACTCACTATTATCAATGATTGGATATGGAGAAGTAATTTTTGATAGAAACGGAAAAGTAAAAGAGCTAATTGATTATATAAAAGAAAAATACTCAAGACCACTACCAGGATATACACGACATGAGGCAATTTATCAAATAGCTTCTATAAGAAAAGCAGTGCTTGCGACAGAAGAGTTAAGAGTACAAAACGATCCATATTTTGAGAGTTTTTACTTTTTAACAGTAGAAAGAATAAGAGATTTTTATCATAAGCTTAAAGGTTTTTCAAATTTATCGCAAACGAAAATATATAAAATTTATACAAATGAGCAGATACAAAAAGCTCAGCATAAAAAAATACCAGAAAGAGAATTTATAGAACTATTTTTTAAAGCTATAGAAGAAGGAACTTCTAAAGAGCAAAAAGTTAAAAGAATTAATGAGCTATGGGATTACGCTATGAGAGATTATAAACAAAATATTAATTTTAATGATTTAAGAATTGATTTGGGTAAAAAAAGATATTAAATATAGTAGTGAAAGTGAGGAATATAATATGTTACAATTACCAAAAAATGAATACAGAATTTCAATTACTTCGGGATGCAATATGAAGTGTGTATATTGCCATAATGAAGGAAATAAAGTAATCAATCAGTTAAGTAAAGATGATATAGAGGAGCTTATTAAAAACTCATATGATTTAGGACTTGAACAAGTAAGACTTACAGGAGGAGAGCCTCTAATTCATAAAGAGATTTTTGATATATGTCAGATGTTAGCAGAAAAATATCATTTAAAAGTTGGAATTAATACTAATATAATTGAAATAGATAAGCTTATGTATATGATTGAAAAGGGATGGATATATAGAGTTGTTGTTGGACTTGATTATTTCGATGCACCAATATCAAAACAATCACCAGTTGGTATTAGTTCAAAGCAAGCTTTAGAAAATACATTAAGAGTAAAAAATTCTGGTGTAAATGTAACAATTTCTACTGTGTTTAATGGAGATTATGATAATTTGTATAAATTAGTTAAATGGGCACATGATAATGAAATTAGAATAAAAATACTTGAGGAAGTAAAAAATGAAGTGGCTGATAGTACAAGTGAAGAGTATTTGCAGATGAAAGAGAAAATTATGACTGATTTTAATTTAGAGCCTAGATATGATGACTTGTTTAAAGAATGGCATGGAATGGATGGAGACTTTACTGCAGTTACATTCTTTCATTCACATTGTAGAATTAGAGAATGTGATGTATGTAAAAAAATGCATTTAAGAGTAACAAGTTGTGGAAGTTTAAAGCAATGTATACAATCTGAGGAAGATGATGTTGATTTTAGAAAAGGTAATATTAGAGAAAACATATTAAAGGCATTAACTCAACCAGTTAATTTTGATGTAAAGCCAGCAAGATATGTTGATACATCATTAATATAAGGAGATATATTGTGAGGCAAGATATTAAGTTTTCTTTTAATAATAGTAATTTTAAATATAGAGTATCTGGTATTTTAATTGAAAATGGTAAGGTCCTTACTGTTCAAATTAATAATAATGGGTTTTACTGCTTACCAGGTGGTCATGTAGAGATAATGGAAAGCTCAAAAGATGCTATTTTAAGAGAATTTTATGAAGAGACACAAATTGAAACTGAAATTGATAGACTATTGTATGTAACAGAAAATTTCTTTAATGGTAAATTAGGTAGCTTTCATGAATTAGGATTTTATTATTTGCTTAAACCCAAAAATAGAAATAATATAAAAGATTATTATATTATTGAACATGATAAAAATGGAGATGTAAAATTAGATTTTAAATGGATTGAAATTGATAAACTTAATAATTTTAAACCAGATTTTTTAAAAGAAGATTTAAAAGAATATAAAACAACAAACCTAAAACATATTATAATTCATGACAAAAAATAACATATTTTTGTAAAAAAACTTAAGAATTTTAAAAATTTTTAAGTTTTTTTTAATTTTATGTGACAAAATTTGCAAAATTTCCGTCTATATAATAGATGCAAATTCAACGAACTAAATTATGTAGCTTAAAATATTGTACAATTATATAGGGGGAATTCTGTTATGAAAAGAAAAACTATGCTTATATTTTTGTTTGTCGCATTAGGTTTGAGTGCATTTGTCGTTTTAGGAGTATCTAATTTAAATGATAATAAAATAGATACTACTAAAGAGTATGAAGTAACTTCATACATTACGCAAGATGTTATCGACAATATGCAAGACTGTAGTGTAGACTTATGTTTGGAGGAAGGATACACACCTGAGAATTTAAAGGAGCAAGCAGACGATATAGTAATTGGTTCTGTTATATCTTTAGATGAGGGTGATCCTGAAGTGGGATTGTTTGGTGTTACTACTGGTAAGCTCTTAATTAATGAAACATTACGCGGAGACTTACAAAAAGGACAAGTTATTGAGTACATGAAAAATGGCGGTGTAATGAACATGGCCGAATGGGAAGATACTCAACCAGTAAATGCAAACTTAAAACGTGCATATTTACGAAATCAAGCTGGAGTAGATATTGATTTAGAAAACACATATATTAATATTTTAATCTCAGACGACATCGAAATTGAAGAAGGTTATACATACTTGATTTATTTGAAAGAAAATAATGGAAAATATGAGATAATTGGACTTGATATTGGACTAAGAAAAATAAATGTTAATTATGCAAGCAAGTTAAGGGCGCAAAACTACGATATGAGTACATTACAAGTTATGAATAATGAAACAGGTGAATTTGAATCATTGCAAGAGTATATTAATACATATATTAATAATAGCGAAGAGTAGAATAAGTTTTTTGTTGTGTGGGATTTAGTAGATGTACTAAGTCCCATTTTTATGATATAATTAGGTAGAAGAGGAAGATTATGGAAGAGAATGTAATAAATTTAGCAAAAAAGGGAAATGAAGATGCCTTTGAAAACATAGTTGAAGAATATAAGACAGAAATGTATTCTATTGCTACTGTAAGATTAAAAAATATGGCTGATGTAGAAGATGCTATACAAGAGACTTTATTTGATATATATAAGAATTTATGGTATTTAAAAAGAGTAGCAGGATTTAAGTCTTGGATAATAAAAATACTAATTAATAATTGCAATGATATAATAAGGCAAAAGAAAGAATCTGTTTTAAGTTTTGAAGATTCTGTTGTAAACACTTTACCAGACAAAGAAAATGAATATCTCAAACTAGAAGGAGAGCAAAACTTCTTTGAAATTATAAACTTTTTAAACGAAGAAGAGAAAACTATAATGACTATGAGATATTCTCAAGACTTTAGTATTAATGAGATGAGTAAGATATTAAATATAAGAGAAGGTACATTAAGAATGAGAATTAGTAGAATCAAAGAAAAAATTAGAAACAGATATGAGGATAAATAGTATGTCAAAAGATATAGATACAATACTTGAAGAAAAGTATAAACAAATAAAAGTACCACATGGTATATTTCACATTGATTATTCTGAATATAATAAGAGAATCCTTTTTTTCAGAATTATATTAATAGGAATAGTTGTAGCAATAATTATGACTATTTTACTTTATTTAGCAGAGAATAATCTGCAAGAAGAAATTAGTATGTTAATTAGTGCTTTTAAAATATAGTGTTAAAGATTTTATATTTGAATTTTTTTAAAATGCTATCATAATATGTAATAGGTGATAATTTGAGAAGAAGAACATATTTTTTGATAGCATTTATTTTTTTTGTTATATATTCTTGTATAGTAGCATGTTATATTAAAGGAAATAATGATTTTGAAGATACAGTTACTACTAATTCTACTGCTGTAACATCTCATGTGGTTGTTATAGATGCGGGACATGGAAAACCTGATGAGGGCGCTGTTGGATTGTACGGAACAACAGAAGAAGCTATAAATCTAAAGATAGCATTAAAACTACAATCATTAATTGAAAAAAGTGGAGGAATTGTATACTTAACTAGAAGCGATGAAAATGGAATATACTCTACAGATAGTAATTCTATAAAACAAAAGAAAGTAAGTGATATAAAAAATAGAGTTGCTATTGGAAATCAAGAGGATGTAGATATATTTGTTTCTATACATCTAAATAAGTATCCATCAAGTATTTATAGCGGATGGCAGACTTTCTATCAGGAAGGAAATGAAGAGAGTATAAATCTTGCTAACTTTATTCAAGAGGGAATAAACAAATCAATTTCAACCCCAAATAATAGAGTACCACTTCCTTTGAAAGGAATATATATAATGGATAATGTGGAAAATACAACAGTAACAGTAGAATGTGGTTTCTTATCTAATGAAGAAGAGGCTAAAAAATTAGAAGAGGATGATTATCAAGATAAACTAGCTTGGGGAATATATATTGGTATACAAGAATTTTTTAAATAAAAAAGAAGAAGAATTTTTTATTCTTCTTCGTCTTTAACTAGTACGTCTGATATTTCAAATAAATATATTTTTTCATCTGCGCTATTTATATTCTCTTTTTTATATAATTCGCTCCAATTTGTAAAAATATCAGTTGCAATATTATATTTTAAACACTCTTTATAACTAAGGTATAAATCTTTTCCTTCTTTAAATGCATAATCTAACTTTTCCTTGGGTATTTGTATATCTTTGTTAAAAAAATACTTTTTAAGCAATCTTAAAGTCTTTGCTAAATGCTTTTCTTGTCTTTTTAAGTCAGATAAATTATAAAAAGAAGCCATCGATATTAACGGTTGATGTATCATATATTCTGAGTCTTTAGTAATATACCGTTTTTTACCGCAATTGAACAATAATGTAGCGGCACTATAGCATTTACCAATAATTATAGTTGTTAATGGGTTGGGTAAGTTTGCTAGTAGATTATAAATTGCTATTGCATCATTTATTGTTCCTCCATTTGAGTTTATTACTACTAAGACTGGTTCTTCTTCATTAATTAAAGAAGCTACAGCAGACTCCACAATACTTGTTGTTTTTTCAGTTATATCTCCCCAAACTTTAATTTTAATCATTGACATACCTCCTTAATATTAATTACAGAGCTTTATTACATTGTTGACGTTGAAAATTATATCATCTTTTTTTATATTTAGCAATAAAAAAGAGTTTGATTTTTTCAAACTCTTTTATTTAGATATTTTTCTAATAATTCTTTAAAGTCTTGACAAAAGGCATAATTAAGCAATTCTTTA
>CALXAR010000037.1 GCA_944386345.1 uncultured Clostridia bacterium
ATATAGTCATTATAAATTGAAAGGAAGTAATTTAAATGAGAAATATTAATGTAACTTTAAAACTAGTCGGACTACTACTTATTTAGGCACTGGTATCTACTGTAGATACGAGTGCATTTGGTCGTACCTACAGTAGTCTTAAAGTTATATTAAAGTATAAAAATATCTAGGACTATGTAGGTAAAACTACATAGTCTTTTTTATGCTAAATTTCAATTATATATAATATGGAGGTGTTTAAAATGTGGATAACAGGAGCTGAATTATTTGTAAAAGCTTTAAAAGAAGAAAATGTAGATACATTATTTGCATATCCAGGCGGTCAAGCAATAGACTTATTTGACGCACTATATGGACAAAAAGATATAAATGTAATTTTACCAAGACATGAGCAAGCATTAGCTCATGAAGCTGACGGATATGCAAGAGCAACTGGAAAGGTTGGTGTATGCTTAGTCACAAGTGGACCCGGTGCAACAAATCTTGTTACTGGTATTGCAACAGCAAATTATGACTCGGTCCCTCTTGTATGCTTTACAGGTCAAGTACCAACTTATCTTATAGGAAATGATGCTTTCCAAGAAGTAGACACAGTAGGAATTATGCGCAGTATATGTAAATATGCTGTAACAGTAAGAAAAAGAGAAGATTTAGCAAGAATAATTCATAATGCATTTTATATTGCCAAAAGTGGAAAACCAGGAGTTGTAGTCGTAGATATTCCAAAAGACATACAACTAGCTCTTGGTAGCGATGATTATCCAAAAGATATACATATTAGAGGATATAATCCTAATACTTCTGTTCACATTGGCCAAGTAAATAAAGCAATGGAAGTACTAGCTAAAGCTAAAAAACCAGTATTTTTAATTGGTGGTGGCGTTAATATTGCACATGCAAATGAACAGATGACAAAACTTGCTGAAATTACAGGAATACCAGTTATTACAACGATAATGGGAAAAGGTGCTATTCCAACCACACATGAACTATATATTGGAAATATTGGTATACATGGTAGTTATGCGGCAAACACAGCCATTTCTAATTGCGATGTACTATTTTCTATAGGAACAAGATTTAACGATAGAATTACTGGAAAAATTGAAGAATTTGCTAAAAATGCCACTATAATCCATGTGGATATAGATCCTGCATCAATCTCTAAAAATATATCTGTAAATATTCCTATTGTTGCAGATGCTAAAATTGCAATTGAAGCTATACTAAAAAAAGCAAAAAAATTGAACATAGAAGAATGGCAAAATGAAATTAAATCATGGAAAGAACAATATCCAATGAAAATGAGAGAACACACTAATGAGCTTACACCTGAATATATAATAAAAACAATAAATAAGATGTATAAAAATGCAATTATTACTACTGACGTTGGTCAAAATCAGCTATGGACAACACAATTTATTGACATAGATAATAATAAAAGACTACTTACTTCAGGTGGACTTGGAACTATGGGATATGGACTTCCTGCTGCAATAGGTGCCAAAATTGCATGTCCAGATAAAGATGTAATATCTATATCTGGAGATGGTGGTGTTCAAATGAATATTCAAGAACTTGCAACAGCTGTATGCCAAGAGCTACCTATCATAGTATGCATATTAAATAATGGATACTTAGGAAATGTTAGGCAGTGGCAAGAAATGTTTTATAACAAACGCTACTCTTCTACTTGTTTAAGATATAGAAAATCATGTGAGAAAAACTGTAAAAACAGAGATAAGTGCTGTCCTGAATACACACCTAATTTTGTAAAACTTGCTGAAAGTTATGGTTGTCAAGGCATTAGGGTACAAGAAATGTCAGAAGTTGAAAAAGCATTTAAAGCTGCAAAGAAAAACAAAAAATCACCAACTATAATAGAATTTATTATTGATGATAGTATAAACGTCTTACCAATGGTTCCACCAGGTAATCCGCTTAAAGATATGATATTAAAAAAGGAGGAAAAATAACATGGAAAAAAGATGGATAGGCTTATTTGTTGAAAATGAAATAGGTGTACTTGCTAGAATTTCAGGATTATTTTCCTCAAAATCATATAATATTGAAAGTTTAACTGTAGGTACAACAGAAGATCCAACAATATCACGTATGACAATATCTATGATTTCAGATGATAAAACTTTTGAACAAATAAAAAAACAATTAAATAGAAGTGTAGAAGTGATAAAAGTTGTAGACTATACTAATATCCCAATTCATAGTAAAGAACTATTATATATTAAAGTTAATAGTTGTAGTGAAAAAGATAAAATTGAGATATTTAGACTCTCAGAAATATATAAATTTAAGATAATAGACTATAATAAAAAATCAATTATAATAGAATGGCTTGAAGTAGAATCTAAGATAGATGACCTAATCAAACTCTTCCAAGATTTATTTTTAAATAGAATTGAAGTGGCTCGTGGTGGAAGTGTTGCCATTGAAGCTATAGGAATTGCTAATCACTAAAACTTACAATTTATATAATAAAAAGGCCCTCTAAATTAGATATAATATCTAATTTATGAAGGCTTTTTTCTACTTTTCTTTAGTCTTTATATATAGTTTCATAGGTGTATATATTATCCCATCTTCGATTTGTTCTTTATCTGTATCTACAAAACCTAATTTATGATAAACCTCAATTGCATATACAGACGAATTTACAGTTATCTCATTTGATGTTGCATTTTCTAGTACTTTTTGAAAAAGACACTTCCCTATTCCCTTTTTATGATACTCTCCATCAACAAAAAACAATGCTATATGGTTTCCATTATTTCTTGTCGCAATAACTCCAATAAGTTTATTTTTATTATACATTCCATAAAATGTAAGCAAATTCATTTTATCTTTATCTGATATAAAACTATGAAATGTATCTATTCCTTGTTTAGTATAAAATGGAGCTTCATATTCTAAAAATACTCTCCATACTAATTCTAAAGCTTGTTTTAAATCTCCTTTTATTTCCTTTAATTCCATTTTTTACCTTCCTTATTTTTAATTTTTAAATTTTCAATAATATCCACTAGCTTTTGCTTATATACTTCTATCTCTTTATCAATATTAACAATTTCTTTTTTAGTCTTTTCTATCTCATCATCATAAATTTGAGCAATTTTTTCAATTTGTTCACGTGTTAAGTCTTGTTGACTAATCTCTCCACTTTCATATTTTTGCTTTAAAATATTAATATCTATCATAATTACTCCCACTTTTTCCTAAAGTTTTCTCTTTAGACTTGATATATTCTTGTGACTCCCTATAACAAGATCTTGTTTCCATTAAAAGCGTCTCTTTTTCTTCTTTTAATTTTTGTAATCTATCTAATTGAGCTTTCTTTTCATCTAAATTAATATCACTTTTTGAAGAATATTCTAAATCTTTTTCAACATCATATATTTTCCTTTGTCTAAAAACATCTTGATTAGTTCTTCTAACTTTATGTTTATCAGTAAAATGCTCTTTTACAGACTGCCAAATTATCAATGGCTCTTTTATAACTCTAAATACATTTTTAGTTAACTTATTTTCTCTATTTTCTTTTCTTAATGATCTTTTTACTTCTTTTAGAGTTTTATATTCATTGCTTACACTAGCAACAATTTTCCTTTTTCTTATAATCTTATTGTTTATATTATCATATTGCTTTGATATTTTATTATTCAAATCTTCAATATATTCATCGTACGCATAGGATGTTTTAAAAGCACTTTTGCTAACAATAGCTTTAGAATCCTTTATAGTTTGTTCTAACTCCTCTTTATTTTTATCAGCATTTCTTCTATTATACTCTTCACATCTATCCAAGAGCTTATTTACTTTTTCTTTTCCAACTCTTCTAGTTAGCTCTATAAGTTCACGTCTTACATTTCTATGTACAAGTATATCTGTATAAATCATATCATACAGCTCTTTTTGCTCTTCATTACTATGACCTTTATTTTCTATATCCTGCTCTCTTTTTATTATATCATCAAGTGGCCTTCTTGAGCCATCTTTATTATATTCTAGATTTAATACTGGATAAAGTTTTAGCAGATTTTTATTACAAGCAACAGAGAGCTCTGTAGCATTACTAGTAATTCTATTTCTATTTCCAGTACCCTTAAAAAAGCTTAAATTATTACTCATAATAATATCATTTGTTTCCCTACTTACTGCCATATCGAAAATATCTTTATCTACATTAGATAAAGATATACCTCTTTGTTGTCCTTCTCTTATCTTCTTTTTTAAATCTAAATATGCTTTCTTACAAATCACAAGTGCCTCTGTTCTTCCTGCATATCTTGCATCACCTTCTATATACTGATTTTTATAATTATCTTTAAACCTATAAAACATTGATGTTTTAATTTCTCTGCTTGCAAACTCTCTAGCCATCATATACTTTTGTACTAAAGTATATCCAACTTTATCTTCGTCTAACATTACTGCTCTTCTTTGCTTATAATGCCTATATTCATGCTGAATTGTTTCAATATATCTAGTAATACTTTGCATCCTATCTGCTGTACTATTACTTAATAATCCATTGCTTTCTCGTCCATTTATTACTCTTTTTAGATTAAGATACATAATAGATGGTTTTTTATTAGGCACGAACTCATTAAATACAATACCTCCATTATTTAATCTTCCTTTTGTATCTACGATTGTCTGTATCTGAATATTTGCATCACGTATTCCATCTTTTTTAAAATTTGACTTAAGTATCACATCACTATATTTTATCAGTTCATTTTCAAGCTCTTTTTGGCTTAACTTCGTCTTTTTATATACAAATTTATCAAACATTTCTAAAGCAATGGCCTGTAATTTTTCATACTCATCTTCATTTGCATTAGTAACATTCATACTAACTCTCCTCCATCAATTCTTTGCATATTTTATATATATTAATATCTTTTCTGTATTTACTTGTAATATTAGTAAAAAACTCGTCTAATATATCTTCATCAACGTCTGGCAAATCTTTAAAATATTTTTCATAGTCATAATATATTTCTTCTTTCTTTTTGCCCATATTATCACCTAAAAATATATTAACATATATCCTATATTAATTCAATTATTATATATTCTATGTATAACATCTACTTTAAAAAATATTGAAAACATATATATTATAATATATAATAATATATAACTACTTTTTATGGAGGAATGAATGATGAAATATAAAATAAAAGTTACGTTAATTGATAAAAAATTATATCCAAAGCTAGGAGGTATTGTATGTTAATTACAGGAATTTTAATTACAATAGTTGCGCTTCTTATGATCTTAATTCCACAGTTTTTTATGAAACTTAAAAGTCCTAGAATTCCAGACAAACTATTAAAAAATCCTAAAATGAAAATTGTTCTTAGAATATGGGGCGGCATTTTTGTAATAATTGGTATTTTATTAATTGCTTTATCAATTATTTAATTATACATTTAAATTTCTAAATAAACCTTAAAACATTAATTACTAAGAAAAAAATTCGTAATGAAAAATCTATGTAAAAATATAAAAGATAAAAATAATTTAATATGTTGATAAAAAGGAGAAAAGCAATGTGTAATATAGTCACAATCAATAAAGATAATTATCCGCAAATTTTTTATAAAACATTAATAAATATTTATTAATGAAAAAAATATATTGTTGATTTTGCTACAATTAATTATAAACTTGATTATAACAAAATAAATATATTAGTAATGGTTACGGTAAAGCTCTATTTTAATTGTTTTTAAAAGTATTTGTAGATAATAATAATAGAATATTAAAATTTGTACCACCTCTAAAATAAGGAATGTATGTTATGAAAATAATTATAAGTTCAATAAAAAAAGCTAAATTAGATTTAAAAAAAATAAATATAAATAATATTAAGGCAATAATAATATCTTCATACAATAATGATATTGAAATAATTCCAATCGAAAATAAATTGGTTTTAAATTTTGATGATATTACAGAGATTAGCTCATCGTCTTTTTCTCCATTAATTGCCAAAAAAATTCATAGTTTTATAGATAAACTTGATGTAAAAAAAGACAAGTTATATATATGTTGTGACTCTGGTGAATCAAGAAGCCCAGCAATAGCGGCTTGTATTTTGAGAAAAAATGGAGAAAATGAAAATCAAATATGGAGAAATTATAACTATCATCCAAATATTTTAGTATATAAGATTCTATGTAAAGAATTTGGACTACATAACACAAATTTGAGTTTAAAATATAAAAAATATATAAATGATTTTGCATTAAAGAAAAAGATTAAAAGTTCAAAAAAATAAATTGAATATTAATATTTAAAATAATATAGAGCAATATAAATCGCTCTATATTATTTTAAATCAAATAAACTATCTAAACTTTGATATACATTTGTATCATTATTTAACACCATTTTTGTATTAGCATCATATTCTCTCAAACCATATTGATATGCCATTATTTCATATCTTTCATTATAACTATCATAATATAAAAACATCAGATATGTTTTTCCTTCTTCAATCTCTATATCTCCTTTTCTTTTTTCTGTTACATATTCATAAGTATCTTGTATTTTACTTCTATTTCCATAAACAACTCCTTTTTGATAATCATTATATGAAATTGTTCCCCCACCTCGTATAAATGGTACTATTGAATTAACTTCTAAATCGCCTTTTAAAACTTGAAGTATTTCAATATCTCCCAGAGTATTAATTCTAGTATAATTTCCAGATTTTTCATTATAATTAGTGCAACCATCTATCTTACTTACTTTAGCAATTACAATTTGATGAGCATCTTCTTTTAAAACTTCTATATCTGATATATCTTTTAATTCATCTGTTTCATAGTTTATATAAAGTATTTTATTATCTTCATCGTTATTTGATAAATTTTTATCACTATTAATGCTATCATCTGCTACAATGTTTACTTTGGAATCTGTTTTTATATAATTATTTACAATAAATCCACTAAAGATTATAACAAATAATACTGTACAACTTACTAATATTACTCTCTTAGTAAATATAACTTTTTTCTTTTTATTTCCAATACTAATCATATTATCAATCTCTTCTTTATTAAATTTACTAACTTCTTTTTTTTCTAAATTTATTTTTTCAATTAATAATTCAGCAATTTTATCTTTTATTCTTGAAATCTTACTTTTTATTGTACCTATATTAGTATTTAATATTTCTGAAATTTCTGTATTTTTATAATCTTCTAAAAAAAATATTTTTATAATAGTTCTTTCATCTATATCTAAAAAATCAATTATATTAAAAAAATTAATATTATCTAATAGATATTTAAATTCAACATTATCTTCATATAAATTCGTATTTTTTTCAAGAGGTTCAGATTTTATTCCTTTTTTATAAAAATCTCTCATTATTTTATTGCAATTATTAATTAAAACTATAACTAACCATGATTTCAATTTTTTATAATTCTTTATTTTTCTTGCATTTACATATAAAGAGATGAAAGTCTCTTGTACCGCAGCTTTTGCCATCGAAGAATCTCTTAATCTAGATTTAGCTATTAATAATTATTGTTGTTCATATTTTTTAACAATTTTTTCAAATGTATCTTTATTTATATTTTTTGATATTTTACTCATAATCCGTTATATCCTTTTCATTCTATTATACCATAATAGTATTTTCACTTAATAAGAGTATTTAAATTATCAAAAGGTGGCAAAAATTCACAAAATAAAAATCTACGGATATAACCTGAAGTGATCTTCTCTAAAACCAATAAAAAAAACAGCTTAGTTATTTAACTAATCTGTTTAATTTTATTATTTTTTGCTATATTTTTTAATTAAATTTCCTAATGATATTTTAACTAAAAGTACAGTCTCATACATAATAGCCGTTGATATGCTAGCAATATTGATTTTATTATCTACAACCTACTATTTATCTGTTAGTTACTTTCCCTTTTATTACTAACCTTATAAAATTATAAATAAATATTAAAATCAACACTATATAAAGTATTAGTAAAAGAATAGCCTCTATCGAACCTTGCATTATTTTAGAGTGCATAAACTCCCATTCTGATTGTGTCGAAAAGTAATTTCCTTTTAATTGAAAAAAGAAAGCCCAAATGGGTAATATTATTGACAAAGTAACTTGCATAAATCCTGCAATTTTATTTCTTTTAATAACACTTAATATACCTAATATCAAACTTACTAATATACTTAACCAATAAAAAATCCATAAATTTTCCATATAATATTTCATCTCTTTCTTATAATTACTTAATCTCTATCAAAATAATTATATAATCACATTTTACATTTTCATGTTATCATAAAAAAATATATTTACAATACTTAAATTAAATAATAGCATAATTATCAAAAATTTTTTACTAACTTATTTTTATCTAAAACCTCTCTATTATATAGACTGTTTCAGCACCATTTTTATATTAGCATCATATTCTCTCAAGCCATATCAATATGCCATTATCTCATATCTCTCGTTATAACTAGCATAGTATAAAACATCAAATATGCTTTTTCTAACATTTATTTATTTATTGTTGTACCTGGTCCTTCAGTTTCATAAATTATTTTTCCATCTTTTACATTAAGTTTATAGTTTTGAATATGAGAATATTTTCCTTCGTTATCAGAGATATTAATTGTTAATATATTTGTATCTTCTGCATAGTCTATACCTAATTTATAAATAATTTGCGTATTTTCTATACTTTTTTCAATCTCTTTTAACTTTGAGACATTCTCTTCTGTAAAACTCTCATGTGTTACGAAATTATTTAATGCTGATTCATCCGGTGTTAAATTGACATTTTCAGGATTAACTACACTCAAAGTTTCTTCAAATAATTCTAATAAAACATCTACCTGTGCATTTTCATTTTTTATTGTTTTATCAAAATTATTAGACCTTACTTGTAAAATAAAAAGCAATACAAATACAACAACTATTATTATTCCGATTAATATAATTATGTTTTTTTTTCATTTTAAAACCTCCTATAAGAATATACTAGCATAAATATATAAAAAAATAAAGAGCTGTAAAAACACGCTGTCCTTATAAAAAAATGATAGCATTTTTTACAGCCCATTCTTATAAATTTATTTACTTGGTGTCATGTGCATAGTTTCTACAAGCCCATATGTTTCATATTTTATAGCATCTTCTTTTACATATAATTTATATCTTTTACGATATTCTTGTATACCATTTTCCTCTATTAAAGTAAGTGTTAAAATCGAATTATCTTTATTATACTCTAAATATAAAGTATGTATAACTTCATTCTCCACATTATTTTTTTCTAATTCTTTTAATTTTTTTATATTATTATCATTAAATTCAGTATTAGTAATAATATTAGTTAAACAAGTTTTATCTAGCAATATCTTTCCCGAATCATCTACTTTGAATTCATCAAAAAAATCTATATATATATATCCTTTAAAGTGCTAACTTGATTATCCTCATTTTTTAGTATCTCAAATTTTTGCTTGTTATAATAATGTATACCCAAGTATACAAAACTCAAAACTAAAAATATAGAAACACTTATTAATATAATTAAAGTAATAGCTTTTTTCATATATTTAAATACCTCAATAACATAATATTATATACTATATTTTTTGTCAATGTAATATAATTATTTTGCTTATTTTTAATAATTTAAAGAAAAATATTTTAAATTAATCTATTATTATTTATAATAAATTAACTAAAGGAAGCATATACTAATTACGAAAAAAGTACGTATACGGAAAAAATTCGTAATGAATAATTGACTTGTTTTATTTTTTTTGATATAATTATTACGAAAAAGTTACGCATACGGAAAAAATTCGTAATGGAGGAGTCGTTATGGAAATAAAAAGAGATTTTTACTTAAATGAAATTATAGATAGAATGGATAATGGACTTATAAAAATAATTACAGGAATAAGAAGATGTGGTAAATCTTATTTACTAAATACGATATTTGAAAATTATTTATTAAAACAAGGAATAGATAAAGAACACATTATAAAATTAAGCTTAGATGAAAGAAAAAACAAAAAATACTTAGATCCTGATGAACTCGATACTTATATTAGAAATTTAATTATAGATGATAAAAAATATTATCTTTTATTAGATGAAATACAAGAAGTAAAAGAATTTGAATCGGTTTTAATAGGATTTATGCATATAAATAATGTTGATATATATGTAACTGGAAGTAACTCAAAATTTTTATCTTCAGATATTGTAACAGAATTTAGAGGTAGAGGTGATGAAATAAGAGTTTATCCACTTTCTTTTAGTGAATTCTTTTCAGTATATGATGGAACAGAAGAAAAGGCTTTAAATGAGTATTATACTTATGGTGGCTTACCATTAACTTTACTTTCTAAAACAGATAATGCTAAAATTAATTACTTGCGAACTCAAAAAGAAAATGTATATATAAATGATATTATTGATAGAAATAATATTCAAAATAAAGAAGAGTTTGAGATGTTGGTGCAAATAATAGCATCTGATATAGGCTCTTTAACAAATCCATTGAAATTATCAAATAATTTTAAAGAAAGAGATAGAACTTCAACAATGACCGATAAAACAATATATAATTATCTAGGATACTTACAAGATGCATTTATTATTGAAAAGGCAAGAAGATTTGACGTACGTGGAAAAAGATTTATTGAAACACCTCAAAAATATTATTTTACCGATATGGGGATAAGAAATTCTTTTTTAGATTTTAGACAAAGTGAAGAAATATCACATATAATGGAAAATGTAATATATTTAGAATTAAGAAAACGTGGATATAATGTTGACGTTGGCTCTGTTGAAGTAAGAGAAGGAGATAGTAGAAAACAATTAGAAATTGACTTTGTGGCTAACAAAGGAAATAATAAAATATATATTCAATCAGCACTAGAAATGAAGACTAGTGAAAAAGTAGAACAAGAGCAAAGGTCTTTACTAAATGTAAATGATTTCTTTAAGAAAATTATAATAGTAGGAGATAATATTAAAAGATCTCGTTATGATAATGGAATTATTATAATGAGTATATATGATTTTCTTTTGGATCCCAATAGTTTAGATTATTAATTAATATTTAAAGACAAATAAACAAGGAAAGATAAGTAATGAAAAAAACAAATTATATATTGATGATAATTGCCATATTATCAATTGTACTTGCATTATTTCTTTTTAGTAAAGAAGGATATATAATAAATATAAATTCTAAAAATAAAGATATAGTTAGCAATGCATTAAATGGAGAAATAGAAAAAACTAACGATATTAGTAAAGTTATTCTTGGTCAAGGATGGCACTCTGGAGAATTAACAATATATCATTCATTTGGTAAAACAGAAACATTATATATTACAGAGGGAATGTTTAATTTAGGAGAACTAGAAGCTTATATTAGGGAAAATGGATATAATTTAGATAATATAGGTTTTATTTTAATAGGAATTTCTGGCTTAATTTTAATATATTTACTTATTTGTAAATATATTAATAGAAAAATTTATTAAGGAAAAGTTGCGGATACTTTTGACGTAAAATGTGAAAAAATAATTTAAACTAAAATAAACTATAAAAAATAATACTAGCTAAGAAGCCAGTATTACCAATACTTTCAGAAAATATTATAAAATATTTTAAAATAAAAAAAAGAGGTTAAAAACCTCTAAAATTGGTCGGAGTGGACGCTTGGGTATAGCCTCTATCCTTAGAAACAAGCCATATTCAAAAATACTTGTCAAGCAGTTT
>CALXAR010000038.1 GCA_944386345.1 uncultured Clostridia bacterium
GATACAAATGAATATGAAAATCTACAAGAATATATAGATAAGTATATAAACTAAAATAAAGGTGCTAAGCACCTTTATTTATAATTTATTTGTATAATCTTTATTTAAAGCAGAATTGTTAATAATACTATGTATATTGCTCGCTTTTATGTCTAAATATAAAGATTTTTGAACAATGCATGGAAGAGTTTTTATTTTATCATCACTTAAAGATGTTATTATAGGGATAGAAGTATTTTTATTTATAAGGGATAAAATGTCACTTTTTTTAGATGGATTTATTGCTAAAATATGCGCATAACAACATTCATTGTTATTAAGATATAAAAATTTATCTTTAGTAATTCCTAAAATAATATTTACTAAAATTCTTTTAATTTTACTAAGTTGATACCTTTTACTTTTTACATTTTGAATGTAGTCATTATAGCTTATTGATTCACTTACTTCATTATATATTTTATTTTCTAATCCTTCAGTTACTTCATAAATGTCTTTTAGTTTTTCTTTTCCATTAGAAATTACTGAATATTTTATTATTTCATACATATTGTCATTTAATTTAGGATATTTTAAAATTTGTTCTGAGCCTAAAATATATTGTTTCAACATATTATTATATGAATAGTTTTGAAGTATGTCTCTAATTTGTTTAGAACTAAGAAATTCAGGAGATGTATTTCTTTTTATTGCTATAGGTTCTATTTTGCTATTTAATTTAATTAAAGATTTTATATATTCTATACCTAGTATGTTATTTGACTTTCCAGATATTTCTAATTCTCTGGCGGTAAGAAATTTACTTATAGCATATTCTCTTGCTTTTGCAAAAGATATTCCTTCTTTTAAACTTTCTGTTATAATATCCCAAATGTTAGCTTCATTATCTAATAATTTTTTTGCTATAGTGATTAATTCTTTTGTGTTACCTGTTTCACTACCAAAACATAAATAATCTAAACAACCTAAGCTGTTTAATATATTTATTGCTCCGTAGCAAAAAAATTCAGCGCTAGATGTTGCAAAAATTGTTGGTAATTCTATTACTAAATCAAATCCGTTTTCAATTGCAATTTTTGAACGAACAAATTTATTTTCAATTCCAATATTTCCTGCTTGTGTAAAATTACCAGACATTATACAGATTGCCATATCAGCACCGGTTATTTCTTTAGCTTTTTCTAATAAGTATTTGTGACCATTATGCATTGGATTAAACTCCGCTACAATTCCAACTATTTTCATTTTTATCACTCCTCTTATTGATATTCAAAAATATCTATGTTAATATATTAGCATATAAAAAAAGTTGTTTCAATTATTTGAAAAAAAAAATTGGAGGAAATATGAAAAAAGTAACTTTATATACAGATGGAGCATGTAGTGGTAATCCAGGACCAGGAGGATATGGTGCAATTTTAATATATAATGGAATTGAAAAGGAAGTGTCTGGAGGAGAAAAAAATACAACCAATAATAAAATGGAGATGATGGCTGTAATTAAAGGACTAGAAATGCTAAAAGAGCCATGTGAAGTATTTGTATATAGCGATAGTGCATATGTGGTAAACTCAATAGAGAAGGGCTGGATATATTCTTGGAAGAAAAATGGTTGGAAAAAATCAGATAAAAAAGAAGTAAAAAATATAGAGCTATGGGAAAGACTGCTAAAACTTATGGAAATACATAAGGTAACTTTTTTAAAAGTTAAAGGTCATGCAGACGATGAATTAAATAATAGATGTGATAGACTTGCTGTATTAGAAAGAGAAAAATTTGCATAAAACTTTAGCATATAACATAGAGTGTTATATGGTGATTTTTTATGAGTAATAGTATACAAAAGTACATAAGAGAAAATATATCAACAATTTTAAAAATACTATTTATCTATTTTATTGGTGTAGCAGTTGGGATAATAATTTTTATTTTTACTGATATAAAAACAGAGTATATAAATATAGTATCAGGTGTATTTGAGGGTGTTAAATCAGATAATTTTGAAGGAATTAATATTATTGCAAATGGAATAAAGAATAATATAGTATATATTGGAATATTATACTTTTCTTTAATAACAATTATAGCGCCTTTAATTATCTGCTTTTTTGTATTTTTAAAGGCAATAGTAACAGGTATTTATTTATGTACATTATATTCTGTTTTTGGAGTATTTAATGGAATATTAGTTTCTTTAATTAGTGTAATAATTCCAAACATTTTTAGTCTTATTGGTTATATTATTATTTGTACAAATGTAATCAATTTATTTAAATTGATTTCTCAAGGAGAAAAAGTAGATATAAAGCAAGTTTTAAAGCATCTTTACTTCTTGTTAATTTCAATCTCTTTAATTTCATTTTCAATAGTTTTAGAACAGCTAATGACAGGTGTTAGTTTAAAAATTTATACTAATATTTTTTAGTTTAATTAATAAACATATAAACATTACATAATTTTTAACAAAAAGCTTGCAAAATAGCTAGAAATAGTGTAAAATAACAAGTGATTGACAGAGGAGGACTGAAAATGAAAATAATAATTGATGAATTTATCGACAGTTTAAGAGCTAGACAAGCATCTCAGAACACACTTGCATCATATGAGAGAGATATAGTTCAATTTAGCAATTATTTTGAAAAACAAGGAAAGAAGATATTTGATTTAACTAAAGAAGATATGCAAGAATATATTAATCACCTAATGGCTGATGGAAAATCTAATTCAACAATATCAAGAAGCACTGCTTCAATAAAAGCTTTTTATAGATATTTAGTAAATAAAAAACTTGCTGAAACAAATATTGCTGAGAATGTAGAGGCACCTAAGGTTAGTAGAAAAGAGCCTTTAATTCTTACCAAATCAGAAATAGAAAAATTACTAGAGCAACCAAATCTTTCTGAGCTTAAAGGTCAAAGAGATAAGACAATGCTTGAGATACTATATGCAACAGGAATAAGAGTTACAGAGCTTATTTCTCTAAGAGTTGAAGATGTAAATTTAACAAACGGTTATATTAGAGTTAAGAAGAAAAATACAGAAAGACATATTCCACTTGGAAATTTAGCTCTAAAATGCTTAAAAGAATATATGAATAAAGTAAGACCTTTATTAATTAGAACTGAAGAAGAGAAGACTCTATTTATAAATACAAATGGACAAAAAATGACAAGACAAGGATATTGGAAGATATTAAAGCAATATAAAGAGCAAGCTAAGATAGATAAAGATATAACACCACATACAATTAGACATTCATTTGCAGTTCATATGTTAGAAGAGGGTGTGGAATTAAAAACAGTTCAAGAATTATTAGGACATACAGATGTAGCATCAACAATGATGTATACTCAGATGGCACATTTAGATCAAAATAATAAAAATGATGTGAATCTATAATAATGAAAAATCCTATTTTTATAAATAGGGTTTTTCTTTTTCTTGAACATAGAAATATTATATGATATAATTAGTTTGATTTTAGTGGAGGAATAATATGGCAAAAAAGAAGAAAAATAAAGGGTTTATTATAATGTTAATAGTGATTATAGTTATAGCAATAATAGGTGTTGTAGCTTTAGTTTTAAATAATATATTTTCTAACAAATCTTTAGAGGAGCCAGGAAAAGAATTAGGCTTTGACATATTTGTAGGTGATGAGAATATGCCAGTGACAACCTCTACAGAAGAAGGACGCAATTTAGTAGAAGAGCTTAAATCTGTTAATGTTACATATGAGGATGCAAAGGCATGGTTAAAAGTACCAGGTACTACAATAGATTATCCAGTGTTTCAAGGAACAGATAATACAAGATATTATAGAGATGATAGAGATGGAGAAACACAAGATTGGGGAGAAACTTTTATAGATTATAGATGTGACTCATCAAAGCTTTCAGAGCAGATGACTAATTTTATAATTTATGGTCATAATACAGAGACTGACAATAGATTTACACCGCTTTTAAATTATAAAAGACAGGAATTTTATAATACGCATAAATATATAGAGCTTGCTACAGTGGATGGACTAAATACATATGAGATATTCTCAGTATATTCTACAGATACAGACTTTTATTATATAGATACAGAATTTGCATCAATGTCTGAGTATGGTGATTTCTTAGATGATATAAAAAGCAAGAGTAGATATGATACAGGGGTTGAAGTATCAACAGCAGATAGCATATTGACATTATCTACTTGTGATTATTCTAGAAGAGATGGAAGATTTGTAGTTCAAGCAAAGCTAGTAGAAAATCCTTAGAAAAATTCTAAGGATTTTTTTCATTAAAACATAATCTAACAAATTTTTTATATTATGTCTGATATAATTACATCAAAAGAGGTGAGAATCTTGAAGTATAACTATGAAAATGGGAAACTAACAATATATTTAGAAGAAGAGCTAGATATTAGTTCATGTAAGATAATTAGAGGTGTAATAGATGGATATATTATGAAATATCAACCATATGAATTAGTATTAGATCTATCTGGAGTTAAATTTATGGATAGTAGTGGTATTGGGCTAATTATAGGAAGATATAATTTAATTAAACTATTAGATTCAAAAATGAAAGTTATAAATGCTTCAGATAATATAAAACGAATAATTGAACTTTCAAATATAAAGCTGGAGTGTGTGCAGTATGAGTGAGAATTATATAAAAATAGAGTCAAAATCTAGTATAGATAATATAGCTCCAATAAGAATATGTGTGGCTACTTTTTTAAGTAGTTTAAACATACATATAGATGAACTTATGGATGTAAAAACAGCCTTGTCTGAGGCTGTAACAAATGCAGTAGATCATGCCTATGATGAGGAGTCTGATAGCAAGATTATTGTAGAAGCCAAAATAAGAGATGATGAAAAAATAATAATTACAGTAAAGGATTTTGGAAAAGGAATAGAAGATATACCACTTGCAATGACACCTATGTATACAAGTAAACCAGAAAATGAGCATGCTGGTATGGGGTTTACTATCATGGAGTCATTTATGGACGAAGTAATTGTTGATTCTGTAATAAAAAATGGTACTACGATTACACTAACAAAAGATATTAGGAAAAAATCTACAAATAAAGTATAAAGTTAGAATTTTATTTCTAGCTTTATTTTTTTCTATGGATAAGTTACATAATATGTTGAAAAAATTGCTATATTTTGATAAAATATAATAAGTGATTTTTAAGGAGAGTAATATGAACGAGATAAAAAGATATTTAGCATATAATGGAAGTGTAAGAGTAATAGCTATAGATGCAACAGATATGGTACAAGAATTAAGAGAATTGCATAATTTATCTAATCTTGCAACAGCTGCTTTAGGAAGAGTAGCAATAGTTTCTGCTATGATTGCATCTACATTAAAAAACAATGATGATAGATTAACAATACAAATTAAAGGGGATGGACCTCTTGGAATGATAGTGGTATGTGCAGATAAAAATCTAAATATTAAAGGGTATATATCAAATCCTGAAGTTGAATTGCCATTAAATAGTGAGGGAAAATTAGATGTATCAAAAGGTATTGGAATGGGAACACTTACAGTAATAAAAGATATAGGACTAAAGGAGCCATATATTGGTACATGTGAGCTACTTAGTGGTGAAATAGGGGATGATTTTGCATACTACTTTAATGTCTCAGAGCAAACACCTTCTGTTGTTTCAGTTGGAGTGCTTATTGGAAAAAATGGTAGTGTTCAAAAAGCTGGTGGATATATTATTCAGCCTTTGCCAGAATGCGAGGAAAAAATAATAGATAAGCTTGAGAAAATTAATGTAAAGTTACCAGCAATTACTTCTTTGATGAGTGAGGGAAGGACTATAGATGATATTGCCATAAATTCTACAGGTGATGAGAATATTGAAACTGTATTTAAAGGAGAAGCAAACCTTAAATGTGATTGCTCTTTAGAGAGAATAGAAAATACAATTATAGCTTTAGGAAAAGAAGAAGCTTTAAATATAGTAGATGAAAATGGTATATTAGAGTTATCATGTAATTTCTGTAATAAAAAGTATTCCTTTAATAAAGAGAAAGTATTAGAGATATTTGAAAAGAGAAAAAAATAGGAGATATTATGAATTATATTATAGAAAAAGAAGATGCTTCAAAAAGGTTAGATGTTTTTTTAAGCGAAAAAATTGAAGATGCAACAAGAAGCTATATAAAAACACTAATTGATGATGGGAAGATTACAGTAAATTTAGCAAAAGTAAAAGCTGGATATAAGTTGAAAATTGGTGATAGTATAGATGTGGAAATTGTTGAAAAAAAGCTAGAAAATATTGTTGCAGAAGATATCCCATTAGATATTGTTTATGAAGATGATGATATAATAATAGTAAATAAACCTAAAGGTATGGTTGTACATCCAGCAAATGGAAATTATACTGGAACTATGGTTAATTCATTAATGAATTCACATAAAGATAACTTGTCATCGATTAATGGAGTTATACGTCCAGGAATAGTACACAGAATAGATAAAGATACTAGTGGAATACTTGTTGTTGCTAAAAATGATAATGCCCATAAAAAGCTATCAGAACAATTTAAGGTGCATAGCATAAAAAGAAAATATATTGCACTAGTAAAAGGAATTATTAAAGAAGATAAATTAACTATAGATAGACCTATAGGAAGAAGTATAAAAGACAGGAAAAAAATGGCTGTAACAGAGAAAAACTCAAGACGAGCAATTACGCATATTTCGGTTTTAAAGCGTTTTTATTCGTCAAATGTAACTTTAGTAGAGGCAGAACTAGAAACTGGAAGAACACATCAAATTAGAGTGCATATGGCATATTTGCATCATCCTCTTGTAGGAGACGAGGTGTATGGCAAAAAAGATTCTAAGTTTAAGGTAAATGGACAAATGTTACATGCAAAGTATTTAGGATTTATACATCCTACAAGTGGTAAATTTGTTGAGTTTGATTCTCCATTACCAGAATATTTTTCTAGTATTTTAATGAGCTTAGGAAATAGAGAAAAAGCTGCAAATTAATGCAGCTTTAAAATATATATGAACATAAGCTTATGATAATATATAATATGAATAAAATTTAAAAAGGTGAATATATAATATGGAAAGATTAAATAAGTATATTGCTTCTTGTGGCATATGTTCAAGAAGAAAAGCAGATGATTTGATATTACAAGGAAGAGTTAAGATAAATAATGAAGTGGTAACTAATTTAGGTGCACAAGTAAATAGCAATGATATTGTAAAAGTTGATAATAAGGAGATTAATAAAGAGGAAAAAAAGGTGTATATCATGCTTAATAAGCCTAAAGGGTATGTAACAACAAGTCACGATCAATTTAACAGAAAAAGTGTCTTAGATCTTATAAATGAAGATGTTAGAGTATATCCTATAGGAAGACTTGATATGTATACAGAAGGACTACTACTACTTACAAATGATGGAGAGTTTTCAAATAAAATGATGCATCCTAGAAACAAAGTTGAAAAAACATATATTGTAACTACAGATACTAAGATTACTAATAAGCAAATTAATGATTTGAGGACAGGAGTAGATATAGGAGGATATATAACAAAACCTGCTAAAGTTAGAATTTTAAATAATAATAGACTAGAGATAATAATATCAGAAGGAAAAAATAGACAAGTAAGAAGAATGTGTGAGAGTGTTGGAATTAACTTATTAAATTTAAGAAGAGTAAAGATAGGAAATCTTAAGCTTGGAAACTTACAATCTGGTAAATATAGATATTTAACAGAGCAAGAAAAAAATAACGTGATATAAATTTATCACGTTATTTTATATTCAAATAAAAACTTTTAGTTTTTATAAATTCTAGTGTTTTCTTTTCCTAGCAGCTTCTGATTTCTTTTTTCTTTTTACGCTAGGTTTTTCATAATGTTCTCTTTTACGAATTTCTGCAAGAACACCATATTTTGCACATTGTTTTTTAAATCTAGCTAAAGCATTATCTAAGCTTTCATTATCCTTAATCTTTATACCTGGCATTTACTTTCCCTCCCTCCAGTTTGGGAAATACTTTTTTATATATAATAGTTTATTACTAAGTATTTCTAAATTTACTATTAAATTATACAATATTTTTATACATAAGTCAAGGAATATAAGGAAAATTATGTAAAAGAAAAAAATATGATTTAATCATATTTGTGAAATTTCTATCATAAAGAAAAGAGAGGAGTTGACTATGTTTTTTATATAATATATAATTATTTAGAAAGATTAATAGAAAAGGAGATATTGTTTTGGAAAATAATGATTTAAAAGAAGCTATAGAGCAAGAAAAAGAATATAGAGTAAATAAGCAGAAGGTCTTAACTAATGCTATATCTATTTCTATTGGTATTGTTTTTAGTGTTATTGTTTTGTTTGCTTTATATACTATAATAAAGCCACAATTATCAAGTTCTTCTACATTGACAAGTGAAGTATTTACACAAGAACAACTTCAGAGGCTAGAAGAAGCGGCTAAGATAATAGAAGAAGATTACCTTTATGATTATGATACAGATAAAATGATGGATGGTGCTATAGAGGGAATGGTAAATTCTCTTGAAAATCCATATACATATTATGAGACAGAAGAAGAGTATCAAGAGAGTCTAAATAGTGGAGCCAACAGTCAGTACTATGGTATAGGTGTACATTTGACATATGACCAAGATAATGATGCAATTAGAGTGCTTGGAAATGTTCCAGATTCTCCTGCAGAGGCTGCTGGTATTCAAGCAGGTGACGTTATAAAACAAGTAGATGATTTAGTTATAACGTTAGATACTTATATGGACGGAGTAAATGCAATAAAAGGAGAAGAAGGTACTTCAGTAAGATTAACTATTTTAAGAGGAGATGAAGTCTTAGAGATTTCTGTTACAAGAGCTGAAATAACAGATAATAATGTTACATCTGAGATAATTGACAATATAGGATATATTAGAGTCTATTCTTTTGGAATTGGTGTTTATGATCAGTTTAAACAAGCTTATGATGAGATAATGGCTCAAAATATTGATGGATTAATTGTAGATTTAAGAAATAATCCTGGTGGATATGTAAAAGATACAATAAATATGCTTGATCTATTACTTCCAAAAGGAGATGTATTAAAATTAGTAGATAAATCTGGAGAAGAAACTGTATATAAGACTTATACAGATGATGAAATAGATATACCTCTTGCTGTGGTAGTAAATCAAAATAGTGCAAGTGCATCAGAAATATTTGCTAGTGCAATTAAAGATTCTGGAAAGGGTGTTGTAATTGGAACACAGACTTTTGGAAAAGGTGTTGTACAATATGTTGAAAGATTAAAAGGACATGGCGCAATAGATATTGTTTCTGCACAATATTTTACAGCTAGCGGTGTAGTAATTCAAGATAATGGAATAGAGCCTAATTTTGTTGTTGAAGTAGATGAAGAATATGCAAACAACTCATATATTCCAAGAGATAAAGATACGCAATTACAAAGGGCTTTAGACTATATTAAAAAACAATTGTAATGTAAATGTTACAAACAATAACATATAAAAAAGAAATAACGCAGTATTACTTAAAAGTAACTGCGTTATTTTACATATTATTGAAATTATCACAAAAAGCAACTTTGACAGTTCTGCTAAAAAGTGATATAATTCGTCACATGAGAGGTGATAGTATGGTGTCAAAAGATTCGTTGATGAAAATTAGACAAGACGTTGAAAACTATATTGGTCAAGAAATTTGTGTAAAGGCTAATGTAGGAAGAAACAAATGCATTGAAAGGAAGGGATATATCGATAGCACCTATACTAATTTGTTTGTGTTTAGAGATTCTGAAACAGATAGCAAATTATCTTATAGTTATTCAGACTTAGTTACTAATACTTTAGAATTAAGTCTACCAACAGGGGAACCAATTACAAGATATGATTTCTCTACACCAAAATATACAAGATTATAAATTGCAAATTAGGCAATCAAATAGAGGTTAATAGATGATATATGAAATGGAGCTAAAATAATATAATTTTATGCTCCTTTTTTTAGGAGGATATATATGAAAAAAATAAAGAAGAAAAATATTAAAATTTTATGCTTATTGGTTTTAGGAATAATTATTATGACTACTAGTTTTACCGTTTTTGCGGCGGCTTCATTAAAAATAGAATCAAGTTCTAATTATAATAATGGAAGAATAGATCTAAATTGGTCTGTAGAAGGTGATAGTGTAGATAACTATGTATATAAAGTATACAAAAAAGAATCTAATGAAGAGTTTCAGCCAATATCAAGTGTAGATTTTACAAATGAGCTTGAAGTTGTAAATGTACTTAATATTTATCCGGAAATGGCTTCAATTCCAAGAGTTACATTTACATATGCTGATGGCTCTACAGCAACATTACCAAAATCTGCTGCTTTAAAGGTTTGGATTGAAGGTGGAAGTATAAATGAAAATGGAAATATAACTAATTTTAATCCAACCGGAATAAATCCGCTTAACTCTAGACAACTTATAAAAGTAACATCAGTATCTTCTTCAGCATTTGATAGTAATCCGGAAATGATTTGGAATTATGATGTGGCTATGTTTGGAACTTGGGATTGTAATGGAAATATTGACGATCAGCCAGAAGATAATTCAGTTGCTGTTGTAAAAGAATTTCTTGATGCTGGCTTTGGAGTTGTTGCAGGACATGATACAATTGGATATACATATGAAAATGGTTTAAATAAAATTAGAAATTATTTTGCTGTAGACTCTGGTTGTTGGAGAGGACCAAATACTAAAACAGATAAAGATATAAATGCAGCATGGGGATATATATCAACAACAGCTACTGTAGTAACAGATGATGTTTTAACAAGCTATCCTTGGAATTTGCCAGTTGGTACAAAACTATCAATACCAAAAACACATACTTGCGCAAATGCAGCAAGAGGAATTGTTCCTATGCAGCTAACTGATGGAAGTGATTATAGCAATGAAATAGCTATAAGGAATTATACAGGTACAGGAAATCCATATTATTACGTAACAAGAAATAATAATGCTGTAATGATTCAGACAGGACATTCAAACTGCGAATCTACAGAGGATGAGAGAAAAGTTTTAGCAAATGCTTTGTTTTACTTAAAACAAATGACTGAGCTAGACTATTCTATGGATAATAATGTTAGTGATAGTGCAGCACCACAAGAAGTTAGTGCAACAAATATAACAAGAGATTCAAATAAAATAACTGTTTCACTTTCAAGAGTAGATAATGGAACAGATTATGAATACTATGTTGAGGGTATAAATAAAAATAATGGTTCAAAATTAACATCTAATAATACAACTGCTAATTATAAAAGTGAAGTTAAAGGATATAGTTATGTAATTGATGAAAACCCTAATACAGATGTTGATAGTACAATTGATACTACTGATTCAACTATAGAATATACATTAGGTGATGGACCTGTTACATATATTCATGTTAGAGCAATTGATAATGCTGGAAATGTTGGACCTGTATCTCATATAGTATTACATCAAAATGTAGGACCAGAAATGGAGCTTAGTCAAAATCCAACAGAATGGACAAATGGAAATGTAGTAATAACAGCAAATGCAACA
>CALXAR010000039.1 GCA_944386345.1 uncultured Clostridia bacterium
TGAGTCTTAACTTTTTTTTCATATTTTCCTCTTTCTATTCTTTTATTTTTTTCTTCGGGTACCTTTTGCATTAATTACTGCAAAATTTAAAATAATATACCACAATATAATTATACCATATTTTATGTAAATTGTAAAGTGCGTGAGCATATAAAAAGGCCACAAATGTGACCTTTTAAGTTTCATATATTATTCTTCATCCTGTCCTTCTTGAGGAACTTGCATTTCAGGAATACCTGTTCTTCTTTGTTTTTCTGCAGCTGCTTTATCTCTTCTTAATTGACCTTCAATTTTTTCAACTAAAGCATCAATTCCAGAGTATAAATCATCTGTGTTTTCTTCTGCTAAATAAGTACGTGATTTGTATTCTATTCTCATATCAACACGTTGTTTACCTTTGGATTTGTCTGTAAAAGTTACATGACAAATTGTGTTTTCATCAAAAAATTTACCTAATTTTTTGATTTTCTTTTCTGTAAAACTTCTTATAGCATCTGTCACTTCAATTCTAATACCTGTAATGTCTAATATCATAGTAATCACCCCTTTATATTCTATATTATACCTTAGAAATATAAATAATTCAAGTCATTAGACAAATTATAGCAAATCAAACATATCCATCTGTTCAGACCTAGGCATTCCATCTAAACATCCAGCAAGTCTTAGTGTCTCTACTGCAACTTTTCCAATTTTAGATTTTATTGTCATATCTTCAACAGATGAGAATGTTTTATATTTTTCTCTTGCATCTACAAGTTTTTTTGCATCAACTTCTCCAAATCCTGTTAGTGCTGAAAGTGGAGGTCTAATTCCATCTTTTTCAACTTGGAATTTATTTACTGATGATTTATATAGGTCAACTGGTAAAAATTCAATTCCTCTTTGATTCATTTCAAGAACAAGCTCTAAAATTGGATACATATTCTTATCCTTTGGTGCGGCATTATTTCCCATTGCATCAATTTCACTCATTTTTGCAAGAACTCTTTCTTTTCCATAAAGCATTGACTCACTATCAAATTCATCTGCTCTAATTGACATGAAAGCAGCATAATATGCTTTTGGAATATGAACTTTAAACCATGCTATTCTAAATGCGTTTGTAACATATGCTGCAGCATGAGCTTTTGGAAACATGTATTTTATTTTAAAGCATGAGTCTATATACCAATCTGGTACATCATGTTTTTTCATTTCTTCAACCATTTCTGGTGTAAGTTTCTTAGGGGCTTTTCCTTTTCTTACAATTTCCATTATTTTAAATGCAAGACCAGGCTCAAGTCCTTTATTAATTAAGTAAATCATTATATCATCACGACAACATATTGCTTGTTGTAGTGTTACTGTTCCTTTTTCAATTAGCTCTTGAGCATTGTTTAACCAAACATCTGTACCATGTGAAAGTCCTGAAATACGGATAAGCTCATCAAATGTAGTAGGCTTTGTATCAACAAGCATTCCTCTAACAAACTTAGTTCCAAACTCTGGTACACCATATGTTCCAACTTCAGATTTTATTTGCTCTGGTGTTACTCCTAAAGGCTCTGTAGATGAGAATATTCCCATTGTCTCTTTATCATCAAGTGGTATCTTAGTAGGGTCTATTCCTGTTAAATCTTGAAGCATACGAATAACAGTAGGATCATCATGTCCTAGTATATCTAGCTTTAACAAGTTTTTATCTATAGAGTGATAATCAAAATGTGTTGTAACTATATCTGAGTATGGATCATCTGCTGGGTGTTGTACTGGACAAAACTCATATATTGTTCTACCCTTTGGTACAACTATTATTCCACCAGGATGCTGACCTGTTGTTCTCTTTATTCCAGTACATCCTAAAGATAATCTATTTATTTCAGCAACAGGCTTTGAAATTCCTCTCTCCTCAAAATAGTTTTTTACAAATCCATATGCGGTTTTTTCTGCAACTGTACCTATAGTTCCAGCCTTATATGTAGTTCCAGTTCCAAATATTACCTCTGTGTATTTATGTGCTTTTGCCTGATACTCTCCAGAGAAGTTTAAGTCTATATCAGGCTCCTTATCTCCCTTAAATCCTAAGAATGTCTCAAATGGTATATCCATTCCATCTTTATCTAAATCAGCTCCACAGACAGGGCACTTTTTATCTGGCAAGTCAAATCCATTTGCATAACCATTATCTGAGAAATCAGAATATTTGCAATTAGGACATCTATAATGTGATTTTAAAGAATTAACTTCCGTAATACCTGTCATATATGCAACTAAAGATGAACCAACAGAGCCCCTAGATCCAACTATATATCCGTGAGCATTTGAGTCCCAAACTAGCTTTTGAGCAATGATATACATAACCGAATAACCATTAGAAATAATTGAGTTAAGTTCTCTTTCTAATCTATCCTCAACTATTTTAGGAAGATTTTCTCCATAAAGCTTATGTGCTTTTTCCATCGCAATATTTCTTATATCTTGCTCACAGCCTTCTATGTGAGGTGGACATTTTTCATCTGATATAGGACTAATCCTATCACACCAATCTGCAACTAAATTTGTGTTAGTTACAACTATCTCATATGCTTTTTCTGGTGTTAAATAGTCAAACTCTTTAAGCATTTCCTCTGTTGTCCTAAAGTATAGTGGTGCTTGCTCGTCTGCATCATCAAATCCTTGTCCTGCCTGTATTATTCTTCTATATATTTCATCTTCTGGATTCATAAAATGAACATCACAAGTACCTACAACTGGTTTATTTAATTTATCTCCAAGTTCAACAATATATTTATTTATATCTATAAGTTGTTGATGAGTAAGCTTTATATATTCTGGCTCTTCTCCTTTTGGCCTCTTTCCTTCTTTTTTTATCTTCTTACCTATTCTTTCATAAAACTCATTATTTCCAAGAGGCTGAATCTCTAAGTAATCATAGAAGTTTGCAATCTCTTCTATTTTGCTTCCATCATTTCTTCCCACTTTATAGTCTAAAATTTCTTGATATAATTCACCTTGTTCACATGCAGAACCAATTATTAATCCTTCCCTATATCTCTTTAACATAGAACGTGAGATTTTAGGCTTTTTATGAAAGTTCCACACATGAGAAAACGAAACAAGCTTATATAGATTTTTAAGACCAACATAATTTTTGGCTAGAATAATTATATGATTTGGTGATAAATTTCTCGATCTATCTGTAATATTTGTAAATATATAGTTGTTTACGTCTATTCTTTCTTTTATACAATCTTCTTTCATACGAATAAACATTTTAGCTGTTGCTCTTGTATCATTTATCGCTCTATGTGCCCCTTCTAATGGTATACCTAAATACTCAACTAGAGTTCCTAGCTTGTGATTTTCTACGCCATTATATAATTCTAGAGACATTTCATATGTATCAATTACATATGGCTTAAATTCAAGTCCTAACTTTGAAGCCTTATTTGCTATAAAGCTTACATCAAAGTGAGCATTATGGGCAACTAAAACACAGTCTTTACAAAACTCTAAAAACTCTGGTATCATCTCATCCATTTTAGGAGCATCTTTTACCATCTCATCTGTTATATGAGTAAGCTCTTGTACATTAAAAGGGATTGGTTTTTCTGGATTTACAAAAGTAGTAAATTCGTCAATTATCTCTCCATTTCTAACTTTACAAACAGCAACTTCTGTTATTCCATCAGTATCAGGATTAAAGCCTGTAGTCTCTAAGTCAAATACACAATATGTATCCATTTGTGGTATTACTGGCTCAACATCTACAGCAAGATATCCCTCAACACCATATATAACTTTAATAGGAGCAGCATCAAGTATGTCTTGAGTTGTTATTTTACCCTCTTTTTTTACTAAGCCTGCATAATTATCTACTATAACATGATTTGCTTCTGGAAAAGACTGAACGACACCATGATCTGTTATTGCTACTGCTGGATGTCCCCATTTTATTGCCTGCTTAACTAAATCTGTAGCTGAAGTTATAGCATCCATTGCGCTCATTTGTGTATGCAAATGAAGCTCTACTCTCTTTTCTTTAGCATTATCCATTCTCTCAGGAGGCTTTTCTCCTTTGCAAATATTATTTACCATTATAGTTAATTCGTTTGAATATGAGTCTATTTGTGGACGTCCTTGAACTATAACATACGAGTCTTTTTTTAGTTTTGCATCTACCTCTTCATATTTTTGCTTATCTAAAAACATCTTACAAGAAACAGTGCTTGTCTTATCTGTAACGTCAATTGTAACAAGCATCTTACCACTTCTTAACTCTCTTTCCTCTTTATTTATTATTTGTCCATTAATACAAACTCTATCACTACTTGGTACTACATCTTCAATTTTAGTAATTACCGGGTTTTGTATATTTACACCATAATATACATTTTCAGGTTGTGGCTCTTTTGCAAGCTCTCTTTCCTTTTTCTCTTCTTCTGTAAGAGGTGCTCTAGGAACAAATTTAGGCTTTTGCTGTGGTAAATGTTGCTGTACATTATTACTTACATTATTTTCTGATTGAAATGCAGAATTTAGGTCTTCTAATTTTACCATTTTGGCTTGTGTCAAATTATTTTCATTACTCATACCTGGCAAATTCTTAAACTCTACTTTAAATCCTTCTCCAAATTGCTTTTCAATGCTTTTTTGCATATATTCATCTAGTCTTTTTATATATAAAAAATTAGAGTATGGCTTTTCAAGCTCTATTTTTAGTTTTCTATCTTCATTATCTATATCTATGTGACAATTTTCAAATATGTCTTGAGTATAATCATATTTTCTATTTATACAGTTTATAATATCATATACATTTTGAATCTCTATATCTTTAGGTTTTCCTGTATAAACATAATTAATCTTAAAACTAGACAAATCATACTGAGATTTAGCAAGTCTCTCAAATTCTTCTATATCTGATTGAGGTATATTTTCTGGGCTATATGAATCTAAAATAACAGCATTAAGTTTTTTTGAATATTTAATCTCTTTAACTGTTGCTAAATTGAACATATTCTCTTCTCTCACACAGTTTTTAAATACTTCTTTAACTTGTTTGTCCAAAAAAATTACCCCCTAAAATTTCTTTAATCATTATACTATTTTTTTAAATATTTGTAAATAAAATTATAGCTTTATAATTTTTATTTTTTGATATATTTCGACTAAAAAACTTCAAAAATGCAGAAAAAAAAATACTTAAACATTTCTATGCTTAAGTATCTTTTATTTAATATTTTCTAAGTTTAATTGCATTACCAGATTCAAAAAGCTCAACATGATCTAATGCTTTTCCAGTACCAATAGCCACACATGACTGGGCATCTTCTGCAATCATAACAGGTATTCCTGTTTTTTCTGCAATAAGCTTATCAAGTCCCCAGACTAGTCCACCGCCACCGGTAATATATATTCCTCTTTCTGATACATCAGCTACTAGCTCTGGTGGCGTTTCTTCAAGAACAGAGTGCACCCCCTCAAGAATCTTCTCTGCACATTCAGATAACGCACTATATACTTCATCTGATGTAATCTCAATTTCAACAGGAAGTCCAGAAGTAATATCGCGTCCTTTAACCATCATTCTGTCTGTTACAGATTTTGGATACATACAGCCTATATTTATCTTTATTTCTTCTGCTGTTCTTTCTCCAATTATAACATTCCTATTTCTTTTTACATATTTTATAATGGCTTCGTCAAACTTATCTCCAGCCATTTTTATTGATGTACTTCTTACTGCTCCTCCAAGAGATATAACAGCAATATCTGATGTTCCACCGCCTATATCAACAATCATACTTCCATATGGTTTTGTTATATCTATACCAGCTCCAATTGCAGCAGCTATTGGCTCTTCAATCAAGTACACTTTTCTTGCTCCAGCATGGGTTGCAGCATCAATTACTGCCTTTCTTTCCACCTCAGTTACACGTGAAGGTACACATATCATTATTTTAGGTGAGAAAACAAACTTACCACATACTTTATGTATAAAATATTTTAGCATTTTTTCTGTTATTGTATAATCTGAAATCACACCGTCTTTTAGTGGTCTAAGCGCAACAATATTACCTGGAGTTCTACCAAGCATTTTTCTTGCTTCTTGTCCTACAGCTAGAACTTGATTTGTATTCTTATCTATTGCAACAACTGAAGGCTCTCTTAATACAATTCCCTTTCCTTTTACATATACTAGTATAGTTGCAGTTCCTAAATCTATTCCTATATCTTGTCCGCCAAAAATCACTATACATTCCTCTCTTTCTGTTACAATTATATTACATTTAGAAACCTTTTGCAACCTTAATTTACAAACTTTATTTTAACTTATCTTACTATACTTTAATTTTGTTGCTAAACCTCCCCTTAAATGTCTTTCTGATTTATTAAGCTCTAAAATTTTTTTTGCTTCAGCTGCTAGTGATGGATTAAATTTTTCAAGTCTTTCTGCTACATCCTTATGAACTGTTGACTTTGAAATTTCAAAAGCCTTGGCTGTTGCTCTTACTGTTGCTTTATTTTCTATTATATAATTTGCAAATAGTTTAGCTCTATCTTCTATATCTCTCATAACAACCTCCTAATTATATATATATGTTGGATCTATACTTTCATCATTTAAAAAAAGCATAAAATGCAAATGCGCATCATCTAAGTACTCTCCAACAGATGTATTTCCAACTTTACCAATCTTTTGTCCTTTCACAACACTTTCTCCTATACTTACAAATACATCTTCATCTAGATTTGAGTATTGACTCTTATATCCACTTATATGCTCAATAACTATTGTCATGCCTAAAAAAGAATCATTATATATATCATCAACTACACCTCGTTCTATAGCATTTACAGTAGATGAACTACTTGCTGATATATCAAGGCCATCATGTGTTTTCCATTGCCCTAGTGTCTTAGAGTATATAACTTTATCTGTTGAATACATTTTTTGAATTTCTCCGTCTAACGGCACCGAAAAAACTAGTTTTTCCTCTACTTTTTTTGGTGTAGCTTTTGTAGCAAGTACTACATCTTCTGTTACTGTTTCTTTATCTTGCATTTGACTATTATCATCTACAGATGATGATGTGGCAACACTACTTATCTCTTTAGGAGAAACAGTATCATTATTTAAATTATTACTGCTATTTAGTCCTAAAGTTATTGTTAAAAGTAGTAATAAAATCATAGATGTTAATATACTTATTCCCTTTTTAGAAAGCTTTTTCTCATCTTTAATCGTCTCTATTTCTATTGCTCCTTTTCTTGCTTTTTTTACTTCTACTTCCACTTTATCTGCATCATTTTCAAATTTTATAACTTTTCCTTTATTGTCTGTTTCAATTCTCTTTAAATTTAATTTTTTTAAAAGCTTATCTAAAATATTCTCAATCTTAATTTTCATATTTCCCCTCTTTTCATTTGTTCACTATTTATATTACTTATCTCTACATCAGTATAATAATGGTGAATTATCTCATCACACTTTTTACCAGATTTTGCATAAGTATTTGCTCCAACTTGACTAAGTCCTACTCCATGTCCATAGCCTAGTACATTAAACTCTATATCTTCACCCAAAATCTTTAAAGTAAAATTAGTTGAATTTAGCCCAAATAAAGACCTAAGATTTTCTGCTTTTATACAATATGATCCAACAGCTATTGTCTTTACTCTTCCACTTTTTGTATACTCATTAATATGTATATTCTTAAAATCATCAATACTTAAATCAGTTATATATCCATTATCAATTAGTGTATTTTTAAAAGTAGCATAACTTATAACATTGGTTGAAGTTCTCTTATCGTAGCTTTCATCTTCAACATTATCCACTGCTCTTAAATACGGTATATCAATTTGAGACCATATTGCACTTGCATCTTCTGTTTTTTCAGGACTACTTGCATGAAATAACGCATCAATTATCTCTCCATTATATGTAATTACCTCTCCTTGAGTTTCTACAATAGCTCTTTTAATTTTCTCTTCTCCTTGTTTAATATCTTCTTGAGAAAAGCCCTTATTCTTCCAAATTCTTTCTAACTCACTAATATCTGTAAAAGCTTGACAATGTGCATAATTATCACATACATCTGCATTTTCCTCTTTATTATTTTTTATTTTGTTAAATAAATATGTCCTTGCAACTATTGCTTGTGCCTTTATTGCTTCATATTCGTAATTAAAAGGAATTTCTGATGCAACCACACATAATAAGTAATAATTTAAATCTAACGTCTCTATTTGCCCCGTAGTGTTTCTTAAAAGCTGTATTGTACTACCTGATTCAAATTGTATCTCTTCTTCCTCCTTCTTTTCTTCTTCAACTTTGTTTTTGTTACTTAGAGCTAGTACAACTATTAAACAAAAAAGTATTGCTGAAACAATATACAAAAAAGCAAGTCTTAGCTTCAAGATAAATATCACCCTAATACATATCTATTCAAGACTTGCCCAATTATTATAATATCTTTATAATATGACAAAAAAAGAACAAGTATCTCTACTTGTTCTTTAAATTTTATTGAATATCATCTGCAGCTCTTGCATCGATATCAAAAAGTACAACCGTACCTTTAACAAAATCATATAATTCTTGGGTATCTATTGCCCAAATTCCTTTTTCAAGCTGTAGTCTTAAACTTGAGTTTTCATTTACTGCTTGACCTGGATTTGAAAATCCTAAATATCCCTCATAATCCCATTGAGTTGTGTTAACTGAAGAGCCTACAGATTTATTTAAAGCACTATAAGATATACTCTCATTTAAATTTGAATCATAACATGTAATATCAAATTTAACTGCTATATAGCCATCTGTTAATGCGTCATTTATACCATCTCCATCTCTTACAGCAATAGTAGTGTTTGGTAGTTTAAACTCACCATACCATGATTGAATATATCCACTATCATCAAGTGACATCATAGAATCAGTCAAATAAAATTCTCCTGAGCTACTTCCTATATTTAATGCTTCCTGCTTTTTAGATAAATATGATGTATTTGATGTAGTTGTTTCATTTTGGTATCTATATCCATCATTTGGTGTGAAATATATTGTATATCCACTTCCAACAAATTTTTTATATCTGCCACTCTCATCTTTATAATATAAAGTAATATCTTTTATGAGCTCAGAACCATCTTTAGAAATATAATAATATGATGGCTTTATACTTATTTTTCTGGAGCTATTTCCCGTCGACTCTGGCATATAGTATCCCGTCGTCTTTAAGTCAAAAGCTATTCTATATCCAAGTTTTGGTGCGCTTATATAGCTTGCTGTTGTATGCTTATATGGCCCAAGTGGTAATGTCTTTGTTGTTGATGTTCCGTTAATATCAATATTATTTCTATCTTGAAGTACAGTATATTCCTTATTTGCTAAAGTGTATACAAACATATATCTTATACCTGAATAATAGTTATTTCCTGTTTTGTCATTTGTATCTGTTTGTCTAAATACACTCTTATATGCTAGATCTGTACAATCAGTTATTCTAAAATCATATATCTTAGAAGCTGTCCTTACTGTAACTGTTTTCATTGCAAAATAATATCCATCACCATAAAGCTTTGCTCCATTAGTATACTGAGGGTCTGTATGAGATTCAGAATATTCTATATCATTAGAAAAGTTTGCTGTATTGTCTCCACTATTTGTGATATATTTTCTATCACTAGGACTTTTAGTTTCATTTAGCTGTATATCAAGCTCTTGTTGTACAACATAATTTAAAAGCTCGTCATTTCTTGCATTTGATGCCTGTGCAATTATAATTATCTTATGATTTGATGCATCTCTTGATAGTGTCTCATTTGGTGCAACTTGTGCATGGAAATATGTTTTTCCGTCATTATATGCTCCAGTATTTGTCAATCTTATTGCTGTACCTTTTTCACGAGGAACACCATTATGTATAATGTCAAAATCAAATATTAAATAATATGCTGTAACATACCTAGATTTTTGATATGCTGTTATATTGTTATAGTAGTTAAAATCTAAATCTCCTTGACTAAGCACAATCTCAAATGTGGCATCATCATTTAATATTACTGTTGATGAATTTACAGCCGAATGATCAATTGAAGAATTACTTGTTGTTGTTACTTGTGGATCATTTAATTTTACTGGTGTATATACGTTTATGTAGTGATCATTTGTTGATTCATATTCTCTTGTAGCGCCATATGAGCCATTAAGAACATTATACTCTTGATATACTACATTTCCCTTTGCACTTCTTAATCCATTTAAAGCATCAGAGCTTATAACTATTCCAGCATTAAAGTCCTCTTGTACAGTTTCTTCTCCATTAGTTTTATCTATATCGCCCTTACCTGGTAAAACTGTTGTATGCCTATCATTATAGCTTGAGACTAAATTATTTAGCTCTGCTGTTATTTGATCTTTGTTTTCCACAATGATCGGTGAAGTTGAATTAATACCAGAAATAGCAGCTGCAGGATCATTTCCTACCAAAGCTCCTGTTATTTCAATTTCTCCATTTGTTCCAACATGTTTTGACTCTGAGGACTTAAGATATGCCTCTTCAAGCCTATATACTACAAAATTATTTACTCTATAGCTTACCTTTCCATCAACTATTGTCTTTTCATATGATAAGTCTTTTATTATATACTTTGGTGTTTTAAAATATGGATATAGCATTTCTCCTGAAGGTATATATGTAACGTTTGATGTAAGCTCTGCGTCACTTCCACTCCATACATTCGTATTACTATATAGTTGTGGTGAAATATCATCTACAGTCTCCTCTGTATAATAAAAATCAATAATTGTAACATCATTATTATTAGACTGAATTGTACTTACCTGTGCATTAGATAAATTATTATTATAATCCATATCTAGCTGAGCTGTTCCAGCTCTTACGCCAGATTTCTTTTCCTCTGCAATGCTATACGCTTCATCTAAGCTTGGTTGTGTACATATATTATATCCCAAGTAATCATATTTTGTTCCATTTACCTGCATTACAAGTGTTTTTGTTAGTTTCATAGTAGATGCCACTGGATAATTATAGTACTCGCTATAATCTATAGTTGCATCATCTGCGTTTGAATTATTTAGTAAGGAACTTTCACCATTTTGAGAAATAACTTCTTGATTAGTATTTTGTAATCCTGAGATTATTTCTCCTGTATCCTTATTAATATGTCTTATAAATACTTCTCTTCCACTATCATATGCATAAACATTAGGTAAAAACAAAATGCATAACACAATAAGCGAGAGAGCAAAAATAATTTTTCTATTCATATTACTTCACTCCAACTGAAATACTACTACTTGATTTTGCAAGTAAAGAAGATATACTTGCCTCTTTAACAAACAAAGTCTCTGAGCCTTCATTTTTATTCATTTTTGTATCTATATATACTGTTATTTCATCA
>CALXAR010000040.1 GCA_944386345.1 uncultured Clostridia bacterium
TATATAGGAGCATATATATTAGAAAAATAGATTTTTATAGGTTAAATTAGATTTTTTTATCTATTTAACCTATTTTTTCTTTTTAGTCACTTACTTGTCATCTTACATGTATTATAATGTAAATATAAAAAGAGAGGAGAGACTTTTATGGAGATATTAAGAGTTGAAAACTTAACAAAGATTTATGGTAAAGGAGAAGCAAAAGTTACAGCATTAGATAATGTTTCATTTACCGTAAATAAGGGAGAATTTGTTGCTATTGTTGGTGCTTCAGGAAGTGGAAAATCAACATTACTACATTTAATTGGAGGTGTTGATAGGCCAACAAGTGGTACAGTATATATTGATGGAAAAGATATATATAAGTTTAATGATGATGAGCTTGCAATATTTAGAAGAAGACAGGTAGGACTTATTTATCAGTTTTATAATTTAATTCCAATACTTAACGTTGAGGAAAATATAACTCTACCTTTAAGTTTAGATAATAGAGATGTTAATAAGAAAAAGCTAGATGATTTAATAAAGCTATTAGGTTTAAGTGATAGAAGAAATCATTTACCAAACGAGCTTTCTGGAGGACAACAACAAAGGACATCAATAGGCAGAGCAATGATTACTAGTCCAGCAATAATACTTGCAGATGAACCAACTGGAAATCTAGACTCTAAATCAAGTGATGAAATTGTTGAACTGCTAAAAAAATCTAATAGAGATTATAATCAAACAATAGTTATGATTACTCATAATATGGATATTGCTAAAGAGGCAGATAGGATTATAAAAATAGAAGATGGAAAAGTTGTTAAGGAGGTATAGATATGACAATTCTTAGCAAATTATCTTTAAAAAGTTTAAAACTTAATAAAAAAAGAAGTATAAGTACAGTAATTGGAATTATATTATCTGTTGCATTAATTTGTGCTGTTGGAACTTTAGTAAGTAGTTTTCAAAGAACTCTAATAGAAGAAACAATAAATCAAAGTGGATATTATCATCTTCAAATAAATAATGTTACAGATGAAGATATTGAAACTATAAAAAATAACAGGGATGTAAAAGACTATTTTAGTATATATGAAAATGGATATGCAGTTATGGAAAATTCACAGAATGAATATAAACCATATTATAAAGTAGAATCAATGTCAGAGGATGTATTTAATAGATTAAAATTTAACTTAATAGAAGGCAGATTTCCTAAAAATAGTAGTGAGATTATTATTAGTAGACATATCATAGATAATGCTAATGTAGATCTTAAACTAGGAGATAAAATAACAATTGATGTTGGAAAAAGAGAGAGTATAGACGGCTTTGAACTGCATCCATCAAATCCATATAATCCATATGATGAATCTGGAGGAGCAATAAATGCAGAAACAGAAGAAGAAATATATTCATATTATGAAGAAAAAAGTGACGAACATATAGTAGATACTATTACTAAAACATATACAATAGTTGGAATTATTGAAAGACCAAATATGGATTTTGAAGGATATTCAGATCCTGGATATACAGTAATAACAACGCAAGACACACAAGGTAAAGAGAAGTTGTTTATATCATTTAAAAATCCATATGAATATAAAAGTACTGTAGTAAATATTCTTGGAGCAAGTAGCTATGAAAATTTGCAAAATGGAAGTGATACAGAGCTTAAGTATGACGATTTCAGTATAAATACTGAATTACTTAGATGGGAAGCTATGGCGTTTTCGGACTCTACTGTTTCAACTCTTTATGCTATAGCTGGAGTAGTTATTGTAATAATAATTATAACAAGTATTTTTTGCATAAGAAATTCTTTTGCAATAGCAATAACAGAAAAAATAAAGATGTATGGAATGCTTGCAAGTGTTGGTGCAACTAAAAAACAAATAAAAAGTAGTGTTATAACAGAAGCGTTAGTATTAGGAATTATAGGAATACCACTTGGAATACTTTCAGGAATATTTGCAGTGTTTGTGCTTATTAATTTAGTAAACTATATACTTGGAGATAATATGTTTGCACATTTAGATGGACTTATATTTTACGTTTCTGTTTTACCTATAGTTATTGCATTCATACTTGGTTTTGTTGTAATATATTTATCTGCAATTTCATCAGCAAGAAAAGCAAGTAAAGCAAGCCCAATAGAGAGCTTAAGAAATTCTCAAGATATAAAAATAAATAATAAAAAATTGAAAACTCCAAAAATTATACAAAAAGTATTTAAAACAGGAGGAGTACTTGCGTACAAAAATTTAAAAAGAAGTAAAAAGAAATATAGAACAACTGTTGTATCTTTAGCAGTAAGTATTTTTGTATTTATAACAATGAATAGCTTCTTAACAAATGCTTTTGATTTATCTGGAATGTATTTTACAGATTATAATCATAATATAGAACTATATCATAACATAGATAATTTAACAGAAGATGAAGTAAAAGAAATAACAAGTCTAAGTACTGTTGATGAAAGTTTCTTGTTGTATGGGGATACCGGAAACTTTAAGATATTTGACACAGATAAAATAAATTTAGACGATGGATTAGAGCTAGTTGATGATTCAGAATATGATGAAGAAACTAATTCTGTAATACCAACTGGAAAAGGTAAATATATTAGCGTATTAATATATGGACTTGATACAAATGCTTTTAAAGAATATGTAGAGAGTATAAACGTAGATTATGAAAAAGTTAAAGATACAGGAATTTTAGTTGATACATATGAATATTATGATGAAAATGATAAAAATACAAAATCAATGAGAAGATATAAATATAAAGCTTCAGATACAATTAGTGGCGAGTATAATGAAGAACCAATTAGTATAAAAGTTGGAGCTATTACAGATAAAAAGCCATATGGACTTGAGAGTACATATTATGAGGGTGGATTTTTAATTGTAGATGCTAGTGTGTTTAATAATTTAGAATTTCGTCTATCTAGAATTTGTATAAATGCAAATGATAGCGAAGAATTTGAAAAACAGCTTGAAGAAATAAATAAAGATATTGTTTATACTAATTTTGAGGAAAGTGTAAAAGAGCAAAAATCTATGATACTTGTAATTAATATATTCTTATATGGATTTATTACAGTAATAACTTTAATTGGTGTTACAAACATATTTAATACTATAACCTCTAATATGGAGTTAAGACAGAAAGAATTTGCAATGTTAAAAAGTATAGGTATGACAAGAAGAGAGTTTAATAATATGATAAATTTAGAGACTATATTTTACTCTACAAAAGCACTTATTTATGGAATAATATTTGGGCTAATTGGAACATTTGCTATGTACAAAGCTGTTGCAATGAAATTAGATTCCGGTGTATATATTCCAGTAATACCAATTATAATATCAATAATATTTGTATTTATTTTAGTGTTTATTATTATGAGATATTCAATTTCTAAGATAAATAAACAAAACATTATAGAGACAATAAGAAAAGAAAATATATAACTGTACTAATAAAAGGGACTAGAAAAGTCCCTTTTATTGTTGTATAATATATACGGAGGAAATAAAAATGAAAATATTGCTTGTAGAAGACAATATAATGCTTGCAAAAGGACTTATATACTCATTAAATCAGCAGAGTTTTGACATAGTTCATAAAACAAATGTAAAAGAATCAAAAGAGTTTTTAAAAGATAATAAAGTGGATGTTATAATATTAGATATATCACTTCCGGATGGAAACGGATTTGACTTATATAAAAGTATAATATTTAATATGGATATACCAACTATATTTTTAACTGCAAAAGATGAAGAAGATGATATAGTAAGAGGTCTAGAAATGGGAGCAGAAGATTATATTACCAAGCCTTTTTCTGTAAGAGAATTAATTGCAAGAATTAATAAGATAGTACTTAAAAAGAAGAAAAACTTAGTAATAAAAGTAAAAGATATTGAGTTCGATATAGATAAAATGGTTGTTTACAAAAACAACGATCAAATACAATTTACAAGTTTAGAGCTAAAAATACTACATTTGTTGTTTATAAACTTAAATAAAGCAGTTACTAGAAACTATATTTTAGAAAAGATTTGGGAATGGACAGGTAATGATGTAAATGATAATACAGTAACTGTATATTTAAAAAGAATAAGAGAAAAATTAGGTTGTGATATAATAACTACAATAAAAGGAATAGGGTATAGAATAGATGAAAAATAAAATAGAACTAAAAAAGACAATAATTATAAGTTTAATATGTATTGTTGTTTTTGACATAACTTTTTTTATGATAAGCTTAATTCAATACAATAGCTATAATAACAATTATAATTATAAAATATCTAGTATATTATCTACTGTAAAAGAAAAATATCCAGAAGTAACACAAAATGAGCTTATTGAAATTTTGAATGAAAAAAGTTTTAGTGATATATCTTTAAAAGAATATGGAATTGATTTACAAGAAGATACACTTATTCTTGCAAATAATAATTATTTTAAAGCTTTTGTTTTTATTAATATAATAATACTTACTATAATGTTTTGTACATTAGTTATTATATTTTTAAGATATAATCATTCAAAGGACAAAAAGCTAAATGAAATAACTAGATATATTGAGGAGTTAAATAATAGAAACTATAAATTATATATTGAAGATAACACTGAAGATGAGCTTTCAATACTTAAAAATGAGATATATAAGACGACAGTTATGTTAAAAGAAGTAGCCGAGAATTCTCTAAAGGATAAGAGAGATTTAAAGGACTCTTTATCAGATATATCGCATCAAATAAAGACACCTCTTACATCTATAATTATAATGTTAGATAATATATTAGATAATCCAAATATGGACGAAAATACAAGAAATGAATTTATAAAAGATATTAAAAGGGAAATAGTTAATGTGAATTTTTTGGTAAATTCTTTATTAAAACTTTCTAAGCTTGATGCAAATAGTGTTAGTTTTATAATAAAACCAGAAAAAGTTATAGATATTATTAAAGAAAGTGTAAAGAATGTATCAACTTTATGTGATTTGAAAAATGTAAATATTATGCTAGAAATAGATAAAGATATAAAACTAGATTGTGATTTTAAATGGCAAGTTGAAGCTATAACTAATATATTAAAAAACTGTGTTGAGCATTCAAAAGAGAATTCTCAAATTAAAATCATAGTATCAAATAATAAGTTGTTTTGTAAAATAGAAATAATAGATAATGGCGTTGGAATATATAAAGAAGATTTACCTCATATATTTGAGAGATTTTATAAAGGAAAAAATTCTTCAAGTGAGAGTGTTGGAATTGGACTAGCTCTTTCTAAATCTATTATTGAAAAGAACAATGGTTATATTAGTGTTGAATCTGAAATTGGAAAAGGGACAAAATTTTTAATTAAATATTTTAATTAGCAAAAAAGGAGAGTGATAAATAAATGCAAAATGCTTTATTGGGAATATTAATTCCATTTATAGGTACTACTTTAGGTTCATCTTTAGTGTTTTTTATGAAAAATAAAATTAATGATAAAATTCAAAAATTCCTTTTAGGGTTTGCTGCAGGAGTTATGATAGCAGCTTCGGTTTGGTCATTATTATTACCTTCAATGAATATGGCAAAAGAACAAGGAATTGTTGAATGGATTCCTGCATGTGTAGGCTTTTTACTAGGAATATTATTTTTATTATTACTAGATATAATTATTCCTCATTTGCATGTGAGTAGCACTAAGCCAGAAGGTTTAAAATGTAATTTTAAAAAGACTACAATGTTTTTTCTAGCTGTAACTTTGCACAATATTCCAGAAGGTATGGCAGCAGGTGTTGTTTTTGCCGGAGTTTTATTGGATAATGTAGGATTAAGTTTTGCAGGGGCATTAGCTTTATCAATTGGAATAGCAATTCAAAATTTTCCGGAAGGTGCTATTATATCAATACCACTTAAAGCTGAAGGATTTAGTAAACCAAAAGCATTTTTCTATGGTGTTTTATCTGGTATAGTTGAGCCTATAGCTGCATTAATTACAATACTTTTAACAAATTTAGTTGTACCAATTCTTCCATATTTATTATCTTTTGCTGCAGGGGCTATGATTTATGCCGTTGTTGAAGAATTAATACCAGAATCACAACAGGGTAAACATACAAACTTAGGAACAATTGGTGTAGCATTAGGATTTGTTGTTATGATGGTGTTAGATACTGCTTTAGGATAAATTTTAAGGAGAATGAGTAATGGATGTAGTAAATATTTTAAGAGATTTAGTAAAATTTAATACGATAAAAGATAAAGAAAATAAAAAAATATTAGATTATATTGAAAATTATTTATTAAAATTAGGATTTAATACAAAATATAAAAATAAGTATTTAATTATGGAATATGGAAAAAATATTAAATTTGGATTTATAGGACATAGTGATACAGTAGAATATATTGATGGTTGGAATAGTGATCCATTTATACTTACTAAAAAAGATAATAATTTATATGGACTTGGAGCTTGTGATATGAAAGGTGGAATAGCAGCGTTTTTAAGTGCTATAAGTGATATAGATTTAAAAAATCTAAAATATGGTATAAGAGTGTATATAACTTATGATGAAGAAATTGGATTTACTGGAATAAAAGAAATAGTTGAAAAAAAAGAAATTTTTCCTGAGTATGTTTTAGTAGGAGAACCAACAGAAAATAAAGAAATGATAGGATGCAAAGGATTATTTGCTATAAAATTATATACAAAAGGAATAAAAGTACATTCTAGTACTCCAGATAAAGGTATAAGTGCAAATACAAGTATGATAAGACTACTTTGTGAGCTTGAAGATTTTTATAATGAAAAAATAAGAAATATAAAGAATAATAAGTATGAGATTTCAAATACAACTATGAATATTGGGCTTTTAAATGGAGGAAGTGCAATAAATTCAGTTGCAGCAGAATGTATGAGCTATATTGATTTTAGAACTATAAGTAATAAGCATGTAATTATGTTAAAAGAAAAATTAGATGAATTATGCAAGAAATATGACGGATACTATATAGTAGATATTGATGTTAATACATTTTATAATGAAATTAGCAATATAAAAAAAGCTTATACTGCTGGATTTATGACAGAAGCAAGTTTTATAAATAATTGTAAAAAAATAATTTTAGGACCAGGTCCCATGACTGCTCATGAGATAAATGAACATGTAGATATAAATAGCTTATTAAAATGTAAAGAACAATATAAAAATTTAATTGAAAAAATATGTAATTAGACAAAATTATTTCGCAAAAATTTCTTTTTTAGTGTATATTTTTGAGAGAGTTCTAAAATATTCAATAAAATTGAAGAATTTATTAAGTTTTGATAAAATTAAATAAGAGTATTTGTAATTAGTTTAAATAAGTAGTAGGGGTAATGTTTTATGAAAACAGTAGTAATTACCGGGAGTGCAAGAGGACTAGGGTATGAAATGGCAAGGGTGTTTTTAAAAAATAATGTAAATGTTGTAATTAGTGATGTTAATGAAGAAAACTTATCTAAAGCTTTAGATACTTTAAGAACAATAGACTGTCAAGCTAAAGTTGAATCTTGTATTTGTAATGTTACTAAAACTGATGAAATTGAAAATTTAATTAAGTTTTCTATAGAAAAATTTTCTAAAATAGATATTTGGATAAATAATGCAGGAGTTAACCAACCAGAAAAAGCAATTTGGGAATTAACTGAAGAAGAAATTGATTTTATAATCAACGTAGATTTAAAAGGAACAATAAATTGCTCACGACTTATAATGAAAGAGATGGAGAAACAAAAGAGTGGAGCAATATATAATGTGGAAGGATATGGAAGTAATGATGCAACAATGCTTGGTCTTTCAATTTATGGTACAGCTAAAAGAGGTATAACATATTTTACAGAAGCACTTGCAAAGGAAAATGAAGTGAAACAGACAGGCATTATTGTAGGTAAGCTTTCACCAGGTATAATGATAACAGATTTTTTAGTAAATGCTGTTGGAGACAAAGAAAAAATAGTATTATCTGAAAAAACAAAGAAAGTATATAATATTTTAGGTGATTATCCTGATGTTATTGCAAATCATATGGTAAACGGTATACTTGATAATACTAAAAATAATGCAAAAATAGAGTGGCTTACAAATAGAAAAGCTGCATGGAGGTTTATGACATCAGCATTTAATAAAAGAGATTTTTTTAAAGCTATAGATGAGCCTAAATAGATATAAATGTGAATTTTACATAAAAAGTGTGAAATGATTGTGAAATCTAATGATTTTTTCTAAAATTATGCTATAATTAAATCGTAATGTAGTAAACGTAGAATTTAAATGTAGAAAGGGATGTAGTAAAAAATGAAGAAAATAGAAGAAATATTAGATGTAGCAACAAATGGAACAAGAAATATGATAATATCAGCAGGAGTATTACTACTAGTAGGATATATATTTGGATTTGTAGTAATAAAATTAGTTTAGAAAAAATACTATCAGACTTTAAGTTTGATAGTATTTTTTTACAAAAAAAAGAATTCTGTAAGCACAGAATTCTTTTAATTTTTACTACAATGAAAATCTTTATTGTGGATTTCTTGTTAGTTTAAGCTTTTTTCCATCGCTTTTTTGAGGGCACTCCTCAATTGCTTTTGAGAATAAGCTTAAAAGTACACCATTAATTGCTTCTTGTGAATATGTTCTTTCTGTATATTCAGCAATAGCTTGGTTATCAAACTTAACGTCACCATCAATGATTTGCATCATAGCGTTTGATAGCTCTTCACTATCATCAACAGGAACTAGCATTCCAAGATCAGTTGTATATGTTCCTTTTGTTCCAGGATTTGGAGCTAGAACTGTAGGATCATTTCCATCAACAGCAGGATCATAGTTTTGTTTTATTGTTTTTCCAGTTGTATTCATGATATCTGGTATTCCACCGCTATTTGTTGCAACAACAGGATGTCCGCAAGCTGTACCTTCAATAACAACTAAACCAAAAGGTTCATTTCTTGATGGAACAACAGATAAATCTGCTAAGTTTTGCAATTGACGTATAACATCTGGACCTTGTAAGCCTACAAAGTGTAGATTTTTAAGTCCAAGTCGTTCAGCTTGTGCTTTAAGATCTGGTTCTAAAGCTCCAGTACCAACAATAACTGTTAGTAATGTTTCGCCTTTTTTTTCAGCTTCTTCTTCGTTTTTCTTTGTTGCATCAATTAGTACGTCAATTCCTTTAAAGTCAGCAAATTTACCAACAAATAGTGCCATTTTATCATAGTCTTTTGGAAGCTTACCATCTGCACTTCTATCTGAAGACAAGCTATCAAATAGAGCGTCTTTGTCAACATGATCCATTACATGGAATTTTTCTGGGTTGTAACCGTTCTTAACAAGTACAACTTTATCTTCAGCTTCTGGAAATAGTTCACAGAATTGTTGCTTTTGATCCTCTGAGATAACAATTACTCTTTGTGAGCCTTCTGCAGATTTTTTTGCTTGTTCTATAAAATAGAAGTACTTATCTGCTTGAGCTCTTAGAGCGTTTTGCTCGTCTATTGTTAAATTACCAGAATCTAATTGATTCTTAATATTTTGTAATTCCTCTAGACTTCTTCTGTATCCCATTAAATCTGTTCCATGAATTGTAACAATAACTGGAAGGCCAAATTCTGTAGCGATTGCATTGTGTATCCAGTTATGTTGACCATGAATTACATCTGGTTTAAAGCTATCTATTTCCTCTTGAATTGCTTCTCTATATTTCTCTTCAATAGCTTTTATCTCATCAAGATTTAAATTCCAAAAAGTTGATGTAGAACGAGTATGAGTTGTAAACATAGGGAAGTTAAATTCTAGTTGTCCATCAATTTTTTCTGGGTTTTCAGTTTCTGCTGTAAATGGAATTAAGTGATATTTTACACCAGGTACTCTTGGAAAATCAGTTCTGTTTTCTGATAGTATAGTACAAACCTCATGATTGTGTTTTACAAAATCTTCAGCTTGTGTAGTGATTAGGGTACCACTTCCAGCTCCATTGTTTGGAAACCCCGTAACTTGTAGTATTTTCATTTAATATTCCTCCTTTTTTAATTAAAAATGGGTAAACTATTTTGTTACCCATATAATAATATCATAAAATGTTACAAAAATCAACATGTTTTACATAAAATTCCTAAAATATACGCTTTATAAAGAAATAAAATTACATAAAAATTTAATTAATGTATGATTATTATATTTGATTTATAGTGTTGATTTTAAATGTAGTTTATGATAAAATATGGTAGAAAATAGGAGTATTCCTATTAAAGAATGGAGGAATAAAGATGGAATTAAAAGGTTCAAAAACAGAACAAAATTTAATGACTGCTTTTGCAGGTGAATCTCAAGCTAGAAACAAATATACATTTTTTGCTTCTAAAGCTAAAAAAGAAGGATATGAGCAAATCGCTGCTATATTCCAAGAGACTGCAGATAATGAAAAAGAGCATGCTAAACTTTGGTTTAAATTATTAAATGGTGGTGACGTTCCATCAACAGCTGAAAACTTAAAAGCTGCTGCTGAAGGTGAAAACTATGAGTGGACAGATATGTATGATAAGATGGCAAAAGAAGCTAAAGAAGAAGGTTTTGATAGAATTGCATATCTATTTGAAGCTGTTGGAAAAATAGAAAAAGAACATGAAGAGAGATATCTAAAACTTCTTGACAATGTTGAAAAAGGAAAAGTATTTGATTGTGGAAAAGTAAAAGTTTGGAAATGTAGAAACTGCGGACATCTACATGTTGGAGAAAAAGCTCCAGAAATTTGTCCTGTATGTTCACATCCAAAATCTTTCTTTGAGATTAAAGCAGAAAATTATTAATAGTTATTAAAGTAACCTTAAGAAGAATTACAAAAATATTAAATTCTTATTTATTATATTTAGTAATCTTTAAAAAGGTTACTTTTTTTATTGTAAAAATTTATCTTTTTACTATATAATTTTTTATATAGGAGGTTTATATATGAAATTTTTTAAATCAAAAATTACAATAATTTTAATTGGAATTTTTTGTGTTTTTATTATTTTTATAGTAGGAAAAAGGATGTTTAATGGCGATTCAACTACTCCTCAAGTTGTTGGAACTAGAGAAAAATTAGACTCAATATATAATGATCCTGGTGAATATTTATTATATAACA
>CALXAR010000041.1 GCA_944386345.1 uncultured Clostridia bacterium
GGAATAGCTCAGTTGATAGAGCGCTGCCTTGCCAAGGCAGAGGTCGCGGGTTTGAGCCCCGTTTCCCGCTCCATTTTTTATGTATTTTATGCATAATAAATTAATGTTAGAATATAATTTATTAATGGCAACTTAGCCAAGCGGTAAGGCACGGGTCTGCAACACCCTGATGGTCGGTTCGACTCCGACAGTTGCCTCCATAACAAGCACCTATTTATAGGTGCTTTTGTTGTTTGCCAAAAAATTACATATAAAAAAACTAAAATCTATTTACTTAAAAAAATTTTAATGATACAATATAAGTATAGATAGAGAAAACAAATTATATGAAAATCTACAAGCACATGATAGGGAATCAGGAATAATACAACTGGTGTAGAAAACTCTATGTTTTGAGGATCCTAAAAGTTGTAACAAGATACCCACCTTTACACAAGGGTTTTATCATTATATCGTTTATCTCTATCTTTTTTTAATAATAAAATAAATTTATGTAGACTATAGGTGGAATATGATAAAATATATAATGGATAACAAAAAATTAGATAATAAAGAGAAAGAATTAGTAGATAGAGCACTTAATAAATTAGATAAACAAATTAGAATAATAGAAAGTACAGGAACACCATTTGAGAAAATATTTAACAATGATAGTATAAAGTATGATGTACTTGGTAAGAGTTTTTATACGTATAAATTTATTGCTGAAAATTCTTCACAAATTAGAATTTTATATAGATTCGTAAGGAAAGACCAAAATGATTATGATATAGAGTGTCATAAAGTAGAAGTAAAAAGAAGAAGTGGAAAAGAATATATAAAAAAATTTGAAGAGTACGTAAAGGCATATACAGAATAGCTATATTTAAAGTATAACTAATTATCTTTTATTTTAAAAATTTTACATCAATTGTTAATTGAATGCGCTTTTAAAAGTAATATAAATATGTTAAAATAATATTATTAAAAGAAAGGAGAGAGTATATGAAGAAAATATATATAATTTTAACCAATTCTGGAACTATTTTATCTAGAATAATTAAATTTTATACTAGAAAAGAATTTTCACACGTTTCTATTGCTCTAGATAGAAAACTTGTACATATGTATAGTTTTGGAAGATTAAAGCCAACTAATCCTTTCTTTGGAGGTTTTGTACATGAGAGTATAAGACATGGTACTTTTTATAGGTTTAGAAATACTACGACTTGTATATATTCTATAGAGGTAGAAGATGAACAATATGAGAAGATAAAAAATACTATTAGAGAATTTAAAAGAAAAAGAAGAATATATAAATTTAATATTATAGGTTTATTTGCCGTTGCTTTGCATTTGAAAATAAAAACTAAAAATTCTTTTTACTGTGCAGAGTTTGTAAAAGATGTATTACAAAAAGCAAATTTAGCAAACGATTTACCTATTATTATTAAACCAGAAGATTTTAAGAAATTAAAAAATATAAATCAAGAATATAAAGGAATGCTAAGAGACTATAATGTAGTAAATAATATAATTGCTTAAATTTGCAGATAATAAAAGGGAGAATTAGTTTTAAATTCTCTCTTTTTTCTTTACAAATCTTAAAAAATGAAATAAAATTTTATATAAGGAGAGGTTGTTTATGAGTGATTTTGAAAAAAAATATAGTAATTTTAATTTTGATTCTTCAGGAGTTCATCGTTCAACTGAAAATGCTAAGGGAAAGCTTGATGAGTTAATGAATGATGAAGAGCTAAAAGAAGCACTTAGAAAGATGAGAGGAGAAAAAGAAGGAAAGAGCTATGTTGCACCCAATGCAACAGCTAAACAAGCTGCTCAAGCATCTGAAAAAGGATATGATATAAATCAGCTTATTGATCCAGAAGCTGGTGAAAAATATCCAGAAGAGTTGAGACGACTTGATTTAGAGTGTATATATATAGGATTACTTTTAAATAATCCTGCTGCAATAAGTATGTATTATTTTGTGTCTAGCTTATGCCTATTTGCTGACGCTAGAATGATTAATATATATAAAGGTGTACTATTTACAGAAGGTGAGGCATATGCACCGGCAATTGCAAAAGAAAACTTTAACTTTGCTACAGAATCAGGAGATGTATATGCTTTAAAAAATGAACTAAAAAAAGCAGTTTCTAAAGGTAATTATGATTTTGAAAAGACATATACAGAGTTAAGGAAGATATTTATTTTAAGAAAAGCATATAATGGTATTCCAATAAAAGAAATTAAAGATAAGGTTGCTGCAATTACTAAATATGAGTTATATGATCAAATGACACCAGACGAAGTTGAAGCTGCAATTGAGCAAATAACTGCTACAGCAAAATTTAAAAGTGCAGTACTTAATACTGGTCTTACAAGTTTCATTGTTAAAGGAAATAATTCTTTAACTAATGGACTTGATATTCCATTTAAAATATTATCATCTGTTTTTAAAGGTGTTAGACTGGGTGAAACAATGGCCTTTGCAATGCCTTCTAACTCAGGAAAGTCAAGGTTTACTACAGTTCTTGCTGCATATATTGCTTTTATTCACAAGAAAAAAGTACTTATAATATCAAATGAAATGTCTGAAGAGAAAGTAAGACTATGTTTGGCTACTACAATAATAAATAATGCAGAAATTCAGAATTTGCATGGACAAAAATTAAGAAAGACAGAAAACGAATTATTAGAGTTTAAATATAGACCAGATAATCCAAATGATGTAAGAGTAGATGAAGATGGCTTTGTTTTACAAGAGGAAGATGAGACTCATGAGGAGTTTGTAAATAGACTTACTAGAGTGTCAAGTGAATTTAATAAAGTAACAACAGCTACAGATTGGCTAGATAAAGAAATTAATAATTCAATATACTTTATAAATATAACAGACCATACAAATGATGAATTAAAAAAAGTTATAACAAATTATTATTATAGATACAAGATTGAATATATGTTTTATGATACTTTAAAAACTGATACTGCAAATATAGGAAATGGTGAAGAGATAAAAAAGACAGCTACAATTTTATCTAATTTAGCACAAAACCTAGGTATTTTTATTTGCTCATCATTACAACTTACAGAAACAGCTACTTTACCAGTAAATTTAACAATTAATGATTTGGCAGTAAGTAGAACAGTTAAAGAGGTATTAGATACTTTGATGCTAATTAAGCAGATTCATAATGAAAATCTTGGAGATTATGAGTATTCTCAAGAGGAAGTAGATACAAAATATTATGATTTAGAAAGATTTAAAGATCCAAACGTAAGATACTATGCTTGTGTTGTAGATAAGAACAGAGCAGGCCCAAAACCAAAAGTTGTATTTAGATTAAATCTTGCATACAATGAATGGTTTGAGCTTGGATATTTAAGATTAAAAGCAGGTAAGTCAGGAGAATAAGGAGAATATTTATGAAAAAAAGATTACTAGTTATAATTATTATTTTTATAATTATTATAACTGGACTTTTGATATCTAAGTTTTATAACGAGTATAGAGAAAGTATAACAGAGATTAGTTTTGATTCTAAAGAGCAGACTAATGAAGAAACAGAATATGAGCCTACTATTGATGAAATCGTACAACAAGAAATACAGCAAATGTCTCTAAGAGAAAAAATAGGACAAATGATAGTAGTGTCATATAGAACGCTTGGATATAATGATGAATTAGACCAGATATTAAATACTGTAAAGCCTGGTGGATTTATACTCTTTAGTGAGAATATAGATACATATTCTCAGATAACAGAATATATTAGCAAGATAAAAGAGACAGCAGATATCCCTATGCTAATTGGTATAGATCAAGAAGGTGGAAGAGTTCAGAGAATAAAAAAATTACCAGATGCAAATGTATTGGAAATACCATCTATGTATACATTAGGAAAAACAGGAAACGCTGAGCTATCTAAAAGAGTAGGAGCGGTGCTAGCATCAGAAATAGCCGCTTTTGGAATTAATTTAGATTATGCTCCAACACTAGATATATATTCTAATCCAAATAATACTGTTATTGGAGATAGGGCATTTGGAAGTGATTATAAAACAGTAATTGATATGGCAATTCCTTTTTCACAAGGGATGCGAGAGAATGGAATAATTCCAGTATATAAGCATTTTCCTGGACATGGAGATACTGATTCAGACTCTCATGTTGAACTACCTGTTGTAAATAAAACAAAAGAAGAGCTATATGAGAGTGAACTATTACCTTTTAAAGCGGCTATTGAAGATGGAGCGCAAGTGATAATGGTGGCACACATTGCGCTTCCAAAACTAACAGGAAATTATATGCCTTCAACTTTATCAAGAGAAGTTGTTACAGAACTATTAAGAGATGAATTAAATTTTGATGGAGTTATAACAACAGATGCTGTTAATATGAAAGCTTTATCAGATAATTATTCTATAGAAGAAATCTGTAATTATTCAATTAATGCTGGAGTTGATATGATTCTTATGCCTGATAATCCAATTGAGGTTGTAGATATTATAGAAAAACTTGTAGAAGAAGGAGCTATAACAGAAGAAAGAATTGATGAATCAGTAAAAAGAATATTAGAATTAAAACATAATAATAATTTATACAATAAAATAGATTTAAATAAAGATAATATAGGAACTCAAGAGCATATAGATATAATAAATCAGATATATGAGTAAATAAAAGATGGATTCAGAATGAATCCATCTTTTTATATAGACATTTCTTCTTGCTCTTTTGATTTTATTGCTTGAATAAACTCTTTTGGAGTTCTATTTAAAGCTATTTCAATCTCATCCATAAGAGGAGCAAGTGATTTAATATTATCTAGATGAGAGTCTATATTTTTTATACTTTCTTTTAAATCTTCAACTTCTTTGAAATTATCGTAAATTATTTCATCACTTTCATCTTTACTTAAATCTCTGTATCTTTGTCTAATATATAAGTTTATACCACATGCTTTAGAATATGCATCTGATACTTCTTTATCTCCAAGAGTATTTAGAGTAGCCATACTCATTGTACCTTTTTTAAAGTAGTCATATAATGTATTACTATTTGGTATTTTTAGTCCATTTTCTTTTGAGTTTAATTGCTCCATACGATAATCTATCATAGCATAAAAATCGTCTCTTAACTTAGAATACTTTTCATCTTTTAAGAAAGCATAAGGCTCACTCTCAAAATTTCTTCCTTTACATCCAATCTCTGCAACTTTAAACATTAACTCATTCATTTCATATGCATTAGGGTCACTATCAGGATTTGAATTAATATACTCTATGACAGAGTCTAGCCTTTCTTGTGTTTCATCTATTTGATTATATAGACTTTCTTTAGTTTCGTACATATTTTTCACCTCATAAATATTATATCATAAAAATTTGTGAATAAATATGTATTAATGTATAAATATGAAATATTTGTGAAAAGATTGTAAGGCTATTGACAAAATGATTAACTGAGATTAAAATATATTGTATGGCAACATACAATTATATAAAAGGGGTGAGTCATGAAACAAACTATATTATACCAAATAAAGACTTTAGATAAGCTAATTTTAAGATTATTTATGGAAGATAGAGAGCATATTAAGCAGATAAGTGGAAGTACAAAACCAACTAGAACACAGTTTATTATTCTTTCATATTTAATTGAGCATTCAAATGAAGATGTGTATCAAAAGGACTTAGAAAATGTATTAAACTTAAGAAGAGCAACGGTTTCAGGTGTGCTACATACAATGGAAAAAAATGCTTTAATCACAAGAGTTACAGATTCAAATGATACAAGAACTAAAAAAGTAATAATTGGTAAGAGAGCAGAAGATATTTTCAATAAAAATAAAAAAAGATTTGAAGAAATAGAAAAGCTAATATCTAAAGATATCTCAAAAGATGAGTTAAATGTATTTTTTAATGTTATTTCTAAAATGAAACAAAATATAAAAGAGGAAAATAAAGATTTAGAAGATTAAAAATAAGATTTTAAAGAAAGGAAAATGATATGTTTAAACTATTAAAGAATTTAACAAAAAAAGATATTTTATTAGCTATAATTTGTATAGCTTTAATTATTGGGCAAGTTGGATTAGAGCTAAAAATGCCAGATTATATGTCTGAGATTACACGACTAGTTCAAACAGAAGGAAGTCAGATGAAAGATATCGTACAAAATGGTGCATATATGCTTGCATGTGCTTTTGGTAGTTTAATATTTGCTGCTTTTGCTGGATATTTTGCGTCAAGCGTTTCATCTAATTTCTCAATGAGAACTAGAAAGAAAGTTTTTGATAAGGTCGCAAATTTATCAACTCAAGAAGTAAAACAGTTTTCAACTAGTAGCTTAATTACAAGAACAACAAATGATATAACTCAAATTGAAATGTTAGTATCTATGGGATTACAGCTAATGATAAAAGCTCCAGTAACTGCAGTGTGGGCTGTTCTTAAAATACTAAATAAAGGATGGCAGTGGAGTTTAGCAACAGGTATTGCTGTAATTATATTACTATCTGTAATATCAATTTTAATTTCAATAGTTATGCCAAGATTTAAAATTGTACAAAAATTAATAGACAGAATAAACGGAGTTACTCGTGAGAATTTAACTGGAATTCGTGTCGTAAGAGCATTTAATGCAGAAGAGTATCAAGAAAATAAATTCGAAGAAGTTAATAATAGACTTACTAGACAGCAAATATTTAACCAAAAGACATTTTCAGTTTTACAACCAATAATGAATGTGGTTATGCATATTTTAACTCTATTTATATATATTATTGGAGCTTATTTAATAAAAGAAGCTCTTATGACTGATAAATTAGCAATATTTAGTGATATGATAGTATTTAGCTCATATGCAATGCAAGTTATTTTATCATTTTTAATGCTTGCCATGATATTTATGATGTTACCAAGAGCAGAAGTAAGTGCTGATCGTATAAATGAAGTATTAGATACAGATATTACAATAAAGAGTGGAAAAGTAAAAGAAAATAAAACAGGTGAAGTGGGAACTGTTGAATTTAAAAATGTTTCATTTAAATATCCTGATGCAGACGAATATTTGTTAAAAAATATTTCATTTAAAGCTAACAAAGGTGATGTCGTGGCATTTATTGGCTCTACAGGAAGTGGAAAATCTACATTAATTAATTTAGTACCAAGATTTTATGACGCAACAGAGGGAGAAGTTTTAGTAGACGGAGTAAATGTTAAGGAATATGATTCAGAATTTTTATTTAATAAAATTGGTTATGTACCTCAAAAAGCAGTGATGTTTAATGGTACAGTAACCTCAAATGTTGCTTATGGTGATAATGGCAAAGGTGAAATTAGTTTAGATAAGGTAAAAGAGGCAATAAAAGTAGCTCAAGCAACAGAATTTGTTGAAAAAATGGATGATAAGTATGATGAGCATATTGCACAAGGTGGTACAAATGTATCAGGTGGACAAAAACAAAGACTATCAATTGCTAGAGCAATAGCTAGAGATCCAGAAATATATATTTTTGATGATAGCTTTTCTGCGCTAGATTATAAAACAGATTATATTTTAAGAAAAGAACTAAAAAAATATACTAAAGATGCTACCACATTAATTGTTGCACAAAGAATAGGCACAATTATGAATGCGGATAAGATTATAGTCTTAGATGAAGGAAAGGTAGCTGGAATAGGAACACATAAAGAATTATTAAAAAGCTGTGATGTATATCAACAAATAGCTTTATCTCAATTATCAAAGGAGGAGTTGGAAAATGCCTAGTAATACAAATAGACCTCCAAGACGTGGCCCAATGGGTGGAGGAAGAGGAATGTCAGTCCCTGGAGAAAAAGCTAAAGATTTTAAAGGTGCAGTTAAAAGACTCTTAAAAGAACTTAATAAATTTAAAATATTAATGCTACTTTCAATTATTCTTGCAATATTTAGCGCAGTATTAACAATTCTAGCACCAGATAAATTATCAGAGCTTACAGATGAAATCTCAAGTGGACTAACAGTAAATACAGATAATTTACAAGAGTTAGTAAATATAACAACAGAAAACTTAAATGAAGAAAGATTAAAAGAGATAATACCACAGATTCTTGATATTAATATAGATCAGAATACATTAAATTATATATTAAGTAATGAGAATATTTCTCAGCAAGATAAGCTAGAATTTCAAGAAGCAATAACTGATATGTCTAATATGACAGATGAAAGTCAAATTTATAGTATAATAAGCAGTTTGCCTGAATCTATTCTAGAGAGCTTATTGCAAAGTACTAATTTAAATGGAGTAGAAATATCATCACAAGATAAAATAGCTCTTTTAAAATCAATTCAAAATATTCAAGATGAAAATCTAAGTAATATTGATTTACCAGAGAGCATACAAAATGTATTATTTAGTCAATTTGATATGGATGGAGTGACAATATCACCATCTGATCAATATGAGTTTTTAAAGATTATGAGTACTATGAGTGATAGCTCACAAGCACAAGAATTATACTCAAAACTAGATCAGATGCCAGAGTCTATAAAAACTGTTGTAGAGCCATTTATGAATATTGACGATGTTAAAAAAATTGCAATTACCTTAATTATAATGTATTGTTCAAGTGCAATTTTAAGCTTTATTAGTTCACTTACTATGACAGATATTGCAAATAAATTTGCAAAGAGCTTAAGAACAAGAATATCTAAGAAGATAAACAAGCTTCCTTTAAGCTATTTTGATCAACATTCTATTGGAGATATCTTATCAAGAGTAACTAATGATGTCGATACTATAGCTCAATCAATGAACCAATCATTAGCTTCTTTAGTGACAAATATTGTGCTATTTTTAGGTTCAATATTTATGATGTTTTATACAAACTGGATTCTTGCTTTAACTGCAATTTTATCTAGTTTAATAGGTTTTGTTGGAATGACATTTATTTTGAATAAATCTCAAAAGTACTTTATTGCAAGACAAGAAGAATTAGGAAATTTAAATGGACATATTGAGGAGATTTATTCAGGACTTAATGTTGTAAAAGCATATAATGGAGTAAAAGATGCAAATATAACTTTTGATAAATTAAATCAAAAAGTGTGCGATAGTAATAGAAAGAGTCAATTCTTGTCTGGACTTATGCAGCCTATAATGGCTTTTATTGGTAACTTTGGATATGTTGCAGTATGTATTGTTGGAGCACTACTTACATTAAATGGTAATATATCTTTTGGTGTCATAGTTGCTTTTATTACTTATGTAAGACTATTTACAAATCCACTATCTCAAATAGCTCAAGCAATGACTTCATTACAGTCTACTGCAGCAGCAAGCGAGAGAGTATTTGAATTTGTTGACGAAAGAGAAATGTCAGATCAAAAACAAGCTACAAAAAGACTTGATAAATCAAAAGTAAAAGGAAATATTGAATTTGATCATGTTGTGTTTCAATATGAAAATAATGATAAACCAACAATTAAGGATTTTACAGCTACAGCAAAAGCTGGTCAAAAAGTTGCTATTGTTGGACCTACAGGTGCAGGAAAGACAACAATGGTAAATTTACTTATGAAGTTTTATGAGATTAATTCAGGAGATATACGAATAGATGGAGTATCAACAAAATACTTGACTAGAGAAAATATACATGATTTGTTTACTATGGTATTACAAGATACATGGCTATTTGAAGGAACAGTAAAAGAGAACATTGTATATAATAGAAAAAACATATCAGATGAAGAAGTAGAAGAAGTTTGTAAAGAAGTTGGAATACATCATTTTATAAAGACATTACCCCAAGGATATAATTCAATACTTAATGAAAATGATAGTGTTTCAGCAGGTCAAAGACAGCTACTAACAATAGCAAGAGGTATGCTTGAAGATGCACCATTTCTAATTTTAGATGAAGCTACATCAAATGTAGATACAAGAACAGAGGAATTGGTACAAAAAGCCATGGATAAGTTAACTGAAGGTAGAACTTCATTTATTATTGCTCACAGACTATCAACAATAAAAAATGCAGATTTAATATTAGTTATGAAAGAAGGAAATATTATAGAGCAAGGAAATCATGATGAACTTATGGCTAAAAATGGAGCTTATGCTGAATTATATAATTCACAATTTCAATTATAGAGAAAATGAGTTAGTTTACACTAACTCATTTTTTGTATAATCTAAAAATAGGGTTGACAATTTATGTTAACTGTGCTATGATTTTATTGGGGTTAAGTTTGAATAGTATTAAATAAAATTATTTATACGAATGGAGGTGCATAAAGCATGAAAAGAATACGTGTTGAAGAATGGAATATAATTGCATACATCGAACAGCAAGATGTAGAATTTTTACTAAAAATTAAGGAGGTTGTTCCAGCGAGTTTTTTTGAGGAAGATGCAGTGATAAATGGGGAGTGCGACGATAAAGGTTTTTATAGAATAACGGATATAAATAGTGTTAATTATATAAAAACAGCTCCTTTTATATTAAACCTAGACCGTCTTGAAAAAAGCTCATTAAATGATTTACAAGAAGCAAATAAAAAAGCTTTAGAAGATAGAAATAAATTACTGGGCTTCTTACAAAGATTATATTCCAAATCAAATCTTACACAAGAGGAGATACAAGATTTTAATGAATGCTCTGTTGTAACACCATATGTGGCTAAAGAAATTTTAAATGTAGCATATACAAGTAATAATGAAGAGCAAGAGAGGAAGTTTATTATTCTTGATGAGGCTTTGAGAATGCAATCAGAGTATTATATTCAGAATTTATCAGAGTATACTACAACTAGAGAAAAGGCTGAAAAGAAAAATAAGTCAAAATTACTTTCTGTGAGAAGATTTTTTCAACCTAAAGTATAAAAGAAGAGGCTAATGCCTTTTTTTTTTACAAATAAAAAAAGAAGGAATATCAAGAATAAACAAGATTTGTAACCTAGTATAAAAAGTATTTACAAAGTAAAAATGCAATAATATAATGCTTCTA
>CALXAR010000042.1 GCA_944386345.1 uncultured Clostridia bacterium
TTTAATATAAAATATAAATGTGAGAGGATGAGAAAATGAAGCTAGGCGGCATTATAGAAAACAAAACTTATGATAAAGAAAGAGCGTTATATAACTTAAAAAATACTGAGGTAAAAAATTGTATATTTGCAGGGCAAAATGATGGAGAATCAGTATTAAAAGAAACTAGAAATATTAGGGTAATTAATTCCAAATTCTCATTAAGATATCCATTGTGGCATGCACAAGGCTATGAGTTAATTAATTCAAGTTTTGATGAAAAGACAAGAGCACCAATTTGGTATTCTAATGAAGGTCTAATAGAAAAATGTGATCTAAATGGTGTTAAATTGTTAAGAGAGTGCAAAAATACAGATATTTTATTCTCAAAGATAAATTCTAATGAGTTTGGATGGAAATGTAGAAATATTCAAATAAAAGACTCAGAAATAATATCAGAATATATTTTTTTAGATAGTAAAGATATAAAAATAGATAATATAAAATTTGAAGGTAAATATTCTTTTCAATACGTAGAGAATTTAGTTATAACAAATTCTTTTTTAGATACTAAAGACGCTTTTTGGCATAGTAAGAATGTTACAGTTAAAGATTCAATTATAAAAGGAGAATATTTAGCTTGGTTTTCAGAAAATTTAACGCTTATTAATTGTAAGATTATAGGAACACAGCCTTTATGCTATTGTAAAAACTTAAAACTAGTAAATTGCACAATGGAAAAGACAGATTTAGCTTTTGAGTATTCAGAAGTTGAAGCAGATATAAAAGGAAATGTAGAATCGATAAAAAATCCTAAATCAGGAACAATTATTGTTGACAGCGTTGATAAAATTATAAATGAAGATTCAATTATGAAAGTAAATGCAAAAATAATTTTAAGAAAATAGGAGAGGTATTATGATTTATAAAAAATTTCAAAACATAGAGTTATCTAATTTAGGACTAGGAACAATGAGACTACCAAATAAGGGAGTAAATGGAGATACTCCAATTGATGAAGAAGAAACAGCAAAAATGGTAGATTATGCAATAAAAAATGGTATAAACTATTTTGATACTGCATGGGGATATCATAATGGACAGTCAGAAATAGTTATTGGAAAAGTACTAAAAAAATATTCTAGAGATAAATTTTATCTTGCAACAAAGTTTCCAGGGTACGATATATCTAATATGGATAAGGTGGAAGAAATATTTGAAAAGCAATTACAAAAATGTCAAGTTGACTATTTTGATTTCTATCTTTTCCACAATGTGTATGAGAAAAATGTAGATTATTATCTTGATCCAAAGTATGGTATTTTAGATTACCTTTTAAAGCAAAAAGAAAATGGAAGAATAAAACATCTAGGCTTTTCAATTCATGGTGGGCAAGAAGTATTAAAAAAATTTTTAAATGCTTACGGAAAATACATGGAGTTTTGTCAAATTCAGTTAAATTATTTAGATTTTGAGTTTCAAGATGCTAAATCTAAAGTTGAGCTTTTAAATGAGTACAATATACCTATTTGGGTTATGGAGCCTTTAAGAGGTGGAAAACTTGCTAAGCTTTCAGAAGAAGACGAAGAAAAACTAAAAAAATTAAGACCAGATGAGAATACTCCTGCGTGGGCTTTTAGATTTTTACAATCTATTCCTGGAGTTACAATGATTTTATCTGGTATGTCTAATATGGAGCAATTACAAGATAATATTAATACATTTAATGAGGACAAGCCTTTAAATGATAGTGAAATGAAGACTATTTTTGAAATTTCGCAAAAAATGCTAAGAGGAAATATTCTTCCTTGTACTGCATGTCGCTACTGTACAGCGCATTGTCCAAAAGGACTAGATATTCCAAAAATCTTAGCATTATATAATGAGCATAAGTTTACAGGTGGAGGATTTATAGCACCTATGGCTATTAGTGCACTTCCAGATGACAAGAAGCCTAGTGCATGTATTGGCTGTAGAAGCTGTGAAGCTGTATGTCCACAGCAAATAAAGATATCTGAAGCAATGAAAGATTTTTCAGACCTATTAAAATAAACTCTATTTTTTAAATAGAGTTTGTTTTTTTGTGGAAAAAAATATAGTATTATGATAGAATAATACTATATTTATAAGGAGGGTTTATTTATGAAGAAAAAAATATTAATAGCAGTTGCAGTGATAGCAATTTTAGTAATTGGTGTTATTGCTTTTTTTGTAATATCAGACTTGCAACAAGAAGCTAAATTTAATGACGAAATGTTAGCACTAGAAGAGATAATGAATGCAGATGAACTAGACTTTGATGCAATTTATGCCAAAACAGATGTAATAGTTACAAAAGGTGATTATGGTGTTGTTGAGGAGGCTATAAAAAACTATATAAAGGATACCTCTTCCATAGCTGAAAAAATTATAGATACAATGAATAGTGAAGAGTTTGGGACTATTTTAACAATTGAAAATTTTGAAAAAGATGGAAAAGAATTTACTGAATCTAAGGAATTTATAACAACAACAAGAGAAACTCTAGAGCAGTGCAAAGAAGAGTATGAGCAACAATTTAGTGAAGAAAAAATGATGTCATATATTAACGATAAAGGCTTAGATGAGTATTATGTAGAGTTATATAAAAATGAAATTGCAACAGTTTCAGAGGAAAATAATCAAACTGTTCAAGAGTCAATAGATCAAGTTATCGATCTTCTAGATAAAGTTGAAGATGCTATAGATTATTTGATTGAAAATGAAGATGATTGGAATATTATAAATGGTAGTTTGATGTTTTTAGACCAAGATAAATTAGATGAATATCAAGAAATATTAAGTAAAATAGAATAGGGGCAATAAATATGAAAGCTAAAAAGATTTTTATTACTTTCACAATTGCGTTGATTGTAATAGGAATTGGAATATACTTTGTAATTAATAGTAGAAGCAGTCAATATGATTTGGATAACTTTACAAAAGCTCAACTTGTAGAAGTATATGATTATGAGACAGAAAAACTTCTATATAAATATGAAACTAAAGAGGATATTGAAAAATTTGTAGATAATCTTAATATAGAAAAATGGCAGATTAGTAATCTAGACTCAAATGAAAATAGAAGATATTATATAAGAATGTACCAACAATCAAGTAAAGAGCTTATTGATTCAAACGAAAATACATTAGAAGAAATTGCAGATATTATAATATTTAGTTCGGGAGAATTTGTAGAACTAGAGGTCTCTGGAATAAAAATCATTTTAAAAACAAACTATAATTTACTTTCATCTTTTGATAATATGTAATATGGAGATAGTTTATGAAAAAGGGGATAATAATTGGTACTTTAATTACTTTAGTTATAGTATTTATTACACTATATATTCTAATATATAATAAAATAGAAATAAAAAGCTATTTTACAAACGAAGATTTTAATATTGAAAATTATATTAGTAATGTTGATAAAGATGGCGATGGAATAGATGATCAATCAGATATATTGCAAAATGTTAGAGAATATATTAGTACAAAGCCAAAATATAAAAGTAAATACTATGACACTGGTTATCCGGATGATGAGTATGGCGTATGTACAGATGTGATTGCTTTTGGATTACTTGATGCAGGCTATGATTTAATGGAGCTAGTAAACGAGGATATAGTAAATCATCCATTAGATTATGATATAACAAATGTAGATAAAAATATAGATTTTAGAAGAGTAAGAAATTTAAAAATATATTTTGATAGAAAGGCTATATCTCTTACAACAGATGTTAATGAAATAGAGCAGTGGCAAGGTGGAGATATTGTTGTTTTTGAAAAACATATAGGAATTATATCAGATAAGAGGAACAAAAAAGGTATACCATATGTTATACATCATGCAAATCCCTATCAGCTAAATTATGAAGAAGATATTTTAGAACATAGAGATGATATAGTTGGACATTATAGAATAACTTAGAAAATAAAAGGTTGATTTTTAGTCAACCTTTTAATTGTTTTATACTCTCTCTATATATAGTGCCTTTATTTAATAAATATTAGTATATATTGTCATCTGTTAATAATCTTTTTGAAATATTATTTGCTATACTATCATATATACCATAACTCTCTATTACTTTCAAAACTTCTTCTCTTGTTGCTTCTTTCCAAAGATATAAGCTAGTAATATCTGCTTCGACTTCATTAAAATAAACATCTGGAACGTCGTTTCCAGCTTCAACAATCTTCTTAATATCTTTTAATATATTTTTTAGTGCAATCATATATGCCCTATCTTCACTAAATTGTGAATCTATTCCATATTTTTTAAATATATTATCATATTTTTTTAGTAGGCTTTTTTGCTTTTGAATTATGTCTTTCATTAATGCAATTTCTTTTTCTTGTTCTTCAAGAATTTTGTCAAGTTCCTTTTTTCGCATATCGATATAACTTTGATATGCTACATTATTTATCTCTTTCTGTTTATTTTCTACTTTGTTACTTTTTTCATTTTTACTAGAATCTGTATCAAAATCATTATTTTTGCAATTAGAAAAATCCACATTCTTCACTCCTTTACATAAATATTATATCAAAAATAAAAAACATATCAACTACTGCAAATCATATTTTTTAATAATTAAATTTAATAATTATTTTTTATATCTATATTGTTACAAATAAAAGTTATTCTTTAGATTTTATCATAAAAGTAATATACAAGAATATATTTGTATTAAGTTTACTTGGAGGTAGAAAATGAAGGATATTGAAATATATAAAGATATATCAAAAAGAACAAATGGAGACATATATATTGGAGTTGTAGGACCTGTAAGAACAGGTAAATCTACATTTATTAAAAACTTTATGCAGAGTTTTGTCATTCCAAATATTCAAAATGAGTACAAAAAGGATAGAGCCTTAGATGAGCTTCCACAGAGTGCATCAGGAAAAACAATAATGACAACAGAGCCTAAATTTATTCCAAATGAATCAGTTGAAATATCTTTGGATAATAATGTAAGATTTAAAACTAGACTTGTGGATTGTGTTGGATATTTAGTAGATGGAGCGGTAGGGCATATGGAAGATGATATGCCACGTATGGTAAAAACACCATGGTCTGATGACGAAATGCCATTTTCAAAAGCTGCTGAAATAGGTACTAAGAAAGTAATAACAGATCATTCTACAATAGGAATTGTAGTTACAACAGATGGAACTATTACAGATATTGATAGAGAAAGCTATGTTGATGCTGAAGAGAGAGTTATACGAGAATTAAAGCAGATAAATAAGCCATATATAGTTTTACTAAATTCAACAGATCCAAATGGTAAAGAGGCCAAGAAGTTAGAAAAGGAATTAAGTGAAAAATATAATTCTAGAGTAATTAGCATGGATATAGAGAATATGAAAGAAGAAGATTTTTCAAATATTTTTGAGCGTGTTTTAGAGGAGTTCCCAGTAACTGAAATTGGATTTGATTTGCCAGAATGGTTTAATATATTAGACTTAGATCACTGGTTAAAACAAGATATAATAGGCATTGTAAAAGATTTCTTAGATAAAGATTATTCTATAAGAGAAATAAATCAGATGCTAGATAAAATAAATGAGAATGAGGTATTTAAGAAAGTATATTTAAAAGATGCAGATATGGAGTCTGGAAATGTTAAAGTTGAAATGGATATTACTCCTGATGTATTCTATAGGGTACTTAGTGAGCAATCAAACTTTGAAGTAAAATCTGATGCAGACATATTCTCATTACTTAAAGAATTTTCAAACACTAAATCTGAATATGATAAGATTGCAATGGCGATGGAAGAGGTTAGAATTAAGGGATATGGTATTATTACACCTACAATGGATGAGTTAAAGCTTGAAGAGCCTGAGATCGTAAAACAAGGAAATAAGTACGGCGTAAAGTTAAAAGCTTCAGCTCCATCAATTCATATGATTAGAGCAGATATAGAAACAGAGGTATCACCAATAGTTGGTAGTGAAAAGCAATCAGAAGACTTAGTAAAATATTTATTATCAGAGTTTGAAACAGATCCTAAGAAAATTTGGGAATCAAATATTTTTGGCAAGTCACTTCATGAGCTTGTAAATGAAGGACTTCATAATAAGCTATATAAAATGCCAGATGAAGCCCAGATGAAACTACAAGAAACATTGCAAAAGATAATAAATGAGGGCAGTGGAGGACTAATTTGTATAATATTATAAAAAGATAACACCTAATATGGTGTTATTTTCTTGACAAACATAAAAATAATGGTAAAATATTCCTAAAGAAGAGGGAGATTTATATGGAAATAGCAACTTTAGTATGTAATAATGGATTAAATTATGATATAACATTTCAAACATATTCTATGTATGAATATTTAAAAAAGCAAGGAAATCAAGTACAAATTGTAGATTATAATTTTTTAAATAAAGATGATAGAAAAACAGAAATGCTATATGATTTTTTATATAATAATGCAATACTAACATTTAATAGATATAAAGATATAAATCAATTAGATGAAAATTTACCTTTAGCAGATAAATTTATTGTATTAAACGGTGAATATAATGAATTATCTTTGCAAATGAGTGGAAAGAATAATATAGCTTATGGAGTAAAGACATCTTTATCAGATATTGATAAATTGAGTGAAAATTTTTCTAAAATCTCAACTTTTTATGAGACAAAAGATGAAAATATAAAAAGAGTTATAGATCCGATTTTTTTACTTTCTAGGGAAGAATGGTATGATATTATAAATCAAGAAAGTAATATAGAGTTACCTGCAGATTATATATTAATTTATAGTGATATAGTAACATCAGAAATGCTAAATTATGCAGTTAATATATCAAATCAAAGTGGGTCAAAAATATATATAGTGGCAGATAAAATTAAACAGGTATTCTATAGAGGAAAAAGATTAAGAAATGTCAAACCTTTGGATCTTTTGAATTTAATATTAAATGCTCAAGATGTAATTACTTCATGTGATGATGGAATTAAATTTTCTGTTTTATTTGAGAAAAAGCTACATATTTTTTCAAATGAAGAGGAAAGTCAAATTGAATTAATAAATGACTTGAATCTAAGAAAAAGAATAGTAAATAACTCTAATCAAGCGCTATCACTTAATACAGAGTATAGTGATTCATATAAAGAGATTGATAAATTAAGAAAGAATTCATTTGAGTTCTTGGAAGCATAAAAAAATACAGATTTCTATATCTGTATTTTTTTATCTTCCTAGAAGTTCAGACATATCATTAAAAGAAGAAATGATACTAATTAGAAAAACTATAATAACTAAAATGAAAATAATGAGTTTTATTCCTTGCTCTTTAAATATTGCCTTGTAGTATTCTTTTGTTTGTTCTTTTTTGAGCTTTTTTAGTTCTTCAAGACTCATACCTTCATAAGGATTGTTTGACTGTGGTGGAGTAAATCCATTAAAACCACCATACCCACCAGCATTTTGATGATATTGTTGTTGCTGGTAATTATTTGGTTGTTGAAATTGATTATAGTAGTTATTTTGAGTGTTATAGCTATCTGTCTCAAAAGCTCCACCAGTCAATCTTGTTATATATTCATCTTTTTGTGCAATTACTCTTTTTAAATACTCATTTTCCTGTAGTATTGTTTGAAGCTGATTTGAATTTGAATTTTCTTGTGCATTAAGCTCTTCATCATATTTTGCTCTTTGTGCATCATCAGATAAAACATTATATGCTTCTGTAAATTCTTTAGATTTTTCTTCAGCTTTTTTCTTTTCTTCACCTTGAAATAAGTCTGGGTGATTAGCTTTCATATGCATCTTAAATACCTTATTTATTGTATCTTTTGAAGCTTTTCTACTTACTTCTAATATATCATAATAGTTTTTCATATTTTTCTCCTAATACTATACAAATATATTTTACTTTAAAACCATAGTAAAGTCAAGTAAACAAGAGAGTCGACTATAGTAAAATAAAAATAATAGTACCATAAAAAAGTAGCTCTTTTATATATTTTATGATATAATTTTTTTAGTATATAAAGGAGATAATAGTTATGAAAAGAAAGTATATTTTTGTCACAGGCGGAGTAGTATCAGGCCTTGGAAAAGGTATAAGCGCTGCTTCAATAGGAAGATTGTTAAAATCAAGAGGGATAGCTGTCACTATCCAAAAGTTTGACCCTTATTTGAATATAGATCCAGGCACAATGAACCCTTGTCAACATGGTGAAGTTTTTGTCACTGACGATGGGCTAGAATGTGACCTGGATCTTGGTCATTATGAGAGGTTTATTGATGAGAGTTTGAATAGATATTCTAATATTACAACAGGTAGAATTTATATGCAGGTATTAAATAAAGAAAGAAATGGGGATTATTTAGGAAAAACGATTCAAGTAATACCACATATTACAAACGAAATAAAAGATACTGTATATAAAACAGGAGAAATTTCTGGTGCAGAAGTAATTATAACAGAGATTGGAGGAACCGTTGGGGACATAGAATCTCAGCCATTTTTAGAAGCTATAAGACAAATAAGAGCAGAAAAGGGAACAGAAAATGTATTATTTGTTCATGTAACACTTATTCCATTTTTGCCAAAGTCTGAAGAATTAAAAACAAAGCCTACTCAGCATAGTTGCAAAGAGCTAATGAGTATGGGAATAATACCAGATATTATTATTGCTAGAACTAGCTATCCAATACCAGATGAATTAAAGGAGAAAATCTCGTTGTTTTGTAATATTTCACCTAAAAATGTTATAGAAAATTTAGATGTAGATTCAATATATGATGTCCCTCTTATGTTTGAAAAACAAAATGTGGCTCAAATAATAATAGATAGATTTGGACTAAAAGAAACAAAAAACGACTTGATAGAATGGCATAATGAATGTAAAAAGGACGATAATATAAAAGAGAGTGTAGAGATAGCTCTTATTGGTAAATATGTATCTTTGCATGATGCATATATTTCGATTTATGAAGCATTAAATCATGCTGGAGTTAAAAATAAAGTTAATGTAAAGATAAGATGGGTAGACTCAGAAGAGATTGAAAAGAACTCTGCAAAAAAAATATTAGAAGGCGTAGATGGTGTTATTGTTCCTGGAGGCTTTGGAAACAGAGGAATAGAGGGGATAATTCAAGGAATAAGATATGCAAGAGAGAATAAGCTTCCTATTTTTGGAATCTGTCTTGGAATGCAGCTTATGGTAGTAGAATTTTTCAGAGATGTGGTTGGAATAAAAGATGCAAACAGTCTAGAGTTTAATCCTAATACTAAAAATGCTGTTATCAATTTAATGGAAGAGCAATTAAATGTATCTAAAAAGGGAGGTACAATGAGACTTGGTAAATATCCATGTACCTTAGATATAGGAACAAAAGCATATGATGCTTATAAAGAAAATTTAATTTATGAAAGACATCGTCACAGATATGAATTTAATAATGAATATAGAAAACTAGCAGAAGAAAATGGATTAAAAATAGCAGGAGCATCACCAGATAATAAACTTGTCGAGATTGTTGAGATAGAGAATAATCCTTGGGCTGTTGGCGTACAATTTCATCCTGAATTAAAATCTAGACCAAATACGTCACATCCATTATTTAAAGACTTTATACTTGCTGTTAAAGATAACAAAAAGAAATAATATTTACATTATTATTGAAAAATATAGCTTCATAGTGTAAAATCTTAATATAATATGTATAGGAGGAGTAATTATGATTCAAGAAAGAAATATTGTTTTATGCATTGTATTATCAATAATAACATGCGGATTATATGGAATTTATTGGTTTATATGCTTAACTAATGATACTGCTCAAGTATCAGAAGATGTAAACTTTAGTGGTGGAAAATCATTCTTATTTACTATTATTACATGTGGAATATACATGTTCTATTGGTACTATAAGATGGGCAAAAATCTTAAAATAGCAAATGATAAATCAGGAATAAATGCTAGTGATAATTCTGTTTTATATTTGATATTAGGATTATTCGGACTTGGTATAGTTAATTATTGTATAATGCAAAGTGAGCTAAATACTTTAGCTAGAAAATCAACAACTGTAGTATAGTTATGAAATTAAAAGATTTTGTAATTTTATTAGTTATTTTTTTGGTATATGCGGTCATAGTTATAAAATTTAATATTGTTATTCCCTGTGTTTTTTATACAGTAACAGGTTTATATTGCCCGGGATGCGGTATTACAAGACTATGTTTATCTTTATTAAAAGGAGATTTATATCAGTCTTTTAGATATAATCCTATAATTTTTATAGATGTACCAATTTTATTTATATTGTTTGTTTTAAATTTACTATATAAAGATAAAGAAAATTTAAAAAAGATAAATAATATTATAATTATTGTTTTGGCTATAATAACAGTGGCTTATGGTATTTTAAGAAATATACCAGCATTTGATTTTTTAGCGCCAACACAACTTAGATAGAATCAGTATTGATTCTATCTTTTTTCTTGCAAAAAGCATCTATATATAGTAAAATATTATATAGTTTCAAT
>CALXAR010000043.1 GCA_944386345.1 uncultured Clostridia bacterium
TTTTGTTTTTTCATATAACTCCCTCCATAGTTTAATATATACTTTATTAAGTCTATTACAAACTAATTATATAATATATAAAATATTAATTGCAGATTTTTTAGAGAAAAAGTCGTATTTTTTTAATTATATTAACATACTATAACTTTTATATTACAAAAAAATGACGCTTTAGATTAAGCGTCATTTTTTATTTACGCATTTTCTTGTAAAACAGGAAGTATTTGTTTCTTTCTTGAAACAACACCAGGCAAAAATGCTGTGTTATCCTCTAAAGTTTTATTAAATCCCTTTTCAAAGATTTGTGTTTCTTTTCCTAGAACAATTGCTTGTGAATTGCTATTTATAATATCAGTTATTGCAAAAACAAACAAGTCAAGGTCATTATCTTCAATATCTTTTTTTATAGCCTTCTCAAATTCAGCTTTTCTCTTCATCATTTCTGGAATATCTGCTGTATTTACTTGTGCTACTTTTGCTTTTTTATCTTTAAGCTCACATTTTTTGCAATCAAGTGCAATTAATTCTTCTGCTGTATAATCACTTAAATCTGTTCCTGCTTTTAGCATTTCTAGTCCATAAGACATGTAATCAACATCAGCAATTTTTGCAAGCTCTTTAACAGCTTTTTCGTCCTCATCTGTTTTTGTAGGAGACTTTAGCAATAATGTGTCTGATATTATAGCGCTAAGCATAAGTCCTGCAAGCTTTTTATCAATTTCAAATCCATTTTCTTTATACATTTTTAAAAGTATTGTATTAGTACATCCAACTGGTTCTGCTCTATAATATAATGGCTCTGCAGTATTAAAATCACAAACTCTATGGTGATCTACAACCATTCTAATTTTAGCATTTTCAATTCCATCTACACTTTGAGAAAATTCATTGTGATCGACTAAAATAACTTCTTGTCCTTCACTTACACTATTAATTAACTCTGGCGCATCAAATCCGAAATAATTTAACGCAAATTTTGTTTCTTTATTTATTTCTCCTAATCTTACTGGTTTTACTTTTTTACCTAGCTTTTTTTGAAAATCTGACATTACTATTGATGAACAGATTGTGTCAGTATCAGGACTCTTATGTCCAAAAATTAACATTTCTTCCATATTCTATCTTCCTTTCTCCTATTTCTCATCACTTTTTCTTTCACGAATTATCATATGTATTGGTGTTCCTTTAAATCCAAATTGTTTTCTTAAGTGATTCTCTAGATACCTAACATATGAAAAATGCATTAACTTTTTAGAATTTACAAATATAACAAAGGTAGGTGGTCTTATTGATACCTGTGTCATATAATATACTTTAAGTCTTCTTCCTTTATCTGAAGGTGGCTGTGTAATTGTAACTGCTTCAGCTAAAACATCATTTAATAGTCCTGTTGGTATTCTTTGACTATTTTGCTTATTAACTTCATTTATCATATCAAATATCTTATCTACTCTTTGACCAGTTAAAGCAGATATAAATATAATTGGTGCATAAGACAAATATGCTAATTTAGCATATACTTGCTTTTTGTATTTTTCCATAGTATTTGTCTCTTTTTCAATCAAGTCCCATTTATTTATTACAATTATTACACCTTTTCCTGCTTCGTGCGCAATTCCTGCAATTTTCTCATCTTGCTCTGTAACTCCCTCTGTAGCGTCAATCATTATTAGACAAACATTTGCCTTTTCTATTGCAGCTTTAGCCTTAAGTACTGAATACTTTTCAAGATTATCATATACTTTATTCTTTCTTCTTATTCCAGCTGTATCAACAAGTATATATTTTCCGTAACTATTTTCAAAATAAGTATCTATAGCATCTCTTGTAGTTCCAGCAATATCTGACACGATTACTCTGTTTTCTCCTAGTATCTTATTTATTAGAGAAGACTTTCCAGCATTAGGTTTTCCAATTACAGCCACTCTAATAGTATCATCATCTTCAATTTCTGGCTCTAGCTCTCCAAAATTATCATAAATTGCATCAAGTAATTCTCCAATTCCAAGTTTTTTTCCTGCAGATATAGGATAAGGCTCTCCAAGCCCTAAATTATAAAACTCATAAAGCTCATCTGGTGGTGAGCCTACTCTATCACATTTGTTACATGCAAGAATTACTGGCTTTTTAGTTTTTCTAAGCATTTGAGCAACTTCTTCATCTGATACTGTAACACCAGCTTTTACATCAGTAATAAATACTATTACATCCGCAATATCCATTGCAAGTTCAGCTTGTCTTCTCATTTGCTTTAAAATTATATCATCAGACTCTGGTTCAATTCCTCCAGTATCTATAATCTGAAAAGTTGTACCACGCCATTGACAATTTGCATATATTCTATCTCTTGTTACTCCAGGAATATCTTTTATTATTGCAATTTTTTCTCCAGCAAGAACATTAAATAATGTTGATTTTCCTACATTTGGTCTTCCCACAATTGCTACTACTTTTTTTGCCATTTTCTTCCTCCTTTCCCTATTTAAGTAATTTTAACGTATATATTTTATCATTTTTTATGTAAAAAGTCAAAGGAAATATCTTATATAAAAACAAAAGAAAAGGCTCTTAGTATTTAGCTAAGACCCTCTTTTTTTCTTATCTATAATCTCACTTATATTACTATGTTCTTTTCTCTCTTTATTTTCTATAATTGTATTAGATATCAAATCAAAAATAATAGTAAATATTATAAAAAGTGTTGGATAAAGTATGCTTAATCCATAAAATTTAGATATTAAGACTAATATAATAGATATTAAAGCAAATAAAAGTACCCAATAATTCATTATTTATATAAAATCTCCTGACCAAAATATTTCTTTATTATCTCTGAAAGTATAGATTTATCTATATTTCTCTCTTCACTAGGATTATCTGGATTTGAACTATATAAAAACTTAGTAGTTCCATCTGCAAACTCTATATATAAATTCCATTTCATGTCATTTCCAATTATTTCCTCATCATTCATCTGCTCAATTAAACCGCTATTATATACTTCTTCGTTAAGATCTAAATATTTTCCTTCAGATATCTCAGTAACCTCTTGAACCTCTGTAGTATTATATTCAAGGAATATCTCATTGCTATCTGCTCTTGTAACAGAGAAAACATTAAAGCCATCTCCTGTATTTTCCGTATATACAAACTGAACCAAAGCATTATCTTTATGCACATGATATTTATCTTCTTTATATATATATACCCCAACTATAGCGCATATACAGACTGCTAAAATAGCAATAAAAATAAATATATAGTGGATGTTATCTGCATTTAAAAATTTCTCGTTATTATTCTTTTTCATGTTTGATTCTTTTTTTATTTTTTTAGGCATTAAATAACTCCTTCCTCTTGTTCCTGTTCATCTAATTCTCTTTCAGATGTAAGCTCTCCTTTTACAACAATTCTCTTTGTAGCTGCCTGTGTACATGTAATCATTGTAATTTCTCTTTTTGTTCCGCCTTTTAATACATCTGTTCTAGAAGGATCAACTGTTTCTGTAGATGTAACAGTATATATATACTCATGTGTCTTAGTTACAATTCTAACTTTATCTCCAATTTGTACTTTATGCAAATCTCTAAAAATCTCAGTATATATATTATTATGTGCTGCAACACTAAAATTACCTATTTGACCTGGTTCAGCACTTCCGACAAATTTTCCAATATAGTTTTTTAATGTTTCGTCATCTGTTCCTTCAACAATTTGTCCTCTTATAGATTGAGAAGGTATATCTAATACTGCAATTGCATTACCTGTTACCCTTAAAGGTGTATCTTCACCGCCTGTAAGAGTTGCTAAAATATTATTATCTTCCCCATTATCGGAAAAGTTAATCTGTTCTGTTAAAGCTTTTATATTCTCTTTATTTAATAAGTTCTTAACCTCAATTATTGCAAAAGAAGTAACTGCTATGAACAATACAAGTATCACTAGCTCTTTTGCTCTTGCTTTGAATTTAAAACTCTTTAATTTTTTCATTTGTACCATCCTCCAATATAATATCAATCATCTTCTATTTTTAATTATAGCATATAAAATAATTTTTAGTCAATGATATTTGTAATTATAATTTATGTAATCTCATATAGTTTATTAACTACCATTTTTTCTTTAAAAAAGCGACCTTAATTGACTTTTTTCTTTATTTGATATATAATATTTGTGTTATTTTTAGCAAAAAATGTAACATTATTTATAATACATTTTTAAGGAGTTGTAATATTATGAAAATAGGTATTTTTACTGACACATATAACCCTGTTACATCTGGTGTAGTTACATCAATTAACATGCTAGAACAGGAAATGAAAAAAAGAGGACATGAAGTATTTGTATTTACTACTTCAAAATCAATACAGCCAAATGACAATCAAACGTTATATATGTTAAATAGTATTCCTCTTCTTATTGCAAAGCAATACAAAAATAGGATTGCAACATTCTATTCAAGAGAAATTGCTAAGCAAATAAAAGAAATCGGCTTAGATATAGTTCATACTCAAACAGAATTTAGTGTTGGAGCTTTTGGAAAAATAATATCTAGGAAATATGATATACCTTTTATTCATACATATCACACAATGTGGGAAGATTACGTTCATTATATTTCCCCTCTAAAAGGCAGAAATATTCGTCTAAAAAGATTAGCTCGTACTATTTCCAGAGCTTTCGTTAGAAAAGCTGAATGTGTAATAACTCCCTCAAATAAAACAGCAAAATATTTAAAATACAAATGTAAAGTAAAAAATAAACCTATATATGTTATACCAACTGGTATAGATATAGCACCTTTTAAAAGTAGTAATTTTACAGAGGAAGAAAGAGATAATTTAAAAAAATCTTTAGGAATTAAACCAAATGAAAAAATTATACTTTTTTTAGGAAGAGTCGCAAGTGAAAAAAGCATAGATGTAATAATGGATATAATGCCTTCTATTTTTGAAGAACATCCAGACTACAAGTTTTTAATTGTAGGTGATGGTCCATCAAAAAAAGACTTAGAAGAACAAGCTAGAAAATTAAACATTGACAAAAATGTTATATTTACTGGTAAAGTTCCTTGGAATGAAGTTCCAAAGTATTATAACATAGGTGATGTATTTGTTAATGCATCTATTACGGAAACACAAGGCCTTACATTTATAGAAGCAATGTCTGCTGAGATTCCAGTCGTTGCTAAATATGCGCCTAATCTTTCAGAATTCATACACACTAACAAAAATGGAATTTTAGTAAAGAAAAACTCCGATTTTAAAAAAGCAATTATAGATGTAATTGAAAATGAAAATTTAAGAAAAACACTAATAAGAGGAGGAAACGAAACTGCTAAGGAATATTCTATTGAAGTATTTGGAGACAAACTTGAAATGCTTTATACAGAAATAATTAGGCTGCACAAAGCTAAAAAAGAATTAGAAACAAAAGAAGAAAAAAATGCACAAAAGAAAACTATATATAAAAGAATAAGAGAAAAACTAAAAAATTTAACAAGAATAAAAAAATAGGATGTGATATTTTATGTGGCTAATTACAGCTTTGCTAGTCGTGGTAATATTTTTACTTTTAGTAGTAATAATGGATACAGCAATGAAACTAGCACTTATGATTACAACACTTTATAATTACGATACAAAAAAACTTTTTATACCGGCAGCACTTACTGTAGCTCTTTGGGCAATACTTTTATTTGGATGCTACAATTCAATAAATGCTTCCTTAAATAACAATGCCGTAGATGTAATATTTGCTATGATTTTTGATAGAACACTAGTACAAGAATATCAAGGTATATTACTTAGAAGTCTATTATCTACATTTCTTATAGGTACTCTACTTCAATCATTTACTTATTATACTGTAAATATTAACTATCAAAAAATAACAGGTACAGTTAGATTCTCTTTAAAGAAAGTCTTTAGAAAGATGTATAAGAAAATATTTAAAAGAGACTTTCAAAATAAAGGAACTGATTCGCTTTCAGAAATTCAAAGAGGGCCAAAGAAGCTTACATTTGTTCGTGCAATAATTACAAGTGTAATATCCATGCTAATAACTATCGTCTTATGCTATTTATTATTTATGGTAGGTACACTATTGAGCGAAAAATTTATAAATATATTTTAAAAGGCAATGTATTTTCTACATCGCCTTTTTTCTACTTTTCTATCTTTTCATCCATATATTTATTGCATATTTTTAATAGTTTCTCTGTATTTTGAGTTATTTCATTACTTTTAAATGTATCTTTAATTCTTATCAAAAAATTATCTAGGTATTTATTCTCTTTAATTATTTTAAAACAACTAGAAAAATTAAAATCATATACATATCCATAAAAAACATATATCAAATCTGCATTATTATGAATATCTTTATAGCTTATAAATTTATCATTTATAAACTTGTCCATAAGTCCTTCAGACATTTTTAAATTATCAAATTCTTTATACCAAAAAATATCTTTCATTTTATCTTCGTTTATAACTCTATATATATCTAGTTTATCTGCATCACGAATTATCTTACTAAAAAGTAATGCTTGACCTGTAACAGATTCATCAATATTTGCTTTATTATGATTGAAAACTGCCTTTTTAATTATATCATCATATTTTGTTGTATCTATAAATTTTTTAACCAGTCCATCATCATACAATACTTTTAAGCTATAAGCTGCATGGTCTAGCCCTGTATCTTTATCCGAAAATGTATCATAGAGTCTAACTTGTTCAAATCTTCCTATATCATGAAAAATACCGATAAGCTCAGCAAGTTTTATACTCTCATCATCCAGTCCTAACTCTTGTGCAATTCTTTTAGAATTTTCTACAACTCTTAGTATATGTTTTACTTTTAACTTTATTCTTCCTGAGTTTATATCATAATTTTCTACATACTTTAAAAATTCTTTTTTGGCTTTTTCTATATCTATCATAATCTTCTCCTATCCCACAATATTATTTAGTTGCTCACCATATTTTTTATATAACACTTGTTTTATTTTTTGATTCTCTTGCCTTTTTAAGTGCTTATCATTTTTTACTATCTCTTTAACAGCTTCCTGTGTCTGCTCTAATATTCTTGTATCAGTAAGTAAATTTGCAAGCTTAAATTCTGGCATACCTGACTGTCTAACGCCAAAAAAGTCTCCAGGACCTCTAAGCTCTAAATCTTTTTGTGCAATTTCAAATCCATTATTACTTTTTCTCATTATATCGAGTCTTTGTCTTGATAATGCTGATTTATTATTACTCTTTAAGATACAATATGAAGCAGCACTACCTCTACCAACTCTTCCTCTTAATTGATGAAGAGCAGCAAGTCCAAATCTATCTGCATTTTCTATTACCATAACTGTTGCATTAGGAACACTTATTCCCACTTCTATTACGGTAGTTGAAATTAATATATTAATATGATTATCTTTAAATTCTTTCATTATTGTATCTTTCTCTTTATTTTTCATTTTTCCATGTAAAATACCAACATTATACTCTTTAAATTCGTCTTTATATTCTTGATACAATTTTTCAACAGAATTTAAATCTAAATCCTCATTTTCCTCAACTAAAGGACAAACTACATAAACTTGTCTTCCTTCATTAATTTGTTTTCTTAAAAAGTTATATACCCTTTGATTATATGAATCATTTACAACACACGTATCTACAGGTTTTCTTCCTGGAGGTAATTCATCTATTATTGATAAATCTAAATCTCCATATAAAATTATAGCAAGAGATCTAGGAATTGGTGTTGCTGTCATAACAATTGTATCAACAACATTTCCCTTTGCTGACAGATTCATTCTTTGCTTAACTCCAAACCTATGCTGCTCATCTGTAACTACAAGTCCTAAATTATTAAATTCTACATTATCTTCTAATATAGAATGTGTACCAATTATTATATCAATCTCCTTATTTTTAAGAGCATTTATAATTTTTTCTTTCTGCCTTTTAGTAGTGCTTGATGTCATTATTTCAACCTTTATATTAAGCTTTGAAAAATAATTTGATAACTCTATATAATGTTGATTAGCAAGAATTGTTGTAGGAGCCATAAGAGCTGCCTGATATCCATTTTTTACTGCAAGATACATTGCAATAGCGGCAACCATCGTTTTTCCAGAACCCACGTCTCCTTGTATAAGTCTATTCATAACTACATTTGAGGACATATCGCCTTTAATTTGCTCTATAACTTTTTTTTGAGCATTTGTTAGCTCAAATGGTATAAGTTTTAAAAAATCAGACTCATCTAAGTCATGATAATAATTTGTCTTTACACTTCCAATTTCTTTTTCTTTAATATTCATAAGTGCTAGCTGAAATAGGAATAATTCTTCAAAAATAATCCTATTTCTTGCAGTTGTTACCATATTATAATTTTTAGGAAAATGTATGTTTCTTAAAGCATAGTTTGCTTCTGCAAGCTTATATTTTTTTCTAAATTCATCACTAAATATTTCTTCTATTACTACTCCACTATCTATTAATCCATTAATTAACTTAAATAAATAATTTTGCGTTACTCCAGCTGTCAAACTATATATAGGATATAGTCCTTGAATTTTATCAATTTGACTTACATCGTATATACTACAAGAATCAAGCATTGCTCTTGCTCCAGTAGCTGAATTTACTTTACCATAAAAAAGATAAGTTTGTCCTTCTTTTAGTCTATCTTTTATGTATACTTGATTAAACCATGTTAAAAGAGCAATTGCACCACTTTCGTCAGTTACTACTGTAGATAGTATTTTTTTCTTTCTTGCATAAACCATTGTCACAGGCTTTACTAGTGTACCTAAAAAAAGTACATTCTGATCTTTTTGAAAATTATCTATAGTAGTTAGCTTTGTTCTATCTTCATATGTTCTTGGATAATACTCAAGTAAATCTTTTACACTATATATTCCAAGTTTATTTAAAAGCTCAGACATCTTTGGGCCTACGCCTTTTAGATACTGAACACTATTGTCTAATCTGATATTTTCCATTATATCACCATTTAAATTATATCTTAAAACATATGTTTATTCAAGAAAAAACAAAATAAAGTAGCAAAAATGCTACTTTATTTAACTTCTGTTTCCCATAATCCATGTTTATTACAATATGCATATAGTTTTGCTCCTTTAATATATGGAAACCTTGTTGATGCTTCTTGTTCTGGATATAGATTAACTCTTGTTTCTTCTCCATTTGCTACCATACTAATCCACTCTATATAGTGATCTTTTTCCATAACATGATTAACCTTTACAAATATTTCATCTTCAACCTTTTCATATGTAGGAATATGTTTTTCGACTGCACAATCAACAGTATTAGGAATAACATCAACCATTTCCTTTCCACAACATATAACTGGCTCATCATTTTCTACTTTTACCACTTTACCACATATTGTACATCTTTTTAATTTTAATTCATTTGACATTTTTATTTACCTCCAAGACTATTATACTAAACCATTGCAATTTTTACAAGAAAAAAGGAGGAATAATTCCTCCTTTTGAATACTTATTATTTATTATTTACTATTTTTCTTTTTGTTTCTTATTACTACATATACTATTCCTGCTACACATACTACTGCTACAC
>CALXAR010000044.1 GCA_944386345.1 uncultured Clostridia bacterium
CTTGCAGAGCTAAGAGAAAAAGCAATAATGGACGAGATGGCAATAAGAGATAGTGGATATAATGACGGATTTGCAGATGGCAAAAAAGATGGACTAGAAGAAGGAATAAAAGAAGGAATAAAAAAAGGTAAAAAAGAATATATAAAAAAGATGTTAAAAGAAAAAATTGATTTGACGATTATTTCAAAGATAACAGGTTTAAGTATTGAAGAGTTAAAAAATATAAAGTAATAAGTAAATAGCACTTTAATGAAAATTAGAGTGCTATTTTTATAATATTAAGTATTTTATAAAAGGCAAAAAAGTTGACATAAATAAAATAAAGTGATATAATTTAGTTATGTTTAAAATAAAGGGGCTAAAAAACTAATGTATTTAGCAATGACGGCCTAAATAGGAGGAGAATATGAATTTAAAAAGTGTTATTATTGGTACTGCAATAGGAGCTATTGCAGTAGGCGGAGGTGTATTATTATGCACAAAGGTATTTAAGCAGGAACCAGCAAAAGAAGATATTGTAAATTCTAGTATAAAAGAGGAGACATCTATTGTTAAAGTAGAAAGAGAATTACTTGAAATAGTTAACGCAGAGAAAAAATATCAGCCAGAGTACAATACAGAAAACTATGAAGTAGTTATAAAAAACACATCTGGTAAGAGCTTGAAGAAGATTGAATTTACACTAGGAGAGGGTGTATATGAACTATATGATATGCAACCTGATGAAGAGTATAAATTTGTAGCATATAATACAGAAAAAAACTTAGACTTAAAAATTATTTCTGTAGACTATGAAATAATGAATTATTATCCAGAGGAAGTATCCCTTGAAATTACAAATGACGGAAAGAAAGTAAGTGGATACGTAACAAATAATGGACAACGTGATTTATATCCATCTCAAATAATTTTTTTCTTAAGAGATGAGGAAGGATACACTGTTCAAAAGATAATTGAATATGCAGGATGCTTTTTTGAAGGACTTATAATAAAAACTGGTAGTAATTTAAATTTTGAATCAGATATACCTGAAAACAACTATTTTAAAAACAACAAGAGTGTTATCTTTAAGTATTCTGATACAACTTTAAAATATATTGACACGAGATTTTTTTAAGATGTAAATTTAAATATTTACATCTTTTTTTATGTCTTTGCTTTTATGTAAAATTGACTTTTAAGTACAAATATGGTATAATAATATAGTCTTATTACGTGATATATATCTTAATTAGTTAAATATAGCAATTATGCTAAAAAATAAATGTACGGGTAAAAGTTATGTTAAAATGCAGATTGAAAAATATATAGAAAAGGAGAGATTTAATGGAAGAAGATAATAACAAAAGCAAAAGTACTGCTAAGACAAAAAAAGAAAAAAGCAGTAATAGTAAAAAAACAAGTAATGTAACTAAAAGACTAAAAAAAGATACAAAAGAAAAACTAATGAAATCAAAAGATGAGGAGATAATAATAGAAAATATTAAACCTGTTGAAAAAGCAGTTGAAAAAAAGACTAAAAAACAAGCTAGTCTTTTTGCTAAATCAAAATTAAAGATAATTCCTTTAGGTGGAATGAATGAGATTGGTAAGAACTTAACTGTTTTTGAATATGAAAATGAGATAATTGTAGTTGACTGTGGCTTAGCATTTCCAGAAGAAGAGATGCTTGGTGTAGATATAGTTATACCAGATATTTCATATTTAGAGAAAAATAAAGATAAGGTAAAAGCTGTTTTAATAACACATGGACATGAAGATCACATAGGAGCTATACCATATTTTTTAAAGAAAATAAATGTACCAGTATATGGTAGTAAACTAGCCTTAGGGCTAATAAAAGTAAAACTTGCAGAACATAACTTAGATAAACAGACAAAATTAGTAACTATAGAGCCTAGACAAGTTATAAAATTTGGAAAATTCAAAGTAGAATTTATTAGGGTAACCCACTCTATAGCTGATTCAATGGCAATTGCTATAATAACACCAGTTGGAACAATATTACATACAGGTGACTTTAAAGTAGACTATACTCCGATTGATGGAGGATATATAGACTTACAAAGAATAGCAGAAATTGGTAAAGAAGGAGTAACTTTGTTACTTTCAGACAGTACTAATGTTCAAAGACCTGGACATACAATGTCAGAAAGAAGTGTTGGTAAAGAATTAGATAGATTATTTACTAACTGTAATAAAAGAATTATTGTTGCTACCTTTGCATCAAATGTACATAGAATGCAACAGATAATTAACTCTGCAGTAAAGTTTAAAAGAAAAGTTGCTGTAGTAGGACGTAGTATGGTAAATGTTTTAAATGTTTCTCAAGAACTAGGATATTTAAATGCTCCAGAGGGAACAATAATAGATATAGACAAAATAAATATATATAATCCAGAGCAGTTAGTTATTATAACAACTGGTTCTCAAGGTGAACCAATGGCAGCACTATCACGTATGTCTGCTGGAGAACATAAAAAAGTACAAATTACACCAGATGATATGATTATTTTTTCATCTTCTGCAATACCAGGAAATGAGAAATCTATAGGAAAAGTTATAGACGACTTAGAGAAGCTAGGTGCAGAAGTTATATATAGTCAAATTGCTGATGTACACGTTTCTGGTCATGCTTGCCAAGAGGAATTAAAATTAATGCTAAGTCTTGTTAGACCTAAGTATTTTATGCCAGTACATGGTGAATATAGATTCTTAAAACAACATGGTCAACTTGCTGTTGATACTGGTGTTCCAAAAGAAAATGTATTTATAATGGAAAATGGTAGAATACTAGAAATCGATAAAAATAGCGCTAAAATGACTACACAAGTAACATCTGGAATTGTTTTAGTTGATGGTCTTGGAGTAGGAGATGTAGGAAATATTGTATTAAGGGATAGACAATTGCTATCTGAAAATGGTATGATTATTGTGGTAATATCATTAGATAGAAGAACAGCACATGTTGTCTCAGGACCAGATATTGTTACACGTGGCTTTGTATATGTTAGAGAGAATGAGCCTTTAATTGAAGAAATTAAAGATGTGGCTAAAAAAGAGCTTTCAAAATGTGAAGAGCAAGGTGTAAGAGAATGGTCAATAATTAAATCAAGAGTAAGAGAAGCATTAATAAAGTACATATATACAAAGACAAAAAGACAACCAATGATTTTACCTATTCTTATGGATGTAGATATGGATAAAAAATAATATAAGGTTATATGGAAAAGGAGTTATTTATATGGAAATGGATAAAGAATACGAGAGAAAATGCTATGAGCTTGCATATTTAATATTCCCAGATGTTGATGAGACTGTAGATGATTTAGAAGTAAAATATCCAGAAAGAAATGAATTAAAAGTTGGAGCAATAGTTACAAGAATTGCTCCTTCACCAACTGGATTTATGCACACAGGAAGCTTATATCAAGCAATGGTACATAAAAAGCTTGCAACACAAACTGATGGGGTATATTTCTTAAGAGTAGAAGATACAGATCAAAAAAGAGAAGTAGCAGGAAGTATAAAAATGTATACTGATGAGCTAAAATATTTTGATCTTTTAGCAACAGAAGGAGTTCTAGGAGAAGATAAACAAGTTGGCTCTTATGGACCATATATACAAAGTCAAAGAAAAGATATATATAGAGTATGTGCTAAGCATCTAATTGAAAAGGGACTTGCTTATCCTTGCTTTTGTACACCAGAGATGATTGATAAAACTCGTCAAATGCAAGAGGCAAATAAGATTGTTCCTGGATATTATGGTGTATATGCAAAGTGTAGAAATATCTCAATTGATGAATCAATTGAAAGAGTAAAAAATGGCGAAAAGTTTATTATAAGATTTAGATCAAATGGTTCGCATTTAAGAAAGATATCATTTGTAGATGGAGCAAGAGGAAAAATTGAAATGGCAGAAAACGATCAAGATGTCGTTATTATAAAATCTGATGGATTACCAACTTATCATTTTGCGCATGTCTGCGACGATCATTTTATGAGAACAACACATGTAGTAAGAGGCGAAGAATGGTTACCATCAACACCAATACACTTAGATCTATTTAATGCTATGGGATTTACTCCACCAGTATATGTTCATACTCCACTTATAATGATAAAAGATGGAAATAGTAAACGTAAATTGAGTAAGAGAAAAGATAAAGAGTCTGCTGTTTCATTCTTTATCAAAGCTGGATATCCTGCAGAAGGCGTTTGTGAATATTTAATGACTATACTAAATTCAGACTATGAAATGTGGAAATCTAAAAATAAAGAAAAAAATTATATGGATTTCGAATTTAAACTTAATAAAATGAGTTCTGCTGGCTCACTTTTAGATATGCCTAAATTAAATGATCTGTGTAAAGAAGAAGTTGCAAAAATGTCTGGAAAAGAAGTACTAGATAAAGTACTTGTGTGGTCGAAACAATACAGTCAGGATTTTTATGATATATTAAACAAAGATCTAGAATATTCTCAAAAAGTATTTGGGCTTGAAAGAGATAATGCAACTAAAATTAGAAAAGATATATATAAATGGGAAGATGTAGAAGAGACATTTAAATACTTCTTTGATGAAATATATAATAAAGAGCTAGAAGAAAAAGGATATATAATTGATTCTATCTTAGAAGAAAAACCAACTATAACTAAAGAAGTTATAAAGAAATCTTTAGAAGAGTATATAAAAGCATATAATGAAAATGATAATAAAGACGAATGGTTTGCAAGAATGAAAGAAGTAGCGCAAAGTCTAGGATTCTGCACAAATATGAAAGAATATAAAGCAAATCCTGAAAATTATATTGGAAGTATTGCAGATTTCTCTTCAATAGTAAGAATGGCTATAACAAATAGGAAAAATACTCCTGATATATATAGTATTATGCAATTACTAGGTAAAGATAAGGTAATTAATAGATTAAATACTACATTATCAAAAGTATAAAAGGATGTGAGTTTGTATGTTAACAAATGATGAAAAGCTAATTGAAAATATAAAAGCTACGATGGCTATGGAAGGATTTGAAGTACAAGATAAAGACGTTTCTCTTATTAATCAATTTTTAGATAATCAAATAACTGAGCAAGAAGGAATAGATATTATAAAAAAAGATATAATATCTAAATTAAACGATAAAAATGTATGATGCAATTAATTCAAAGTATACATATAAGGGAACAGATGTCTTAAAAAATAAACTTGGAATAAAGGATGAAAAATTATTAAAAGAATATGAGACAAGAATAGTTGCTTTTAAAATAGCAACTATTAGTACTTTAACTCTTCCTATGGACTATACACCAGAGAGATTAAAATTTATTCATAAATATTTATTTGAAGATATATTTTATTTTGCAGGAGAATATAGGCAAGAAAATATAACAAAAGAAAATTTTAGGTTCTCTGAGTACGAGTATATTGAGGACAATATTAATCAAATTTTTTCTAAGATTAACATAGAAGAAATGAAAAAAATGTCATTTAAGGATTTTATTGAGAGATTGTCATATATAATGACAGAACTCAATGTTTTGCATCCTTTTAGAGAAGGTAATGGAAGAACTATACGTGAATTAATTAGAGAGATATGCTTTGATTGTGGATATGTAATTGATTGGTATGAGATAAATCATGATGATATTTTAAAAGCAAGTAAAATGGCTATTTTTGATGAAACAGAACAGATAAAGCTTTTAAGAAGAAGTGTAAAGAAAATAGTTTAGATGAAGGACAAACAGTAGCAAAAACATTGTCATAACATATAATATATTAGTGTATTAAACACTAGTATATAAAGGAGGAAAATTATGTGCTGCTGTAATAGACGCAATAACAATTGGAATAATTGCTGTTGCAGGAACAATAATTCATCTTGTTGGTGTTGTTGGTATTGCTTTAGAAATAACAATTGCAATAATAATAACACTCAAAATGATTGTTGCTGTGAGCCTTGTACTACTAGTCAATTAAATGATTATTGGTATGGTACTAATTCTTGTTGTGATTGCTCTTGTCAATGCTAAGTAAAAAGCTGTTAACACATTAGTAGTGTTAGCAGCTTTTTTATATTTTAAAACAAAAAAGCTACTATACTTTATTTATCCAGTTTACAAATCAGCACGAAATTATCATGACATTATTTTGTAATATTTTGGAGATATTTATCGAATTATAATGATATAATTTTATATATTTTACATAACTCAATGTAAATTTATAACCAATTTATACTTTTTGATATATAATAAAATTGATAATAAATTTAGTGATAATAAATGTATCTTTAAGTTATTATCTTTTATATTTTTTGAGAGGGGAGTATATATGAAATCAATCAAGAAATTAGGACTTGTTTTGGCTTTTTTCTTTTGTTTCGTTTTAGCTTGTCAAACAAGAGTAAATGCCGATTCATGGATAGTTAGACCAGAAAGACAAAAGACTGGTTATAGATTTGAATGTGGTAACTACGCTGATCAAAACTATCTTAGCGTAGATAAGTTCTATTTGACTAACGATACTACTGGCGAGCAAAGAAGAGCTTATTGTATTCAAAAAAGAGTTACTACAACAGGAGGAGTATCATATGCTATGCAAGAGTTTGATATAAATACATTCTCATTAAGTGATATGATATCAACTTATGCATGGGGAGATGGAAATAATAACTCAATTAATTATTTTAATGAGCTTAGCCCAGCAATTAGAAGATCATTAAATATTGCAGCAATGTGGGAGAAGACTTATCATCCAAATGAGAATGCAGCCATTGTAGCAACTCAATGGTTTATGTGGGCTCAGACAACTGGTTATGCATCAGCATTCCAGGAAAATCAGGCACACGATCCTAAAACACCACTTGGAAGAATAGATAATGGATATAGATATTTAGATATGAACTATGGCTCATGGAATACTGATACAAATAATAATGGTATTTTCTCACCTAGGGGATCAGAATATCAGCCACATAGGGATTGGATAGATGAAGATGGTGATGGATATAAAGAGACTCTTTTAGAAGTTACTTGGGATATGAATTTAACTAATTTGGCAGCACAAAGATATATAGAATTAGTAAATTACTATGAGACTTTTAATGATAACTTAGCTCCAAATCTAGTCTTATCTTCAGGTTCAGATAATATAATATATCCAGGTGAGACAATAAGATATGTAGATACTAATGGAGTATTAAGTAAAGAAGAATTTACTGTTGATAAATCAGAATTACCAACAGGAGTTGACGCATATAAATCTGGAAATGAGTTAGTAGTTACTGTACCAAGCAATTATAGCGGATATTTTAAAGGTAACATATATATTAAGAGATTTGCCCTTAATAATCCTGGTACAAGTAGATGGTATTCTAATGGTACACATCAAATACTGTTTGAAGGTGCTTTACCAGTAACTACAACATCTGTTGAAGTAGAAATTGTTAGTATGAAAGCAAAAGTTCAAAAAACAACTACTTCAACTACAGGAAACAAAGGTGATTCAACACTTCAAGGTGCTGTATATGGAATTTATTCAGATGCTTCATGTACAAATCTTGTAACTACAATAACAACAGATGAAAATGGAACAGCAACAAGTGGATTTTTACCAGGTACATTGTTTTATGCAAAAGAAATTTCACAGCCTACAGGAACATTATTAAATGATGAAATATATGAAATAAATATAAATAATGGTCAAGTACAACCAGATGGAACTATTTTAGTTACATTTGAAGCAGTTGATGATATTATTGAAGGAAATCTAGAAATATTAAAAAGACTTGGTGCAACAGATTATGATGAAGAGATAAATCTTAAGGGAGCACAATTTAAAGTTACATTAAATAGTGATCCAAATCAAGAGTATTTAACAACTGTTTCTGGTGAAGATGGAATCTGTAAACTAGATAATATACCATATGGTACATATACAGTTTCAGAATATATAACACCAAATGAAGCATATAAAATAGAGGATTTTGAAGTATCTATTACTGAAGAGGGGTATACATATGAATTTACAAAAGTAGATGCATCAAAAGAGATGAAAATAGCAGTAGAAAAAGTATTACTAGAAGAGACAGTTGGAAAAACAGATGCAAAAGTATCAGGTGCATACTTTACAGTATATACAGATGAGGATGCAACTCAAGAGTATATAGATAAGAATGGAAATCCAGTAATAATTGGACCAACAGATAATACAGGATATGCAGTATCAAAAACAATGAGAACAGGAACATATTATCTAAAAGAGACAACATTCCCAGAGGGAATAAATCCAGATGCAGTAGTACCTGGAGAAGAGGTAACATTTAGAGATAAGATATATAAAGCATCATATGACAATAAAGAGCAAGGAGAAGATATAGTAGTAGTATCACTAGAAGATCTAGTAAACATACCAAACTTAGGAAGAGTACAAGTAATGAAGTATGAGAATAATCCAGATTCAACAGAAGAATCACCAGCCGCAGGAGCAGTACTAAGACTAACACTAGATTCTTCAAATGGACAAGTATACTATGATGCAGTGGTAAATGAATATGGATATGCAGAATTTGTAAAAGAAGACTTAATGGAATATTATCCATATACAATACCATATGGAAGATATACAATAACAGAGATAAAAGAAGATGATGACGATGAGATGAATCACTTCTTTATACAACCAGAAAAAGTAGTAATAACAAATGAAAAAGAAATAGAAAATAGAATAGTATCAGATGAGCCAACACCAGCATGGCTAAGAATAGTAAAGAAAGATAAGGATACAGGAGCAGATGTAAAGCTTGAAGGAGCAAAATATAAGATATGGGATGTAGCAAATGAAAAATGGGTAAGCTTGATGGAGAGTCCATCAGGAAACTATATAGAAGAATTCGAGACAAATGAAGAAGGATACTTCTATACACCACAAGAACTACAACCAGGAGAATACGTAGTATATGAGACAAAACCACCAAAAGGATATTACTTAGATGATAATTTAAGAATACCAGAAAATGAAGAAGATTTAGGAAATAGTGATGTAAGTGGATATAAAGTAGTAGTAGACAAGATAGCAACAGGACTAACAGAAGATGCAATATATCCGGAAGGAGGAATTGAAACAGGTTCACTAGTAATAGAGGTACCAATTGAAAATGAACCACTTGTTGGACAACTAGAGATATATAAAACAGGAGAAATGTTAACAAATGTAAAGAACACAACAACAGAATATGGAGAGAAGTTTACACCAGTATGGCAAGAGAGAGGACTAGAGGGCGTAACATATGAGATATATGCAGCAGAGAATATAAAATCTCCTGATGGAAATGTAACATATGTATCAAAAGGAACATTAGTAGATACAATAACAACAGATGAGAATGGATATGCTTTATCAAAAGAGCTATACTTAGGAGAA
>CALXAR010000045.1 GCA_944386345.1 uncultured Clostridia bacterium
GAAACACCTATAATTCCACTTGCCATTGATTTTATCCAAGTTCCAGCCTCGTCATATATTTGTTGCCAGTCTGGTTTGAATTCATTAATCTTTTCAACAACTTGTTGATTATTACTCATTAAGTCTCTTCCCCACTCTTGAACTGTATTAAAAGCACTTGAAATATTGTCTTTAAAAATACTTATTGTATTGATAAATTCAATTATAACTAAAAATAATGTTAAAAATATAATTCCCGCAAAAATTAAAAGCGATAATATTATTGAAAACACTCTTACTTTTGAACTTACCTTGGTTGTTCTCTTAACAGTTGCCTCTTGCCTTGCTTTAGAATTATTTGCCTTTTTGTTTTTCTTCTTTTCTTTAAAAGATCTTTCAATTCTACTTAAAGGAATATTAAGTATAAATGCTATACAAAATCCAAAAATAAATGGCTTTAGTAGATTTAAAAGATATCCTAAAATATTTAAAACTAAGTCAAATTTAACTAATGCAAAACATAATAATATTGTATAGGTAATAATTAACAGAATCTTCTTTATGTTTTTCTTGTTTAATTCAAACATACAGATTCCTCCCTTTCTAGTATATTATAACATAACTTTTAATATTTAAATATAGTTTATGTAAATTTCATGTCTAGTTATACAATAAATATCAAAAAACTCGTTACAAGTTATATTATAACATAATTATTATTTTTTTCAATAAAAATACGTAATAATATAAGAAAGCATAGTAAAACTATGCCTTCTTTATTACTTTTCTTCAACTTCTTCGTCTTCTTTAGGAACTTTTGCTATATTAATTACTTTTCCGCCATCAGATGTTCTCATAAGTGTAACACCTTGAGTATTTCTTCCTAAAATACTAATATCATCTACGTTAAGCCTTATGATTACACCAGTGTCTGTAATTAGCATTACTTCATCATGATCATCTACAAGTTCAACTCCAACGATATTTCCTGTTTTAGATGTTATCTTGTATGTTAGAACACCCTTTCCAGCTCTTCCTTGACATCTATATTCTTCAAGCTCTGTTCTCTTTCCAAAGCCGTTTTCTGTTATTGCAAGAACATATCCATTATCTTCTTTTATTGGCTCCATTCCAACGACTTTATCTTCTTTTCCAAGAGCAATACCTTTTACACCCATAGATGTTCTACCAACAGCCCTTACTTCTTCCTCTTTAAATCTAATAGATAGACCTTCTCTTGTAACCATTATAATGTCATTTGTTCCATCTGTTAATCTTACATCTATAAGCTCGTCATCCTCTTTAAGTGTTATTGCTTGAATTCCAGTTTTTCTAATATTAGAATATTCTGCAAGTTTTGTTTTCTTAATAAGACCATTACTTGTTGCCATAAGTACATATAATGAATCATTATTAAAGTCTTCAACTGGCATAACAGCAGTTACTTTCTCGCCTTGAGATAGTTGAAGTAAATTAACTATTGCTGTACCCTTAGCAGTTCTACTTGCTTCAGGTAGCTCATAAGTCTTTAATTTAAACACTTTTCCTGTATTTGTAAAGAACATTAAACTATTATGTGTAGATGTAACAAATAAATGTTCAACAAAATCTTCCTCACGTGTATTCATAGCAGTTAAGCCTTTTCCACCACGTCTTTGACTTCTGTATACATCTGCAGAAACTCTCTTAATATACCCAAAATGAGTTAGAGTTACAACATTATTTTCTTCTTTTATCAAAGACTCAAAATCAATATCACCAACACCGTGAGTTATTGCTGTTTTTCTTTCATCTCCAAATTTTTGTTTTAGTTCAATAACTTCTTGTTTAATAATATCTTTTACCAATTGCTCAGAAGCAAGGATTTCTCTTAAATGCTTAGCAAGTGCAACAAGCTCGTTATATTCTTCTTCTATTTTGTCTCTTTGTAGTCCTTGAAGTCTTGCAAGTCTCATATCAAGAATTGCTTGAGCCTGAATCTCAGTAAGTCCAAATCTCTCCATTAAGTTTTGCAATGCATTATCATATGAGTTTCTAATAACATGAATAACCTCATCAATATTATCAATTGCAATTCTTAATCCTTCTAATATATGAATTCTAGCTTCAGCTTTATTTAAGTCAAATTGTGTTCTTCTTATAACAACTTGTTCTCTATGTTTTATATACTCAGATAAAATTTGTCTTAAAGTTAAAACTTTTGGCTCACCATTTACAATAGCAAGCATCAACATACTTATTGTATTTTGTAATTGAGTATGTTTGTATAGTTGATTTAATACAACATTTGGATTTGCATCTCTTTTTAATTCAATTACAATACGTACTGAGCAGTTCATTCCAGATTCTCTATCAGTTTCATCTCTTAAATCTGATATTCCCTCTATTGTTTTAGCTTGTACAAGTTTTGCTATATTTTCTACTAAAGCTGCTTTGTTTACCTGATATGGAATCTCAGTAACAACAATTCTATATCTACCACGGTTATCTTCTTCAATCTCAGCTTTAGCTCTTAAACAAACTCTACCTCTACCAGTAGTATAAGCTTCCTTTATTCCATCTTTTCCTACAATTATACCAGCTGTTGGAAAATCAGGTCCTTTAATATATTGCATTAGCTCTTCATTAGTTATATCTGGATTATCAATTTGTGCAACTATACCATCTACAACCTCGCTTAAATTGTGAGGTGGTATATTTGATGCCATACCAACTGCTATACCGTATGCTCCATTTATTAAAAGATATGGTAATTTAGCAGGTAAAACAGTAGGCTCTTTTAATCTATCGTCATAGTTAGGCATAAAATCTACAGTTTCTTTGTCTATATCACCTAACATTTCCAAAGCGATTTTCTCAAGCTTTGCTTCTGTATATCTCATTGCAGCTGGAGGATCATTGTCCATTGAACCAAAGTTACCATGACCGTCAACTAGCGGATACCTTAGTGAAAAGTTTTGAGATAAACGAACTAAAGCATCATATATAGCAGCATCACCATGAGGATGATATCTACCCATTGCACTACCGACAATATTTGCACATTTTCTGTATGGTTTTTCTGGCCATAAACTATCCTCATACATTGTATATAGGATTCTTCTATGAACAGGTTTTAAACCATCTCTAACATCTGGTAATGCACGAGAAACTATAACACTCATAGCATAATCTATGTATGATTTTTTCATTTCGTCTTCTATTTTTACAGGTACAATTTTTTGCGCCGATAAAAAATTTTCGTCATTAATGTCCATTATATTCATACCTCCATTGTTATTTTACTCCCCTATTATACTAAAAAAAAAATAAAAAAGCAAGTTAATATCCTTGAATTTTGTATTAAATATGATATAATAAAAGCCAATAGACTATTAGTTTTTAAAGGGGTACTATATGAAATACAAAAACTATTATGCAATATTAGAGGTAAACAGAAAAAGTTCTGATCAAGATATAAAATTAAATTTCAGAAGACTTGCAAAAGAATATCATCCAGATAAAAATAAAGAGCCTGGGGCAGAAGAAAAATTTAAAGATATAAACGAAGCATATGCTGTATTGACAAATCCGGAAAAAAGAAGAAAATACGACAGACAAGTTGCAAAATATGGTTACGGATTTGCCAATATAGAATCAAGTTTACAAGATGTAAAATATGAATTTAAATCAGGTGCAAATGTATTTAATGACTTATTAAACCAAATACTAGGATTTAGGAAGGATAATAGTTCACAAGAATCTTCTGATGATATTGATTCACAAGATAGAAAACAAAAGCCAGTAAAAGGAACTGATATTGTTACTCACCTAGATGTAACACTTGAAGAAGGTTTCTTCGGTGCAGAGAAAAAAATTGCTATTAAAGCATACAAAACTGGTATGAAGACATTCTCAGTAAAAGTTCCTGTAGGTATAAAAAATGGTGATAAAATTCGTCTTGCCGCACTTGGTAATCCAGGAAAAAATGGCGGAAAAAATGGTGACTTAATAATTCATGTAAAATTATTAGAAGATGATGAATTTAAAGTCTCTGGCTTAGATTTAATAAAAGAAATAAATGTAACTCCAGCAGTTGCTGCATTAGGCGGTAAATACAAATTGCAAGTTATGGATGAAAAGCTATTTGTTTCTTTGCCTAAACACTTAAGAGATGGAGAGATTGTAACTGTTCCAAACAAAGGATACATTTCTGAAGAGGGTACTAGAGGTGATTTAAATCTTAAAGTTCATATTGACTTACCAGAAGATATATCAGAAAGAGAAGAAAAACTTTATGAGCAAATATTAAAGATAGAAAGAAGACGTGAAGAATATAATTACTAAGTAAAAAAAGAATATACCAAAAGTGAAGTGAACCCAAAAAGTGTCTAACTTTTTGGGCTCATTTCAAAAGTGTATTTTTTTGCTATTTAAACATATTGTATTTTTTGTCAATTTTCACAAGTTGTGTATTAACATTCTTTGGAAAATATTTCTCATAATCATTATCTTTTGAAAAAAAGCGTCTATGTGAAGCATAAATTTTTCCCACATTTAACTTAGCAGTATCACTTAATATATCACCTGTTCTTCCGTGGTAATTTTTAAAAGAGTTAAATCTTTTCTTTGGATATCCTGCGTCCAGTAGCACGCTCTCACTTCCTATAACAAACTCTCTTAATTTATTAGAATACCTTGCCAAGTCTGATGTATATACAAACCACTTATCTTTAATCTGTATCTTAGTAGCATAAGATTTTCCTCTATGTATCGTCTCACAAAATGTAAATTTAGCATCGTCTATTTTCATAACAAAATTTTCATCTAAGACATAAACGTCATAGACTTTCTTAAACTTTGTTATGATATTATACACTATGCTTTTATGTGGTAAAATAACCTGTATTCTTATTTTTTTAGTGTGAAACATATTATACATATGCAAATAAAAAGCAAGTGATAACAAAGATAAGTTATGATCTACATGATTGTGTGATATAACTATTATCACTTTATTTATATCTATTATCTTTGCATTTACTAGCCTAATAAATTTAGAAAAAACTCCCGCTCCAAAATCTAAAAATATATGCTTACTAAAGCCTTCTAACATATAACATGTACTTTTGCATTTTCCAAAAGTTCTAATGTTAGGAGAATAGTTACCAAGGACAAAAAATTTGAAATTATTCATATCTCATCACATCCTATAAATTATTATTTGATTATACTTTGCAAATATGCGATATATATTATAACATATTTGTCAAAAAATGCAAAATGTTGACAAGAATTTTATCTTGTCAACTTCTTTTTTAATAGTCTTATATCCTCTCCTACAAATCTGCATATCATAAAATCGCCTACAAACCTTGAAAATATTCTCTCTTCATACTCTCGTTTTATTTCTTGTGGCGTTAAATTTGTAGATATTAAGATTTTTTTATTCTTTAAGAGTCTAGTATTTAGTATATTAAATAGTTCGCTAAATTTAGCACTATTCATTGCCTCAGTTCCCAAATCATCTATAATTAGCAGATCTACTTCAAATATCTTGTCATATTCTTCTCTTTCTGATTCCGTTTTATTAAATTTAAATTTATAGTCTACCATTTTATCAAGAAGAATTGGTGCTGTTTGGTATATAACTGATTTTCCACTTTTTAGGACTTCAGCTGCCACACAATTAGCTAAAAACGTCTTACCAAGTCCTGTGCTACCAGTAAACAATAGATTCTTTTGCTGTGGATCATCAAGATTGTGAGAAAAATTATATGCAAGTCTTCTAATACCATCTATATTCTCAAGAGGTGATTTTTCAATCCCATATTTTTCTTTATCGTTTGATGATGAATAGTATCCAAAGTCAAAAGTCTCAAAATTTTCATCCTTAATTTTAAACATATTTGACTGCTTAAAAGATTCATTTATTAGCTCCTGATTAAAGCAACTACACATTTTATTTCCAACAAACCCAGTATCATTACATTTGCTACACTCATATTTAGGTTCAAAATCTTTCTTTGTAAGTCCTATTCTTTGTAATTGCTCTTCATATGCCTTATTTAGCTTATTTAGCTCAGAGGTAAGTCTATCTTGCTCTATTTGTCTACTGATATCGTCAGAAAATATTCTAGCTTTAATTGATTTTAATGATATTTTATTAATTTTATCTTCTATTTGTGCAAGCTTTGGATTCTCGTCATATACATTCTTTTTAAAATGTCTAGCATCACTTTGAGCACGTTGCCTCTTTATGCTATAATCTCTTTCTACTTTCCTATAAACTTCGCTTTGCATATGACTCCCTCCTTTTAAATATCATCATAAAAATCATCTGAACTATCATATTCTCTTTGTGAGTAGCTCTGAAAGCTTTTTTTCTTAGAATCAGAAGCTGTTTTTCTAGTCTCTGGTTTCTTTTCTGCTGTAGATTTAGGTTTTTCACTTTCTAGTATCTCATCAACCGTATTAAATCCCTTTTTATACCAACTTGTAATTATTGCATCAATATATTTTATTGAAGGATTTGTTGTAGACGTGCTTCTTTTTAATCCCTCTTCAATTATATCAAAATCATAATTATATTCTTCTATCCATTTTTTTACATAAACCTCTTCATACTTTGATAAATTTCTACCTAGATTTAAAGATCTAGAAATCTTCTGCTTAATCTTATTAAATTTATCATAGTTATCTAAAAAGCTTTCTAGCTCTTCAAAAGTTCTAACACCGCCATTATACCATGTTTCAGCAACTGCAAAAACATACTTCCTATTTAGAGCCTTTCTTTCTTTACAGTACTGGAAAAGTGCAATCATGACCTCTTCAGAAAAAGAATACATATTAAATAAATTTCCTATATCTGTGCTCCAATTAAAAGTCATAACTCCATTAAAGAAGCTCTCACAAATTGCATCAACCGCAGCTTTTCTCTTTTCATCTATAACATTCTCATACTTTTTCTGTCTATTATCAAATTTAGGAGTATATGATTTATTTATTTCTTTTTCTTTTAAGTCTATAACCAAAACGCCTCTTGTTGTTTTTTGAAGCAACCCTTCTGCTTGAAGTACTTCTACACTAGTCTTTACCTCTTCATTTGTAAGCTCTAATTCTTTCATTATCATATCTGAATCTACATCAGCACCTTTTTTTAATAGGTACAAGATATATAAATATACTTTTATATCAGTTCCGCTTAATGATTTTATATTATTTATAATAAATAAATCTGGCACTAATGTATCTCCTAGTTCCAGCTTGTTTTTTTGTATAAATTTCATAAATAAATCTCCTAATCAACTGGGGTTCATTATATCACTTTTAATTTGTTTTTTCAATATACTATTTTTTTACATCTTTTGCATATATAGTTTTCTCCTTATTAAAAAAATTTCCATTATAATATATTTTTCTAGAGATCAAAAATTTAATTATAATACAAAGTTTATCAAGTATACTCTCTTCGTTAACATTTAAAATAACAAATATAATAAGAGGAATTATTAAATTAGATGAAATATATATCTTAATTGTATATGAAATACTTAGACTAAATACAAGTTTAAGTACCAAAATAATATATATCATACCAAAAACTAAAGTTTTATAATCTATTATTCCTAGCCACTTATTTTTTCTATTATAAAAATTAAATACTCTTTGACCATTAATTTTTTCCATAATTTTTAATGTCTCCTATAACTTGATTTATTTTAAACATAACTATAATACTTCCAATAAGTAGTGGTGTATATATTTCTTTTTCATTTTGAGAAACAACAGGAATATATATAATAACATAATTTATACTTTGAATTAAAAGATTAAAAACAAATAGTTTAAACCAACAGTAAAAATATGATTTGGTCTTACTACTAATTAAGCAAATAAATGCAAATGGTGACAAAATAACACATAGATTGATTATAAAATATCTTACAGAAAAAAAGACAACAAGGGCAAATATGTATATACAAATTATTGAATCTTTTAAACCATTTATACCTGTCTTGTTAGCAATATCAAAGAAATCTTCTAGTGTAGAAATATTATCTTCTAAGAAGCTATAATCAATTTTTTCTTCTGATATTTCTTCTAAAAAAGACTTTATAGTATCCGAAAACAAAAAGTTTATATTAATTAACTCTTTGCAGATACTAAAACTGTTTGAACTAATAATAGTAATAATTATTATTTTTATTATAAGATAGTATACATTGGACACACTAATATTACTATAAAGAGATATTATAGTTTTAAAAACATAATATAAAATAATACCTGAGACAATTGTACTAATTATTAATGAAAAACTATTCATATTTTTATTTATATAAATAGATTTTAAAGGCTCTTTTTGAAAAATATCTGTTGTTATAGTTGAAATGTTATCAATAAACTTGTATCCTTCTGTTTTGATAGAAGAATAAAAAACATTTAATATACTACTTATATTATCTAAAAAATTCTCCATTATTTTGCCACTGTTTCAATAAATTTAATGATAACATCTAATAATCTTATAGCAGCATATCCTACCACACTATTTATAATTATTCTTTTTCCAATAATCATTTTCCTTTCATCTCCAAAGCTTAATTTTCTTACTAAGATTCCACTAGCTATACAAACACCAGTTATAGGAGTAGCAATTTTTTCTAAATATCCCTGAATCTTATTAAAGGCTGAATTGATTTTAGTAACAAGACTTGGAGTAGACGAAGCAGCATATACACTAGATAAAATTATGCTAGTAGTAGTTATGCACAATATACACATAAAAATTCTAAATCTCATAATACCACCCTTTCAAAAAAAGCTGTGATTCAAATATATAAATTCTAGTATAACAAAGATGCAAATGTATCTTTCAAAAATGAATGCTTTTCCTCCATACAAAAGTTTCAAAATCACAATTTAATACATTTAAGAATATAATATTATGAATAAAATAATAATGAAAAAACAAATATGAATAAATAATAAAGATTAAAATATTTGAATCACGACTATATACTAACACTCACTTTCTTTAGAAACAATACTTTCTGATTAATGTTATAAAACTAGTGCTTTTGCAAATAATAAAATTGTAGAAATAAAGTATTTAACACCTTAAAATTTGATATTTTTTTTATAATTTTGTGAAAATCTATTGACAAGGTCTCAAATTTGTAGTATTATATATGCGCAGTCAGTTGTAAAACTGATTGTAATATACTTTGATGGGCCATTAGCTCAGTTGGCAGAGCACTTGACTTTTAATCAAGTTGTCCGCAGTTCGAATCTGCGATGGCTCACCATAAATGGGGCCCGTTGGTCAATCGGTTAAGACATCGCCCTTTCACGGCGGAGTGAGGAGTTCGACTCTCCTACGGGTCACCATT
>CALXAR010000046.1 GCA_944386345.1 uncultured Clostridia bacterium
TTATATGCAAGCTCTTCAACTTTTTGCATATATTCTTCCTCATCAATTCCTTCCTCTTTAAATGATGTTGACATATTCATACTCTTCATTAATTCTCTTATAGCTTTAATTAAAGAGTCTACTCCCTCTTGTGTATTCTTAGCAGGTAGTCCTTGTCTTTTTGCAATATCTGCGTATCTTTTGTCTGCTATAAAATACTCATATTTTGGGAATGAAACAAACTTATCTGGCATAATAGAATTATATTTTATTACATATGGAAGTAATATAGCATTTGCTCTTCCATGTGGTACATGATACTCAGCACCAATCTTATGAGCTAGTGAATGATTTATTCCAAGAAAAGCATTTGAAAAAGCCATACCAGCAATAGTACTTGCGTTATGCATTTTCTCTCTTGCCTCTTTATCTTCTGAAGAATTATATGATCTTACTAAATATTTAAATACAAGCTCAACAGCCTTTTCTGCTAAACCATCTGTATAATCAGTTGCCATATTTGAAACATATGCCTCAAGTGCATGAGTTAATACATCCATTCCTGTATCAGCAACACTCTTTGCTGGTAGTGAGTATACAAGCTCTGGATCAACAATTGCCACAGTTGGAACTAAAGCATAATCTGCAAGTGGATATTTCATATTGTTTACTTTATCTGAAATAACTGCAAAAGATGTTGTCTCAGAACCAGTACCACTTGTAGTTGGTATTGCAACCATCTTAGCTTTTTTACCTAAGTCCTCAATTTTATATACTCTTTTTCTAATATCCATAAATTTATTTTTCATCGCGTCTAAATCTACTTCTGGTTGCTCATATAATAGCCACATTCCTTTTGCAGCATCAATTGCACTTCCACCACCTAGAGCTAAAATACAATCAGGTTCAAATTTATTCATTATATCTACACCTTTATTTATTGTATCAAAAGATGGATCTGGCTCAACTTGATCAAATATAAATGAATGAACTTTATTTTTTCTATTTCTTAGATAATATAGCACTTTATCTACATAGCCAAGTTTTACCATTGCTTTATCTGTTACAATAAATACTCTAGAGATATCTCTCATAACTTGTAAATACTCAATAGCTCCTGGCTCAAAAAATATTTTATTAGGAACTTTAAACCACTGCATATTAACCCTCCTTTTTGCCATTCTTTTTACATTTATTAAATTAACTGCTGATACATTTGAAGTAGTTGAGTTTCCTCCAAAAGTTCCACAACCAAGTGTAAGTGATGGTAGATTTGAATTATATATATCACCAATTGCTCCATGTGTTGATGGTGAATTTACAATAATTCTTCCAGCCTTCATTGTATTTCCAAATCTTTCAATTATATTTTTATCTTCTGCATGAATTACGGCTGAGTGTCCAAGCCCTCCATAGCTTAGTAACTGGCTTGCAAGACTTAACGCTTCATCTTCATCTTTTACAACATAATATGCAAGTATTGGGCTAAGCTTTTCTCTTGATAAAGGATAGTCATCTCCTACTCCTTCAAGTTTTGCAATTAATATTTTAGTTTTTGGATTAACTTCAATTCCTGCATTTTTTGCAATTGTATATACTGACTGTCCAACAATTGAAGAATTTACAGCTAAAGCTCCGTTTTTATTAACTATTACATAATTTTGTAGTTTTTCCTTTTCTTTTTCATTTAAAAAATAGCAGCCATATTCTTTCATTAGCTTTTCAAATTCATTTTTTATCTCTTTATCTACTATTACAGATTGCTCAGAAGCACAAATCATTCCATTATCAAATGTTTTTGACATAATTAAATCTGTAACTGAAGTTCTAAGTTTTGCACTCTTATGTATATAGCAAGGAACATTTCCTGGTCCAACACCTAAAGCTGGCTTTCCACAAGAATATGCAGATTTAACCATTCCAGAGCCACCAGTTGCAAGAATGATTTTTACGTCCTTATGATTCATCAAAGCATTTGTTGCTTCAATTGAAGGAGTCTCAATCCATTGTATACAATTTTTAGGCGCTCCGGCTTTTACAGCCGCATCAAGCACAGTCTTTGCAGCTGCTATACTACATTGCTGAGCTGATGGATGAAATCCAAAAATAATAGGATTTCTTGTCTTTACAGCGATTAAAGATTTAAATACTGTTGTAGAAGTTGGATTTGTAACTGGAGTTACTCCAGCAATTATTCCAACAGGCTCTGCAACAAGCTCATAATCTTCAAGTTCATTTTCTTCAATAACACCAACAGTTTTATTATATTTTATATTATGATAAATATATTCAGAAGCAAAAATATTCTTTGTAACTTTATCTTCTACTACGCCTCTTTTTGTCTCCTCTACAGCAAGACGAGCTAGCTCCATATGTTTAGCATTTGCTGCTATTGACATCTGTTTAACTATTTCATCAATTTTTTGTTGATCTAGCTTCATATACTCTTGCTCTGCTTCCTTTGCTTTTCTTACAAGATCATTAATCATCTCTGTTACATTTACTTCTTCCATAATTTTCCTCCCATCTCAAAGACCTACTTTGATTTTAGCACGAAGAAATAGGTTAATCAAGCACTATAACTCATTTCTACAATTTATTTTTTTATAATATAAAAAACCTTTACGTACATATTTTTTTAAGATATAATATAAAGTATTTATATATATTGATTAATATTTTAAAAACAGATACAATATATTTATAGGTGAATATATGAAAAATTATGATAATAAGAGTTTTAAAGATGAGTTTAATTTATATAAATTATTTTGGATATTATATATAGGTGGCGTAGCAGGCGTCATAGTTGAGACAATATGGTGTATTATAACTAACGGATATTTTGAATATAGAACAGCACTTATTCTTGAGCCACTAAATCCAGTATATGGAATTGGCGCAATACTAATATCTATACTACTCTTTAAACTAAGAAAATATAATAACTTCGTATTATATTTTGCTTCGTTTATTATTGGAGGGTTATTTGAATCTGCGTGCAGTGTATTTCAAGAAACACTGTTTGGAACTGTATCTTGGATGTATAAACCTAGTAATCTTGGAATACTTCAAAACAGAACCAGTCTAATTTACTGCTTCTTTTGGGGATTTTTAGGAATTATTTGGATTAGATTAATTTATCCTATCTTATCTGAGCTACTAGATAAATTCTCAAACAAATCTACTAAAATACTAACTTGTACTTTAGCTATAATACTAACAATCGATGTCGTTTTTTCTAGTGGAGCTTTATTTAGACAAAAAGAAAGAAGGAATAAAATTCCTCCTCAAAATATAATTGATACGTATTATGACATTCATTTTCCAGATGAAGTCTTAAAGTTTTTCTATCACAATATAACTGTAATAGATTAATTAAATCATTGCAAAAATATTTCCGTTTAGAATATAGTCTTACTATATTCTTTTTTGTCTTATTATATAACTATATCTACTAATTTCCTCCCTCCTTTTACTATAATAATTAAAATTATCTAAGAACTATAATACTATGTTTTTGCTTTATAGAATAGACTTTACTTTTAGTTTTCATATCTTCTTTTTTGTATAATAGTTCTCTTTATGTACAAAGCTATTATACATCTTTTTATTTAACTTACTAGATTTTAGATTTTTTTCGAGCTTTTTTGCTACAAATTTATAGTATAAACTATAATTTAATATCACAAAAAAATATATTGCTCATAACATATACCAAGGAGGAATTGACAATGGAAGAAAATAAAATAAAAATGCCAATGCTTGGTAGTAATGCACCAAGATTTAACGCTAATTCTACTTTTGGTCCATTAAAGCTTACAGATTATATGGGAAAATGGCTTGTTCTATTTTGCCACCCATCAGATTTTACTCCTGTATGTACAACAGAAATTATTTCTTTTGCTAAATTAAATGATGAATTTAAAAGAAGGAATTGTAGCTTATTAGGACTAAGTGTAGATAGCAATCCTTCACATATTGCTTGGATAAAAGATATTGAAAAAAACACTGGTACTCCTATTCCTTTTCCAATAATATCAGATACAAATAAAGAAGTAGCAAAGCAATATGGTATGCTTATGGATATGGAAAATGATAGTCAAACAGTTAGAAATGTGTACATAATCGACCCAAATCAAGTAATACGCTGTATACTTATCTATCCTGCTGAAAATGGAAGAAACATAACAGAAATACTAAGAATGATAGATGCTCTTCAAATTACTGATAATGAGAGTGTCTTTACTCCAGCAAATTGGGTTCCGGGAAGTTCTACTGTCTCTCCATCACCACAAAATTACTTAGAGATGATGGAAAAAATGAAAGTAAACAATCCTAATAACTGTTTAGATTGGTACCTATGCTTTAACAAAGAAAATGATAATATAAGGAGATGGTAATATGAATAATTGTTGCAATAATTCACAAAACAACTGCTCAAACTGTATAACAGACTTATTTTGTAATGGTAACTTTATACTTATCTTACTACTGCTAATACTTCTATTTTGTTTTTGTGGATGCTAAAAAAGAATATAGAATTTATCTATATTCTTCTTTTTAATTTTTATCCACATTGTTCACTACTATACATTCTCCTTATATTATTATATACATCTAATGTTATTTCACAGTCTCTTAATGATCTATGTGCACCACTATAATCTATATTAAATCTATTAGCTAATGTCTCTAGTTTATAATTTGGTACATCTTTTACTATTTTTCTTGATAGAAGTAGAGTATCCATTGAATCTTCTCGTATACTCTTTCCTAACTCTTTTTTCATATAAACATCTAAAAAACTCATATCAAATCTTGCATTATGAGCCATAAGTCTCATACCATAAGAAAACTCATCAAAGACTTTTATTGCCTCTTTTGCACTTAGCCCTTCATCAACCATTTCATTTGTAATTCCTGTAAGATTTGTTATAAACCAAGGCAAAGGTCTACTTGGTTTTACAAATACATCCATTTTATCTACCACTTTATTATTTACTACTTTTATTGCTCCAATCTCAATTATCTCACTATTTTTAGGACTAAGTCCTGTTGTCTCTAAATCAACTATTACAAAACTATCTTCAAACATAATACTCTCCATTTCCTAGTGCAATATTATACATTATATTCAAAATTTTTGCAAATTAATTGCATTTTTTCCAAAAACTATTGACTTATACTATATACAGTGCTAAAATAGTCTCACATTAAAATATATCTTATCCAGAGTGACTGAGGGACAGGCCCTATGAAGTCCAGCAACCTGCAAAAATGCAAGGTGCTAATTCCTGCGGCATGCCCGAAAGATAAGTTTTCTTGACTAGCTTGCCAAAGCTAGTTTTTTTATTACATGCCGATATTTTAATACTATGTTAGGGGGAAATTTTATGACAAATTATTTATTTACTTCAGAATCAGTTACAAGTGGTCACCCAGACAAAGTATGTGATTATATTTCTGATTCGATTCTTGACGCAGCTCTTAAAGAAGATAAAAACTCTAGAGTTGCATGTGAGACATCTATCTCAAAGGATACTCTTTTTATATTTGGAGAGATATCTACAAAAGCAAACTTAGACTATGAAAAAATTGCAAAAGATGCTCTAAGAAAAATTGGCTACTCTACAAAAGGCTCTGGCTTTGATGTAGACAACTGCAAAGTGATAATTGGAATTCAAAAGCAATCAAGTGACATTGCTCAAGGAGTTAACTCTTCATATGACAATAGTGATACGCTTGGTGCAGGAGATCAAGGAATAATGTTTGGTTTTGCTTGTGATGAGACAAAAGAGCTTATGCCTTTACCAATATCTCTTGCACACAGACTTGCCAAAAGACTAGAAGAAGCAAGAAAAACAAACATTCTAGATTATCTTATGCCTGATGGAAAAACACAAGTAACAATAGAATATGAAAATAATCTACCAAAAAGAATTGATACTATTGTTATTTCTACTCAGCATAAAGATACAGTTAGTATAGAACAGCTAAGAGAAGATGTATATAATACCATAATTGTTCCAATTGTTCCAGAAAATATGATGGACGATAATACTAAGATTTTCATTAATCCTACTGGAAGATTTGTTATCGGTGGTCCTGAAAGCGATAGTGGTCTAACAGGAAGAAAAATTATTGTTGATACATATGGCGGATATGCTCGTCATGGCGGTGGTGCATTTAGTGGAAAAGATCCTACAAAAGTTGATAGAAGTGCTGCTTACATGGCAAGATATGTTGCAAAAAACATTGTAAAAGCAGGTCTTGCAAAAAAATGTGAGATACAATTGTCATATGCAATTGGTGTATCTAAGCCAGTTTCAATTTATATTAACACATTTGATACAAATACAGTACCAGAAGAAAAAATACTTAATGCTATTAATCAGGTGTTTGATTTTACTCCAGAAGGAATAATAACTACTCTAAATCTACGCACACCAATATACTCAGAGCTATCTCATTACGGAAATATAGGAAGAGAAGACTTAGAAGTATCTTTTGAAAAGACTGACAAAGTTGAAGATCTACTTGAAATTGTTAATAAATAAAAGGAAGTAATAAAATTACTTCCTTTTTATCATACCAAATTTCATTTTTTAATCTATTCAAAGATAATAGAATATTCACATTCAAACTCGTTTTGTGGTTCAAGTCTAATGTTATCTTTCTTATCTTCAAATATCTGATTTGAATCTACGTAATCCGCTGTAGTAAGCCATGGTTCAATACATACAAACGGAGCACCTTTTTTAGCCCAAATGGCTAAATATTTAAAACTCGAAAAACATAATTCCAACCTTACTTTTTCATTCTCTATCAACCTAATTTTTTTTGAGTCCAAATTACTCATTATGATCGCATCATGCGTAAAAGTATCTTTTTGAATATTGATACATTTGCCACCTGATAAAATGGATTCATTAATATAATTATTTTTATATGATATCAATCCATTCTCTAACTGATAAAACCTTATATTTTCCTCTAATTTTTCAAACTCAAGCCTGTATTTATTATTCTTTAAATCGATTACAAACGCAGGATGACCGCCCAATCCAAAAAACATTGTTTTATCGTCTAAATTTTTCACTTTATATTTTATAGTAAGCTTATTGTCGTCAACTAAGTAAGTAACATATAGTTCAAATTTATAAGGATACATTTTCAATGTCTCTTCGCTATACTTTAATACATATGTATGTTCCCTTTCTGATATTTTAACTATGTCAAACTTCATGTCGCGCGCAAATCCATGTTGTGACATTTCATACTTTTTTCCATTAATAATAGTTGTATTATTTTTTAAGCTTCCAACTATTGGAAAAAGAATAGGTGCTCGTCTTTTCCAGTAAATTTTTCCGTCCTTGTCTAAGACTTTATCTCCCTGATGCAAATATTCTCTGTCATTGTACTTAATACTAGTAAGCTCAGCTCCACTAGGCGTTGTACCAATTTCTAATTTCACCTTATGCCTCCTATCAAAAAGGAATTCATTATATCACAATTCAATTATATTTACAAGTTTTTATTTTAATTTTTTTAATAAATTCTACATTTTTTTATTTTTTGTGAGAAATAACATCAAAAGCTAAATTAAAATAGCTCTAATTTAAGCAAAAACATACTAAATTTGCCATTTTTTACCAGATTAGTGTAATTTTATATAATAAACATAAAAGCTATTATATTATCAAATAAAAAGAAAAAGTGGATAATATCCACTTTTACATATAATTTAAGTCTATATTTCTAAGCTGAAATATCGATTGACAATTAGCTAAAAACTTTTCTAGCTCTTTTAAGTCATCATCATTATACCTTTTTATGCGGGCAGTATAACTATTTACTCCAGCTTTTGAAAATCTTACAGCTATTTCTTTATATTTATCATCAATTTTTGCTTCCTTAATCTCATGCACTCTAGTTCCATCATTTAATTTTAATGGATGTCCAGTAATATATGAGATCATATTATCACTAATCTCTTCTACTTCAATTGATGCCTTATTTCTTTCAATACCATTTCTGTCTTCAAGCCAATCACTTATCTTGTCTTTTACGACCTCCTCTTCTTTTACTATTCGATTAATACGTGTATTATTACACAAACCAATCACTCCCTTTCAAAAATTATTTATCAAGTGAATCTTAATCATGATGTTTACATAACGTATTTTATCACTTTTGTTATATTATGTCAAGAATAATACGACATATCATATTACATTATATATATTTATGTATATAATATGCAAAAAGAAAAGGCAGGATATCCCGCCTTTTCTATAATCTATGCTGTACGAGTTGGAACAGATACTTCAACTCCAATGATATCTTCAACAATATCTACAGGAATTGTAACCTTTCTAAAAGCTCCTTGCTCAAATATTACAGAGTCATTTACTCTATAAATATTAAATTTTTCGGATAGATATGCTAACCGAACGGCTTTTCTAAAAGCTATTGTATCGTATCTTCCTTCCTTTAAAATTTCATACGTATTTTTCTTATTAAAGAATTTCATAATTCTTCCCCTTTCTTTCTTATTAATTTATTATATATACAATAAATTAAAGAATAGAATATACTAGAAATACAAATACGAACTACATAAATGCTTAAAATTCTTTTTGCATCACTAGAGTCTAATCTAACCCCTTAACTTTAATATTGCATACATTAATATTATACCATATTTATGTAAATTTTTCAATAAAGAAACATAGATAACGTGTAATGAAGCAAAAAAAAACTAGAGCATTTGCCCTAGCAATCTTCTTGTAAATCTTCGATGTCAGACTCATCTTTGCATTTTAAAAGCTTTTGTTCAAACTCTTCTAATGTAAGTTCTGTGTTAATATCCATAATAAACTGTTGTTTTTTTTGTGATTTTTCTTTGTTCTTGAATACTATTCTTATTACATTATTATTTTCAAAAGATGGTTGAATACTTTCTTCATCATCTTCGTTATAATAATTATAATTTTCATTATATTCTTCTTCGTCTTCTTTTAATCTAAATATTTCTTCAATTTTTAAATCTTTGTTAATAACTAAAGGGTACTCATAATCATAATAGAAATGATCCTTTGTCTTTGTTGCAGCTTCAACTGCCATTTCATTTCTTTGACTTTTCGTCATCCTTTTTAAATTTTCATTTTTTTTCATATAATCTCTCCTTTTCTTGCATAATAACTCTAGAGTAGACGTCATGTATATTAATATGTGACTCTTAAATTATAAATGCAATAATATTATACCACAT
>CALXAR010000047.1 GCA_944386345.1 uncultured Clostridia bacterium
TGACCAAAATTTGACCAATAATTTATGTATATATGTATTTTTCAGTATTGTGTGTTAGTCTTCTAAGCCGTGGGTCAGGGGTTCGAATCCCTTCTGGGGCACCATGAATTAGACTTGTAAGTTTTTTACAAGTCTTTTTTGTTTGGAAATTTGCTAACAATTTAATATATTTTATCATATTATGTTGTGTATTGTTTTTTTATATAACTTATGGTAGTATTTAGTTAGGAGATTTATGTATGAGAAAAAATAAAGAGATTAGAAAACAAGCAAGAAATACTGTTAAGAAAAACTATTTTACACTTGTTTTTGTTTGTATAATAATGATGTTTATTGCTGGAAGCTATAGTACATCTATGAATGGAATAAAAAATATTATAAGAAGAGATTTCGTTATAGAGTTTAATAGTGATTATAATCCAAATATAAGAGTTGATTATCTAACAAATTCTAATTCTGATATTACTAGTGATGTCTTAAATTCTATTTTTAATACAAATGATGTTGAGCAGATAAAATTTAAAGAGAGTGTTACTGGAGGATTATTTAGAACAATTTTTGATGGGGTAACTCATGCACAGAGATTTATTTTTAAAATAATAAAATATGTAATGGATTTATTTGTAAGTGCAAAGCAGACAGTAATATTAGGTATAATTATAATTTTAATACAATTCTTATTTGAGATTTTTGTACAAAAACCTTTAAGGGTATGTCAAGCAAGATTCTTTATGGAGTCTAGAATTTATTATAAAACACCATTTAAGAGGTTATTTGATATAATAAGTATAAAAAATTATATTAATGTTGTAAAAACTATTTTTCTTACTGATGTGTATCAAATTTTATGGGATTTTACTATTATTGGTGGAATTATAAAAGTATACTCATATAGACTAGTACCAATGATTATGGCGGAAAATCCTAAAATTAGACCCAAAGATGCGATAACCCTTTCTAGAAAAATGATGTATAAAAATAAATTTCAACTATTTAAGATGGATTTTTCTTTTATATTTTATGAGATGCTAAATTTATTTTCTTTTGGTTTGTTTGGAATATTTTTTTCAAACCCATATTATACTGCAAGTATTGTAGAGTTTTATACTGATGTAAAGAAACAATATATAAATGATAAAAAAGAAAATTATGAGTTACTTAATGATAAAGCTCTTTTAGAAAATAGTGATAACTTTGAATGCTATCCTGGTGTGAAAAGAAAAGAGATGAAAAAAGCAGATGAGATATTTAACTATTATCAAAAATATAGTATAACCTCATTAATTTTAATGTTTTTTATTTTCTCAATTTTGGGATGGCTTTGGGAAGTAGGAATTTATATATTTAAAAATGGTGATTTTGTAAATAGAGGAACTATGCTAGGTCCATGGCTACCAATATATGGTACAGGATGTATAGTTATTTTATTTTTATTATTTTTGCCAAAGAAGTATAAAAAGATAACAGATAATCCTATATTAACATTTTTAATAGTAGTTCTACTTTGTGGCACTATAGAATATTTTACATCTTGGTATTTAGAATATACTCATGGGATGAGATGGTGGGATTATACAGGATATTTTTTAAACATAAATGGAAGAGTTTGCTTTGAAGGACTTATGTTTTTTGGAATTGGAGGATGTTTATGCTTATATGTAGCAGCACCATATGTTCAAGGTGTAATATCAAAGATTCCAAGAAAAGTAAGAGAGGCTTTATGCGTTGTTCTTATAATTCTATTTTTTGCAGATTTTATTTATTCTTCATTAAACCCTAATATAGGGGCAGGAATAACTGATGATAATATAAAGAATATGATAGAAGAGAGTCAAAATATAGCTGAATAACTGGATAGTTATTCAGCTTATTTAATTTGAAATTGTGTGTAGAAATCTTTTAAAATATTAGTTGTATGAATGTTTTTTATTAGAAGTACTATATTAAATATAATTAATATAACTAATATTATATATATTATCATTATTATTCTGTTCTTTCTTTTCATATATTTCCCTCCATATAGTAATAGTATAGCACTAAAAATATAATATGTACACATAAAAGTACACTAATTTTATTACAAAAACTGAATATAATAATTACAGGTGATAGTAATGGGAAAATTAAAAATTGTAATAAATAATAAGACTAAGGATAGTATTACTAGAACAATAAGAATGAGTGGAGAGACATACGATAAAATTGCAGCTATTGCTGAAAAGAAAGGAATATCATTTAATAATGTTATTAACCAGTTAATAGAATATGGTTTAAATAATCTTGATGAATAATTGAAGTTACATTGTAACTTCTTTTTTTCTTGCTAAATAGTATAAAATAATATATAATCACTGTAGTAAGGGAGAAAAAAGATGCAGATTAATAAAGAAAAGATTAAAAGTATAATAGAATATGTTTTAATATTTTTAATTTTTTTTGTTGGAATACGAAAAGGCGGATACTATAAAGAAGATAGTTTGATTTTTGTATATATTATTCAACTAGTGGCATTATTACACTGCTTATTTAACGATAAAATTAAAATAAACTATGTAGTAGGAATATGTTTAATATTTTTTTGTATTTCATACTTTTTACCAGTTATAATTGGTAATGTAGCAACAATATCAGGAGCTTTAAATATTGGTATTAGAATTTATAGTATGTTTTTAATATATTTAGTGGTGACAAATTCTAAAAACAAAGAAAAATATATTAAATCTATTGTTGGTATTACACTTGTTTTTGGAATTTTAGCTCTTGATGAGATGTCTTTTAGAATATTTGAGAGACCATTAAATTTCTTAGGAGGAGGGTATATATCAGAGGAAACATCTAGAGTGTCTAGTGTTCTTCAATATTCAAATATACTTGGAATATTGTGTTTGATTTCAATTATATATTTGTATAGTCTACTAAAAAAGGTAAATAAAAGCATTACTAATGTAGTAATATTAAAAATCTTAATTACTTTTTTTACAATAATTATTTTACTTACAGAGTCTAAAATGGTGTTACTGCTATATTTAATAGTGGGTATAGTTAGTAGTTTTATAGAGAAAAAAGTGGAAAATATATTTTATATAGCTTTAAACTTGTTAATATCAATAGTGATTGTATTACTAGTAAAGCAAATAAGTATATTTGTAATTATACCTTCAATAATTGCTATGATAATATACTTTATATTAGAAGAAATTTTGAAAAACAAGAAAAGAAAATATTTATTTTTATATAATGCTATATGCATAAGTATTATTATTGCTATTTTTATATTTGGATTTAACTATATAGAAAACATAGGAATTATATCTAGCATAGAAGATTATCTACATAATTTTAATAGTACAAAGCTTAGATTTATATATTATCAAGATGCATTAAAACTAATAGTAGATAGTCCACTAAATTTTATCTTTGGTCTTGGAGGAAATGCTTTTAGAACAATGTATGAAACAGTACAGAGTATTGAGTATATATCTCTTGAAACACATAGCTTTTTTGTTCAGGTATTTCTTGAATCAGGAGTAATAGGATTAATATCAATTATAATACCTATTATATATTTGCTAAAAAATTCTAAAAATTTTTTAGCAAGGAAAATACTTTTTGTATTAATTATTTTTGCAACTTTTGATGTATTTTTAACTTATACTTTTATGTTATTTATTTTAGCAATTATTATGGCTTTTTGTGATGTAAAACAAAAAGAAGTTAATTTAAAATTTAAAGCTATAAATATTATTATTTATACTAGTATATTCGTATTACAAACATTACAAGTTATTGCATTTTTTATAGAGCCAATTGAAGTGAATAATTTAAATAAGACCTTAAATGAACAGGAGAAAATTATTAACAGATGTGAGATTGCACTTAAACTTGATCCTTTTGATATTGAGTATATTAGAAATTGTAATGTTGCATATACAACATATCTAGAAATGCTTGAAATAAAGAAAGAATTATATGGTAGTGATTATACTATTTCAAGTTATGATATAGTAAATAAAATATATAAGAATATTGAAATTGAAAATATATATGAAAAGAGTAACAAATATGCACTAGAAGATAATATTTATTATATAAATAAGTATGTAAACGAGTTGGTTTTTTCTAACTATAGTAATGATATAGAAAAAGGATATGAATACTATTTAGGCAAGTTAATTAATAATTTAGATAGACTTCGTTTGGAGCATAATAAAAATAACTATGCAATTGATATATATAATGAGCTATCAAATGATGTATATAGCAATTATTCAAGTATTAATTTAACTATTAATAGTCAGGAAATATCTAATAGGATAAATACATTAAAAGAAAACATAATATAAGCTTGTTTTTTGATTGTTTTTATGTTATAATAGTCGAGTAAAGATGACAATAAAATAAATAGGAGGAATACAATATGGGATGGATAGATTGGACTTTATCAATAGCAACAATAATAGTAGGACTAGTTCTTACAGTAGTTGTAATGTTACAATCAAGTAAAGATCAACAATCAGCTATTACAGGAAATAACACTTTTTATGGTGCAAATAAATCAAAAACACTAGATGGAATTTTATCTAAATATACAGTTGTTTTAGCTATAATTTTTTGTATCTTATGTTTTGCTACAACATTTTCAATAATTAAATAAGGAAGAAAATATGAACGATAAAAAGATAGTTAATAAAACTCAAAAAGATAAATATACTACAAGGAAGGAAGTATTAACTTCCTTCTTTTTAAGTAATGAATATAAGCTTGTAACAAGAAAGCAAATTGTAGCATTATTTTCTATACCTAAAAGTGACCTAAAACAACTTGATAGAATACTTTCAGAGTTAGAAGAATCTGGAATAATATATCTAAATGATAGTAATAGATATGTACCATATAATAAATCTAATTTAAAAAAATGTAAATATCAAGCCAAAAGCTCTTCTTTTGGCTTTGGAATAGTTGAAGAAGGCGAAGATTTATATATTTCACATAAGAATTTAAATGGCGCAATGAATGGCGATGATATATTAGTTGAAGTAATAAATACTACGGGAAAAAGTAAAGAAGGAAAAGTCGTAAGAGTATTAAAAAGAAATACAAGTAGGGTAATTGGAAAATTTTCAAAATCTAAAAACTTTGGCTTTTTATTACCTATAGATGATTCTATTGAAGATGTATATATATCAAAGAAGAATTCTCAAAATTACAAAGATGGTCAGGTAGTAGAGGTATTAATTACAAAGTATCCCACAGAAAATAGTAAAGCAGAAGGTAAAATAGAAAGAATAATTGGTGATTCAAAAGACTCGCATATTGATGCTAAATCATTATATATTTCATACGGACTCGATAAAATGGAGAGCTTTAGTCCTCAAATAGAAAAAGAGCTTGAAAAAATACCAATTAAAGTTTTAGATGAAGAAAAAATTAATAGAAAAGATAGAACCAGTGAAAAGATATTTACAATTGATGCAGCAGATGCAAAAGATTTAGATGATGCAGTCAGTGTAAAAAAGATGGGTGAAAATTATCTATTATCAGTATATATTGCAGATGTAAGTCATTATGTAAAAGAAAAGACTGAGCTAAATAAAGAAGCAATTTCAAGGGGAACTAGTATATATATCCCAGGCAAGGTTATACCCATGTTACCTAAGAAACTATCAAATGGAATATGTAGTTTAAATGAGAGACAAGAGCGTTTATCCTTAGCAGTAGATATGCTGATTTCACCTACAGGAGAGGTCTTAAATTCTGATATATTTAAAGCTGTTATAAAAGTAACAAAGAAAATGTCATATGATAAAGTATATAATGTTATTTCTAATAATATGGATGAAGATTTAGAAAAAGAATATGGAATGTTTAAGGAAGACTTGCTTTTGATGGAAGAATTAGCTAAAATATTAAATGAGAAGAGAAAAAGAGAAGGGTGTATAAATTTTAACATTCCTGAGACTCATATTGTCTTAGATGACAATGGTGATGTGGTTAATGTTGAACCATATCCGATTACATTTGCAAATCAGATAATCGAGGAATTTATGCTAGTAACTAATATGGTTGTAGCAGAAAAATATTACTTTTTAGAATTACCGTTTATTTATCGTATTCATGAAAAGCCAGATGAAGAAAAATTAAGAGATTTAAATCTTATATTATCAAATTATAATTTAAGAATAAAGGGAATAAAAGATGTTCATCCAAAAGCGTTATCTGATATATTAGATAGTATTCAAAATGACAAAGATAAGGATATTATTTCTAATTATATGTTAAGATCTTTAAAGCTTGCAAAATATAGCAGTGAATGTTTAGGTCATTTTGGACTAAATGCAAAGTACTATTGTCATTTTACTTCTCCAATTAGAAGATATCCAGATTTATTTATTCATAGAATTATATCAAAATCAATTGAAAATAATCTAATGTTTAAAGAAAATGAATTGCTAAGATATGAAAAACAAGCAGAAAATTATGCAAAGAGCTCTTCAGAAATGGAAAAGAATGCAACAAAGATAGAAAGAGATTTTGAGAGTCTATACTCAGTAATTTATATGAAAAACTTTATTGGAGAAGAGTTTGATGCAACTATTAGTTCAATTACATCATTTGGAATGTTTGTTAGACTAGAAAACACAATAGAGGGATTTGTAGCATTTAATGATATATCTGATGACTATTATATATATGATGAGTCAACAAGGATGCTTATTGGAAGAAAAACTTCAAAAACATATAAAATAGGTGATAGCATAAAGGTAAAATTAATAAAATCAGATGTTTTAACAAAGCAAATAGATTTTGAAGTAGTATAAAGAGGTGGTATAATGGAAAGAAAAATTGAAAATTCCAACAAGACAAATAAAAATGAAAAAAAGTTTAAGATTAATATGAAGCCAAAAGAAGATGTTAAGTTACAATTATTAGATTTCTATAATCAAAAAATAAAAAAGAGTCATATAATAATTTTAGTTATAATGGTTATTTTATATGCTATTTTCTTTTTTACTACTTTTTCGGATATAAGAGCAGGAAACTATAATTTACCAGAAGGAACTGTAGTACAAGGCTTTCTTGACAATGTACAGCAATCAGCTTTCTTAGATTTTATAATAATACTTGCAGGTATTACACCATATTTTTATTTATCAATTATAGGTGTAGCACAATCTGTTGCAATTAATAGCTATTTAGGTGTTAGATATGCATTAGGTGCAAGCTTTATGCCAACATTATTTATAGGTGGATTAATTCAAATTGTTGCTGTAGCTTTATGTGTAGCAGTTGGATTATACTACTGTAGACTAACAACTAAGAAAAACAAATATTATCATCAATCAAGTTTTGGTTTTGATGATGTTAAGATGCAGTTATATGAAATAAGAAAAGATGAAAAGAAAATAGAAGAAATGAAAAAGAAAAAAATGGAAAAAGCAAAGAAAATCGAGGAGAGTAATGTAAAAATACCATATCTTAACTTTGTTTTATTATTTATAGTTGCTTTTGTTGTTCATATTGTTGGAGTTTTAATTGCTATGATATAAGGAGGAACAATGAGAACAAGATTTAATCCTAAAGCTATCGAACAGATGAATATGTTTGATAGATATATAAAGGATAAAGAGGATATACAAAATATTTTAAGTAAAAATAAAGATAAAAAAGTGTTTTTAGAGATAGGAATGGGGAAGGGGGATTTTATAACTCAGCTTTCCAAACTAGATAGAGACAATATCTATATTGGGGTAGAAGTATCGCCACCAGTTTTAGCTTTAGCGGTAAAGAAACTCCAAAGATATGAAGAAGATAATAATATTAGATTAGATAATTTATTTTTCATGTCTTTTGATGCTATAGAGCTTTCTAATATTTTCCTTGAAGGACAAATTGAAAAGATATATTTAAATTTTAGTGACCCATGGCCTAAGAAGAAACATGCAAAAAGAAGATTAACAAATGAGAAGTTCTTAGAGCAATATAAAAAAGTGTTAAAAGAGCATGGACAAATAGAGTTTAAGACCGACAATAGACAGTTATTTGAATATAGTCTTGTTAGTATGCAAAATTATGGATTAAAATTTATAGATGTATATTTAGATTTGCACAAAACAGACATATTCAATATTGAAACAGAATATGAAAGGAAATTTTCGCCTTTTGGACCAATTTATAAAATAGTTGTAGAATACTAAGTATTTTTCATAAAATTTTGCATAAAATATTGACAAATAGAGAAAAAAATATTATAATGGAAAAGTACCTGAATGGTGGATATAGTTCAGTTGGTAGAGCGCCAGTTTGTGGCACTGGATGTCGTGGGTTCAAGTCCCACTATTCACCCCAGTACTTTTAAGCATTGGGCTGTCGCCAAGCGGTAAGGCACTAGACTTTGACTCTAGCATGCGCTGGTTCGAATCCAGCCAGCCCAGCCAAAAAATTAAAATAGATTGTAAGTTTTTACTTGCAATCTATTTTTTTATTTAAATATAATAAATTGATTAAAGAATATATTTATGATATATTTTAATTGTTAGGTTTATATAAAGGAGAGAAAATTATATGAAATATAGGGAAGATATTGTATATGGAATAGATTTAGGAATAGGTTCTATTGGTTGGGCTGTGATAGGAGATAATGGAAATGAAATTTTAGATAAGGGTGTATATAAATTTACACAAGCTCAAAAGGCTGAAGATAGAAGAATGGCAAGAGGAAGCAGAAGAAGATTACATAGAAAAAAATATAGAGTTGAAAGAATGAAAAAATTGCTTAGAGAGTATAATTTGCCATATGAAAGT
>CALXAR010000048.1 GCA_944386345.1 uncultured Clostridia bacterium
TTTTCAAATACCACTTGAACACTTCCACTTCCAACTATATCTTCTAGTGAATCTGGATTGTCAATATATCCAATTTTAGTATAGCTATATGGAGTAGAAAAGCTATCATAAAAAAACAACTAGACAATTATTACCATATAACATTATATCTCCTTTTTGAATATTTCCAACTCTTTGTGCATTAGTAGTAAATGTATCACTAAAATAATAATATTTCTCATTACTATTTAACTCACTCATAGTTATATTTAAAGGTAATTTTTCTAAAAGTTCTTCAACTGCTAAATTATCATAAAGTGTTGCTGTAAAATTCTGCCCATTTATATTTAGATTAATTTTTTTCATGTCTTCATCTCCATTATCTATCTTCTCATCTTCTTTTATTATTTCTTCTGCCTCTATATTATTAGCATTTTCTTCTACAGATATATCTTCATTTAAATTTTTAGTATCTTGCATTCTCTCTTCTTTATTGTTTTCTAAAATTAAATATGAAACTATAATAAAAATTATTAGTATTAAACATATTGATAGTAATATTGCTTTTTTCATATTTTCCTACCGCTCCTAATAATATTATAATACTATAAGCCTCTCTTTACAAATACTTATTTTCTATACAAAATATAGCAAAAAAGTATAAAAGGATACTAAAACTTAGTATCCTTCTATGCTATTATTCCTCCTCCAACAAGTACATCATCAATATAAAATGCAATTGCCTGTCCAGGAGTTATTGCTCTAACTTTTTTTTCAAACTTAACAGTTAATGTATTATTCTCATTAACAAATAATGTAGCACTTTCCTCAGGTGCTAAATAACGAACTTTAGCACTAACCTTCATGCCATTTGTAAATCTATCAAATAAAATTGAATTTACTTCTTTTACCAAAACTGAATCTGTATATAATTCTTCTTGTCTTCCAACTATCAATTGATTTTTTTCTTTATTTAGTCCAATAACATACAAAGGTGTAGTACTTGATATTCCCATGCCTCTTCTTTGACCAATAGTATATCTATGAAGTCCTTGATGCTTTCCTAATACTACTCCTGATGTATCAACTATTTTTCCATGCTTCATTCCCTGAATATTATTTTTATCTAAAAATCGAATATAATCGTTATCTGGTATAAAGCAAATATCTTCACTATCAGGTTTTTGAGCAATTTCTAAGTTATTTTTCATAGCTATTTCTCTAATCTCATCTTTTGAAGTAAAATTTGATAATGGAAATATAATATGATCTACAATTTCAGAAGGAATAGTACATAAAACATATGTCTGATCTTTTTTCCCAGCAGCAGACTTTCTTATTACCTTTTTTCCATATTTAGGACTATACTCAACTTTAGCATAATGTCCTGTTGCAATATAATTTGCTCCTATTTTTTTTGCAAAATCATACATTGCCCCAAATTTTAAATATTTGTTACAATAAATACAAGGATTAGGAGTTTTACAATTTTGATATTCTTCAATAAATTTTTTTATTACTCTTTCTTTAAATATATCTTTTAAATCTATAACATAATGCTCTATACCAAGTTTATTACATACCTCTTTTGCATCATTTATACCACTTGAATCACTTGGTATAAGCTCCATTGTAACCCCTATTACTTTATATCCTGCTTCTTTTAAAAGTATTGCACTAACAGAGCTATCAACTCCACCACTCATTCCTACTACTACACTTTCCATTTTTTCCTCCAATTTAAATCAAATCTGCTAGAGTTTTACTATCAACATATTCCTCTATTGCTTTATCTAGCCCTTGCCAAAATGATAGTGTAGCGCATCTATTTTTCTTTGGACAAGTGTTTACACTTCCATTAGATAAGCAATCAATTGGGGATAAATTTCCTTCTGTTGCTCTTAATATATCTCCAACTTTATATTCATTAGGACTCTTTGCAAGTCTATAGCCTCCATTATTTCCTCTAGTACTAATCACTAATTTAGCTTTATTTAAGGCTGCAATTATTTGCTCTAAATACTTGTTTGAAATCTCTAATCTTTTAGAAATTTCTGTCAAAGATATATACTTGTCCTCATTACTATTTTTTGCTAAATCTATCATTATATTTAATGCATATCTTCCTTTTGTAGATATTCTCATTTGCTACTCTCCTTCTCATTTAATAAATCTTCCATAGTATGCCAAGCTAAAAGAGCACACTTTACTCTTGCAGGCATATTTGAAATATTTTTAAAAGCTATTGCTTCTTCTAATTTTTCAAGCTCTTTTTCATCTTTTACTTCTCTTTTTATCATTTCAATAAAAGTCTTTATTATGTCTTTTGCCTCTTTAATTGTCTTTCCTTTAAGTATATCAATCATAACAGAAGTAGAGCTTTGTGATATAGCACATCCATGACCCGAAAAAGCCATATCTTCTATAATATCACCATTTAGTTTTACTTCTAGCTTTATCTCATCTCCACAATTTGGATTATGCCCCATCTGAGAAAAATCACATGAATCTAAATGCTTTTTATTATATGAATTCATGCTATGCTCCATTATTATATCATTATATAACTCTTCTAAATCGCCCACTTAAAACATTCCTTTCCTCTTTAGTTTTTTATAATATATTTTTCAAACATCTTATATGCTTTTTCAATTGCTAAAATCAACTTATCTACATCCTCTTTTGTATTATATAAGTAAAAACTAGCCCTACAAGTTGAATCAATTTCTAGATATCTCATTAAAGGCTGAGCACAGTGGTTACCACTTCTTACACAAACTCCATTTGCATCTAATATACTTGCAACATCATGAGGATGAACACCAACTATATTAAATGATATAACTGCCGAATGATTTTTTCTATTTGGAGTTATATATAGTTTGATATATTCAAGTTGTTTTAGTCTTTTAATTGCATAGTCTACGACCTCTTTTTCATGTTTTTGAATATTTTCATATCCAATACTCTCTATATAATCTATTGCTGCACAAAGTCCGACAACACCCCCAACATTTTGAGTACCAGCTTCAAATTTACTTGGAAGTGGCGCAAAAGTTGTATCTTGCTCATAAACATATTCAATCATATCACCACCCATTAAAAATGGTGACATTTTTTCTAGTAGCTCTTTCTTTCCATATAAAACACCTAACCCCAATGGTGCAAGCATTTTATGTCCAGAAAATACCACAAAATCTGCATCTAGTCGTTGCACATCAATTTTCATATGTGGAATACTTTGTGATGCGTCTAATATAACGATAGCCCCTTTTTTATGTGCATATTTTATTATTTTTTCCACATCATTTATTGTACCTGTTACATTTGATACATGTGTTATTCCAACTATCTTTGTATTCTCAGTTATTTTAGAATAAATCTCTTCATCTGACAATTCAAAATCATCATTTATATACATATATTTAAGCTTGCTATTTGTTTTTTTAGTAACATATTGCCAAGGAACTAAGTTAGAATGATGCTCCATTATACTAAGTACTACTTCATCGTTTTTATTTAAATTATCTAAACCATATGAATATGCTATAAGGTTTAGTGCCTCACTTGCATTCTTAGTAAATATTACCTGAGCTGAAGTTGGAGAATTAATAAACTTAGAAATCTTTTCTCTTCCTTCTTCATACACTCTAGTTGCTTCAACACTTAAGCTATATGCACCTCTATGCGGATTAGCATTTTTACTCTTATAATACTCATTTACCGCATCTAATACCATTTGTGGCTTTTGTGTTGTAGCGCCACTATCTAAATATACAATTTTATTTGAATTTAAAATAGGAAAATCTTTTTTTACTTTATCCATAATACTCTCTCCATTAATCACAAAGTTTATTTTTTATTTTTTCTAAATTATCTTTTGATATATTACAGCTTAAAAGATAGTTTTCAAAAGAGCCATATATATCTAAAATATATTGTATAAATGTATCCATAAATTGAGGTTTTGATATTTGCATATTTAAAGTATATTCATTCATAAATTCAGAGTCCGACATATATGTATGAGTTACTTCATAATTTGCTATAATATCTTTTCTTTCAACATTGCAAAGGCCAAGTATAAGTGCACTTATAACACCAGTTCTATCTTTTCCAGCAGTGCAATGGAATAAAACACCACCATTTGCGTTTGCAATAACATCAAAAATTTCTTTTATCTTAACCTTATTATCTAACAAATATGTATAGCCTATTCCAAAATTAAACTCTTCTTCATCTACATATTCATTTTCTTTTATATAATTTTCAATTTTATTTGTAGAAAGAGGAATATAGTGAAAATTAAAATACTCTCTATTTATATTATCATCACTAACAAAGTTGCTTTGGATTAAACTCTTTCCTCTTAAATCAATAATATCAGTTATTCCGTACTCTTTTAAGAACTCGTTATCTTTATCTGTTAGATCTGTAAGTCTACTGCTTCTTACAAAAACATGAAACTTAGTTACTTTATTATCTTCTGTTGGATATCCTCCAAAATCTCTTGCATTTGCTCCACCTTCAAGTGGTAATCTTACATACTCCATACTCTACTCCCTAATTTAATCTTTCATCTATTTGTAATAAAATATTTTCTTTTATTTTTTCATCTTTTATTCTCTCAATTATTTTATTAAATCTTGCTCTTACAATTAGTTTTATTGCCTCATTTTCAGAAAATCCTCTACTCATTATATAGAATAATGATTTTTCGTCAACTTTTCCAGATGCTGTTGAGTGATTTCCCTCAACGTCATCTTCTGTACATAGAAGCATTGGCAAAGCAATTGACTTAGCTTCAGGTGAAAGTAGCATACAAAATTCATTTTCATCTCCCTTTGCTTTTTTACAACCTTTTTTAAAATCAATTGTACCCTTAAAGTTTTTTCTAGCCTTATCCTTTAATGCTCCTTGTACATCAATATTAATATCTGTATTTTCTCCTTTAAGCTCTGCAATATAATTTATATCCTTTATTTGTGAGTCTATTCCAAGATAAATAGACCTTAAATCATTTTTTGCATTTTTTCCAACTATATTAGAATAATAATTAGAAACACTATATTTCCCACCAAAATCTACTATTGTATATTTTACGTTTGAATTTGACTCTAATTTATTATCTATAGTATCAAAATTATATGAATTATTATTTAACATATTAATTATTGATATATTTACTTTTACATTATCTTTTGCTATAAGACGTATAATTCCATTATGAAAACATACTTCGTTAGTATTAGATTTATATAGTATAGTTATATTTGAATCATGATTTATTATAAATTCAATATTATTTATAAGATTAAGATTTTCTTTATCAAATGTATATATTAGTCTTATCTGCTTATTTATTCCATTTGTAGTTATCTTTAATACATTATTTGCTTCATTTTGAACATTTTCTTTTAATATTTCGCCATTTCCATAAGCTAAATTTAACTGACTTACATCTTTTTCTATTAAAGCTTTATCTTCAAATATCTCAACATTCTTAAATTCATTTAATTTTTTAGGAATATCAATATTATTTATAGTAATATTATTTATTCTAAAATTTCTAGATGTTCTTACAGGAGTCTCATTTACTTTTATATCCATTATCCAATACTCCCTTCTAATTCTATATTAATTAAATTGTTCATTTCAACTGCATATTCTACTGGCAATTCCTTTGAAACCGGATATGCAAACCCTCTTACTATCATAGCTTTTGCGTCTTCTTCTGAGAGCCCTCTAGACATTAAATAAAATATCTCTTTATCACTAATCTTACCTATTTTTGCTTCATGTGAGAATTCAACTTCATCAGTTTCTATATCATTTACTGGTATTGTATCAGATCTTGATATATCATCTAGCATTAAAGATTCACAGCTTACGCTACACTTAGAGCCCTTTGCTTTTTCGCTTATTCTAACTAAAGCTCTATAAGTACAAGCTCCACCATCTTTTGATATAGATTTTGAATTTACAACAGAAGAAGTATTAGGTGCATTATGTATAACTTTAAATCCTGTATCTAAATTTTGACCAGCACCTGCAAAAGTTATTCCTGTATATTCTGTCTTTGCTCCTTCCCCATTTAATATACTCATTGGATAAAGCATTGATACTTTTGAGCCAAATGAACCTGTTACCCAATCAATCTGTGCATTCTTTCCAACTATTGCCTTCTTTGTATTTAAATTCATCATATTCTTAGACCAGTTTTCAATAGTAGAATATCTAAGATATGCATCATCTTTAACATATAATTCAACACAACCAGCATGTAAATTAACTTTATTATATTTAGGTGCACTACATCCTTCTATAAAATGTAGACTTGCTCCTTTTTCAACAATAATTAATGTATGTTCAAATTGTCCTGACTCTGGTGAATTTAATCTAAAATATGATTGTAGCGGTATATCTAACTTAACATTTTCAGGAACATATACAAAAGATCCACCAGACCAAACAGCTGCATGTAAAGCTACAAACTTATGATCTGTTATTGGTACGCATTTCATAAAGTGTTCTTTTACAATCTCAGGATATTCTCTTACAGCTGTCTCCATATCAGTATAAATTACTCCTTGTTTTATTAAGTCCTCTTTTATGCTATGATAAACTACTTCAGAATCATATTGCGCTCCAACTCCTGCAAGAGATTTCTTCTCTGCTTCTGGTATACCAAGTCTATCAAAAGTATTTTTTATATCCTCTGGTACATCATCCCATGAAGTATTTAAATTAGTCTTAGGTTTTACATAAGTTGCAATCTCATCCATTTTTAGCTCTGATAAATCTGGTCCCCATGTTGGAAGCTCTAGTTTATTATATGCTTCTAATGCTTTAAGTCTAATATCTAACATCCATTCTGGTTCATTTTTCTTTTTAGATATTTCTTCAACAATTTCACGACTTAATCCTTTTTGTATCTTAAACTCATAGTTGTCTTTATCTTTTATATCGTAAATATTTCTATTTATATCTTCAACCTTTGTTTTTGATGCCATTACTCTTCCTCTACTTTCTTGTATTTCTCATAGCCGTTCTTTTCAATTTCATCAGCTAATTCTCTTTTTCCTGTTTTAACAATTTTTCCATCTACTAAAATATGCACATAATCTACATCCAAATTTTCCAAAATTTTATTATTATGTGTAATAATTAGTACTGCGTTAGTATCATTTTTATACATATTAATACCTTTTGAAACAGTTCTTATTGCATCAACGTCAAGTCCTGAATCAGTCTCATCTAGTATTGCAAGCTTAGGCTCTAGAACAAGCATCTGTAGTATTTCGTTTTTCTTTTTCTCTCCACCTGAAAATCCTACATTTAGGTTTCTTTCAATAAGCTTCGGATTCATATTTAATTCATCAATATACTTTTTAAGTAAATATCTAAACTTAAAAGATTTTACTGGTTCATCTGACACTTTATTTTTAGCATATTTTAAAAAGTTAAGTGTTGAGATTCCAGGTATCTCTTCAGGTGACTGAAAAGACATAAATATACCTTTCTTAGCTATTTCATTTGTCTTAAGCTCATTTATATTTTCTCCTTCAAATCTAATTTTTCCACTTATTTTTGTATACTGAGGATTATTAAGAATAACATTTGCAAGAGTTGATTTTCCTGCACCATTAGGTCCCATTATTACATGAACCTCTCCTCTATTTATACTTAAATTTAATCCTTTTAGTATTTCTTTATTTTGTGCACTTACATGCAAATCTTTTATTTCTAATAGTTTATCCATTGTAGTTTTGCTCCTTATCTATTATTTCATATTAAACTAGTAGGAATTATACTACATATTTCCTACCAAGTCAATAGGAATTAAAAAATACAGGTAAAATACCTGTATTTTCTTTAAAAGTTTTCATAAACTTCATCATAATATCCTTTTTTAAATATATGTATTACTTCGCTTATCTCATCTTTGTAATTTGAAGTTTCTCTTGGATCAACTGATATGCCATATTTTAAAGATATTATTCCGTCATCATCTTCTATTGCGTTATAATCATTTTTCTTTATTAGTTTTACTATCTCACGATAAGTCATAGTAATTAAATTATGTCCAAACATATATAATGCAATTTTATCCTTATATACTTCTTGATTATATATTCCTATACCTGTACATCTATCATCTTCATCATAGTATGCATAAAATATATCATACATCTCCATTTCATCATAATCTCTAATTTCTTTAGGTGACCCTCCAAAATAGTTTCTTATATCTTGCTTACTTTGTCCAAAATATATATCTAGCTTATCTTTTCCTTGCTCTTTTATTCCCTTATAGCTTTCTATTTCGTATGATAAATATCCTGTAGGAACTGTAACTTTAACTGGTTCATTTATATCTTTTACTTCAACTTTAGGCTCAGCTTTCTTAGTTGCTATTTCTTTTAGTTCTTCAAGTTTTGCTATTATTCTATTTTCAAGCATTTCTTGTTGCTTTTTCTCTTCTTCTAAAAGTCTTTCTAATTCTTTTATTTCTTTTTCATATTTAGATTCCTCTAATGTATTTTGGATATCTATTTTTTCTTTATCTTCTTTTTTCTCTTCATAAGATGTATCTATAGTTTCAAATTTATTTTCTTCTTTAACAGCATCTGTATTTTCTACTATTTGCGTTTGAATTTCTTCTTG
>CALXAR010000049.1 GCA_944386345.1 uncultured Clostridia bacterium
GCACCTAATGTTATTATATTATATATAGTTGTAGCAACTGTTGTATTTTTGTTTTTTATTATAACGTTAAACTCATCGCCCTTATTCATTGTATATACCTTAGTATCATGCTCTGGCATATATATACTAGTTACTCCTGGTAAACTTCTATAATCTAAATTTTTATATGCATCTAAGCTCATATCTATATTTAGTGTTTTATCAGTGGAACTAATTACATCTAAAATTTGCTCCTCCGTATACTTTTTTTCAGATAGATCATAGGCTAGTATAAGGTTATTATATGTTCCAGCATTTGATCCATTATCTATTACAATCTCTCCATTTTCATACTCATCCTTATATAAATTATAATCAAACTTACTTCTAATTGTAGTCATATCATCACTATAAGAATATATAACTGGATTATACTTTTTTGCAGTATGCTCCATATAAATATCGTAGCTATTTTGTGTTACAGCAAGCTCTGATACAAACTCATCATACATTTCCGAAGTAAGATATCCTTTTGAATTAACATCATCTACAAAATCTGTAGTTATCTTTAGTGCAAGTGCATATGATATATCATCTCTTTTTTCATATGCTATATATACAGGTAAGATAAAAAAGATAATTACAGCAATTAATATAGATACTATTCTTTGTAAAATTCCATCCATATTATACTCCCCTTATAGTTATAATCATTGAGCCTAAGTCTTGATCTAATTCTTGTACACTAATTGTAAAATCCTGGTTGTCCATAATATATCTTAACGCTCTGTTATATGCATATTTTCTTACATTTATATCCTCTGAATCTAAAGCTACAGTATCTAAGTACTGAATATCTCCTTGATTATCTATGTATTTTATATTTTGAACTGTAATTGTAACATTCACATCTTGCTCATAATAGCTTAATAAATTGATAACACTTGTACCTTTTATATAATTTCCGGTATTGCTCATAAGAAGAGTAGAATCTATATCACTTCTGTTAACAGTTTCAAAATTATTTCCACTGCCAACATTTCTAACTACATCTAAACTAGAATTAAAGAATAAAATTAAAGCTGAAATAGTCATAATTCCAACTAGTGTAGTAACTCCTATCATTATTGCTCTAGATAGATTTTCCTCATCCATTCTACTCTCCTCCTTTCTTATAGTTACATTTTAAAAACAATAAAATATATATTATCTTTAAAATATCCCTATATAATGTTCAAGGTATATAACTAAAAAATTATATACCTTGAAATTATTCATAATTATTAATTTTCTCTTGTAAATATTATTCCTAAGACAGCATCACCGCTTGAGCTTCTAACTAGTTGTGCATGATATCTAGCAGATGATGGTACATAAGTGTCTGAATTTGAGCTATCAGATAGTGCACTTACTTTTGTTTGAACATTACTTGAATCGTAGTTTAAGGCTCTATCTATAGTTGTAGTTCCATTTCCTCTAACTTTTCCAAGCTCAAGTATTGTTCCGCCACTTACAGCTTGAACTTCAAGAATCATATCTTGATCTGTACAATACATATCTACAGCAGCTTTTACTTTTGCACCTGTTACAGTAACATCATCATATTCTCTTGTTAACTGTTCTTGTAATGCTGTAGATATGTTTGCAATTCTATCTGAAGCACCAGTTAACATATCAATTGCTGGATTTACTATTAACATTACTGCTGCAATGATAAGAATAGTTACAAAAAGTCCAACACCAATCATAATTGCTTTTTGTGCGTTATCCATTTTTATTCCTCCTTTACACAATTTATTAAAACATCTTTAAGATGAATTAAACTATTTAAAATGACATTTGACTAAAGTAATTAAGCATTTGTAATATACTTACAATTAATAGCGGTGCAACTAGATATCCACCAATAAGTAAAACCATAGGAGTAAATCCTAAGACCTGACCTAAAGAAGCTTTTTTCTTAACTAGAGCTTCATTTGCATCCTTTCTTTTTTCATAGAAGAAAGCTCTTTCTGTCTCTAGTTCATCAAAAGCTGCTTTAACTGGAATTCTAGTTACAGCAGACTCTAACTGCTCAACAATTCTTTGAAAATCTTTATTTGGAACAGAATCTTTTAGCTCTTCTAGTGCTCTTTCAGCACCTGCTTCATAGTTATTTAAACATGTAGCAATTGGCTCTCTGAAAGCATATGAGAATCTACATAGCCATTCAAGAATTGTTTGAACGTCTACCCTGTCAATGTGCATAAGCATTAATATTATTGACTGAAATTGCATAATTTCATTCTCTTTGTCCATCTTTCTTACATTGTTTTTTATTGCCAATGTAATATTTGGAATACAATATGCTATAGCTGCAACTACCAAGGCTATTATTACATGCCAGTATTTTAAATATGAATCATTAATTGTAGTTATTTTATCATATATTCTATCTACTGCTTCTGTATCAACTGTACCTGTTGCCTTATCTGTTAAATCTTCAGCAAGTTCCTCTTTAGAAACGGATTTGTTTCTATACTCCTCTATATATTGCATATCAAAGTCTGTGATTTCCTGTGCAGCAGCTTGGTCTTCCTCACTAAGCTTACCAAGTGACAAAAATTCATTACTTAATCTAGTATAAGCCGAATTTTTTGTTATTATATTCATGTTTAATATAAGTAAAATTGTTAGTACAAATGCAACAAATGCGTATGTTAATTTATTTACATATAACCATTCTATTGTTAAATATGAATTTGTATCTTTAATTAAATTAACTTCTTTTTTGTATTTTGAAGTATGCTTTTTTGTCTTAAAAGCATCTACTAGCATTCTAACAAAATTTATCTTATATAGTTTTTCTTGCCACTTAACTTTTGATACTCTATCAAATTTAATTTCTTCTCCATCTTCTCTTAAAACTCTAAGTAAAAGATAAGACATAAATATAGAGACAATTAGTATAGATTGCATTGCAAAACCAATACTACTATTATAGAAATTTGATAGTGCTGTAAAGTTATTTGTTGCCCATGACTCTACAGGTTTAATAAATATAAGTGGTATTACAGCTATAATAGTTAAGCTTCTAAATGTTGTCTTTAGTTTATCTTGTTTTAGTATTTCAAGATATATCTCATTTAAAATATTATTTAAGTTTTTTAAATAAATTGAAGTATCTTCAATTTTTCTATCTCCTAATTCATATGTAAGATATGAAATACCTGCAAATAGTTTTAAAAACCTATTAGGAGCCGTATCATAATATCTTTCAAGCTCCACTTCAGGTTGATCAGATATTATTGCTTCTCTTATTCTTTTAAGTTGTGGAGCTATTTCTTTTTCACTCATTTCATCTATTGTATCAGAAATAGCCTCATCCACCATTCCATGCTCATGGAATGCATGTCTTAATATTGTAAATGCTTCTGGCATCTGTCTTAGTATCTTATTAGATACTGAGGTAATTGTTATATCAGTAACCTTTTCTACAACGATAATTAATCCTACTAATATAATTAATGTCATATATAAGTCATTTACAACATTTACAAATACAGCTAAAGCAACAAACATAACAATCAGTGTTATAGTCATTAACCTTCCTGTGTTTCTTCTAAGTTCATACTCTGAATAATCGTTTGACATTTCATATTTTAGCCTGATTTTCTTAGCATAATACTTAATTATAGGCATCTTAACAAATGTCATGTACATTACTTGATATAACTTATCAAAAGTCTCTTTGAAATTAACTTTATTTTTAACAACTAATGTGTCTTTAGCTTGTAATATAGAATTATTACTATATTTTCTTTTTAATATAGTATAATAAATTAGTAAACTTGCAAGGCCTATTAAAGAAACAACAATAAGTACGATTGCTATATTGGTCACTTTATCACCTCCAAGCTATATCTAAGAAATTATCGAAAGCTTTTACATCTTCTGCAGACATATTATCTCTCATTTCTTTAATATTTTCTTCACTAATTGGATTTTTGAACACATACTTTCCATCTACAAACTCAACAATATTTCTATATGTATAGTTTTTTGACTGTGTCATGTGTTGGAAATACTCAACAGCATTATCCATAAATTTATCCATTTTTTGATTTATATCTTTAACTTTTCTATAATCATTATTGTATGTATATGTTTGTTCAAGTGGAATACACTCTGTAATTCTTTCAATATATCTTGTTCCATCAACACCTCTTTTTAGATGTATATCAAAGTTAATAACTTGTACAACCTGTACTTCAGCAACTTGCTCAGAATTAAACATTCCAATTTTTAGCAAAGAGTTTCTAAGTGATGTTATTAAATTTGGAAATGTCTTTGCGTGGTGAGTAAATAATGTAAATTTAGATGCTACCTGTGCCATCTGAATCATCCAAGCAGCAACTGGATCTGTTGAAACCTCACCTAAGATATTTACACCACCATCTGTTTTCTTTTGAACATCTAGTCCTTCTTGTCCAGTAATCGTATCAGTCTCTCTTAAAGACAAAATATTATGATGTGGATATATTTTTCTTAAATGTAACTCAAATGCAGTTTCCTGTACACGAATAGTAATTGTAGGATACAGGAATTTCATTATAGCCATTAAAAGTGTAGTTTTACCACAGCCCTGCTCACCAGTTATTGCTGTTACTCTTGCTCCTCTAATTAAATACTTTAACAGCTCAATAACATTTTCTTTATTCTCATGAATAAGTAATTGTTCAGGAGAAATTAAAGTAGGTGGAGCAAATTTTCTTACAAAGAAAGCCCAAGACTCTGAGAAATTAGGCCTTAAAACAACAACTCTGGAACCGTCTTTCATCTCATTTATTTTATATCCGACAGACTCAGATAACTGTCCCGGATTATTGTACTTATATATATTTTGACATACTCTTTTAAGCTCCGCTTCACTACCAAAAGATAAGAATGCTAAATACATAGCTTTACCTTTATAGAATATCCAAACAGAGTCGTATGACATTGGTATCTTTGTCTCATTCATCTCTGTTAAATAGTCATCCATATCACTTAACTGATCAAGAAATGATGGAGGGATACCAGAAACACCACCAGATACACCATCAATGTTCATGTCTCTTATATCATCAACAACACTATAGCCTTTATACTCTTGATATATTCTTTGAACTACGATTTCTAGCTTATCTTCAAATGAAAGTGTCTCTATTGATACTTCATTTGTAAATATATCGTCTATTTCTCTAGCTGTTATTACATATGAGGGAACATTCTCATCAAATTCATACTTAGGATAATCTAGTGCATACTTTGTTATAATCTTTGTTAGCGCTTCCGCTTTATATGTCTTCTTATATATATGCATTAATATTTCAAATTTATCTTGAGATGTCAATTCATTAAAATTATTAAATGGTATTGCATGATTTATATTAAAATTATTAACTTTATAGTCATTTTTTAATAAATCAAACATTAAAGATTTAACATATTTTTTATCGTTTGCATCAGCATATCCTGCACCCTTTAATGCTCTTTTTAATTCATATTTAACATTTTTTCTTCTTTCAAATTCTTCCTCAGATAAAGCCAAATCATATAAATTCATTCTAGTTATTTCATCAAATTGCTTCTTTATATAATTTTGCATAGTAGAAAGACTATATTTTGTTTTTTCTCTTGTAAGACTATCTTCTACAACTTGATCTGCTCCAGATTTCTTTACTTTATAATAGAAAAAGGCAGCTACAAAAGCAAGTAAAAGTAGTATCAACAAAATATTAAATATAAATGCAACTGACATCATATCACCCCTCTTACTCTTTTATTTTTAAAATTTTTACAATTTCCTCTACTATTTCTGTTGCTCTTAATATAAAATCTCCATTATAGTCTTTTGCAGGAGCATTTATATTTCTATACAAGTAATCTAAAACATTTCCATCATTACATGCATCAGTAAATAGATAGTTATGTGGCAACACATAGCATGGCTCTGGAATTTTATATTTTAGCTTTACATTAAAAATATTATATTTAGAACCTGATTCATAATCTCCTAAAACAAAAATCTTTTGCTTGTCTTTTATACTCTCAATTCCATTTACTTTCTTTAAAGTATTGCTTAATTTTTCTACTTCTTGTGGAATTACACAAACAATAATATCAGCCTGCTCCATAACTCTTATTGCACTATCATCGGTTGTTGTCTTTGGTAAGTCTATAAAAACTAAATCGTATACTTCATTTGCATTTTTAGCAATAAGTGGCATACTTAAAAGATTTTCTCTTTCCTCTGTTGTTGTATTTGCAATTGCACTATACAAAATATCAAGTCTACCTTTAAGTACTGGCTTAGAATAATTTTGTATTATGTCTGGAGATAGTTTATTACTTTTAATAAGACGCATAATTGCATTCATACCTAAATTTGTATCATTAAAGCTATTTGCATTTACTAAATCTTCATAAAGTGTATATGATGATTCAATTTTTTTTGCATTAGAATTTGCATCTATTAGAAGTGAAGAAGTCTTATGTGTAATACCCATTAAAGAACTCACTGCAATAGCAACATGTGTACAACCTGTTTTCCCCTCTTCAGGACTCCAAAACACTATCTTTGCCATTAATTCTTCCTCCTTTTTATTTCCTTTAAAATATCTTTAGGAGATTCGTCTCCAAGTAACTTAGATATAAACTCACACATATACAAAATATAAGTCTTTGTATGCTTTCTAATGTCTATAATTCCGCTAAACTGAGAATCTATATTTACCATCACATCTTGTTCGTCTGTACTTATATCATATACTTCTTCTGTCCACTTTACCGCATAATTATCTATTTTTTCCTCTAGATAATTTGTTGCAGCTCTAGATAGATATGCACGATATAGTATTTTAGAAAATACAAGCTCTTTTTCTGGATTTTCTTCTCTCATTTTACTAACTAATTCTTCATTTTTAGCTACTGACAAAACATTTGTATCTATATACATATATGCTTTATCCACATTTAGCTCCTTAAACTTAGTATACATATCCGCATTTTCCACATCTATTAGGACATAACTATATAAATTTATATCTATATTCTTTTCTTTTAGATAATTTTCCAAATCACTATATGAATCAAAGCCAAGTGCAAAATCAATATCACAGTATTGAGTTATATAATAATCACTCTTATCAATTGATGGTATAATATATTTATATTTTTTATCGGCTGTAGCATCAATGACAAGTACAGACTTATTCATTATATTTAAAGTCCTAGCTGTTGCAATAACAAAATCATATTTGTCTACATAACCATACATACCAATTACTTGCATCTATTTCCCTCCAACTACTCTACATTTCCTTCTAATAAGTTTTCTCTTTGAACCTGTTGATTAACAATTGATTGTTGTGCTCCTGTTACAACATTCTCATAGTTATCACTATTTTGAGATCTGTAATTATCGATTCCGCTTTCAATAGTTGATCTAGCTTCTGCATTTAATCTTGAAAGCTCTTCTGAAGCATTTTGCAATAGATATTGATTAGATTTCATAGCACTTATTACAAAGGTATTTGGTTGATAGTTTTGTGTAGTTTTTGTTGCAGCATTTGCAAAGTTTTTATACTCATATATCAAATCATAAATCATAGATGAAGCTTCAGTAGCATCCATATCTACAATACTTTCCCAATCATCTTCAATTAAACTTTGAATATATCCACGAGTTTCACTTTGAATAGTCTCTAAATCAGCTGTTTTTACTTGAGCATCACTATCACTATACTTTAGCGCATATAATTTTGAGCCACTATATAAATATGAATCTACTACCGCACTATTTAATAATTGAATTTCATCCTCAGAAAGCTTTACCCAAAAAGTAGTATCATATATTTTATCTACAGTTTTTTGAGCTAATACTATATAATCTGTACCATTTGGGAATGTAATTCTGATATCTATTATATCTCCTTCTACGAGATCACTAGGCATAAGAACAGTATTTATCTCAACATCTCTTATATCTGCAGCAACAACTTCACTTGTAACCATATCAGTTGTAATAGGAACTTTTGCTGCTATATTATATTTTGCTGTTGTTCCAACAACTGATGCCGAATCAACAACTCCAGTTGGTACGGTACTATTATTTACATTAACAGTTTCTATCATATCTTGTGTTATTATCTCACCTTGTACTACATTTCTCTTTAAAACAACAACTGGTGTTGTATAATTTTCTATGTAGTTTTTATTAGTACCATCTCTATATGACTTAACTGTAAAGAAAGAGAATACACTAACTCCAACAGCCACTACTATTCCAACACTCGCTCCGATTAATATTCCTTGTATAGTTTTCTTTTTTATCTGACTCATTCCTATCATTTGTTATCAACCTCCATAAACTATCCAAAACCCTTATTTTTTCGGTCAGTTTCTTAAATTAGTATATCTCTAAAACCATAAAAAATCAACCGCGAAAATTTAAATTAAAGGTCGTGTTTTGGAATGAAATATAAATGTAATTGTAATGTAAT
>CALXAR010000050.1 GCA_944386345.1 uncultured Clostridia bacterium
CTATCTCTTATTGCCATCTCGTCCATTATTGCTTTTTCTCTTAGCTCTGCAAGTCTTCTTTCCTTTTTATCTTGACTTATCTTATCTAACTCTTCTTTGGCTTTTCTTATCTCCTCATTTTCTTTCATTGTAGCTTCCTCCACACTCTCTGGTGCTTTTATAAATTTACACCACTCTTTTAACTTTTCTTTACTGTCTTTATCTTTTAGCTTTGCTAATTCTATTATATGTATTTCTAATTTATCTGTCAAGATTATATCTCTTTTTTCTTCCTCTCTTATGTTCCATTTTGTGTGGTAGTTTTCTATTTCTTTTAATCTTTCTACTTTAAAATCTGCTATCATTATACATATTGCTCTTTTTGTGCTACTATATCCTTCTCCTTTTTCTATCGAACTTGCATACATCTTTGCCCAGTACCATAATATTCTTTCTGCTATATGCTCTGACTTTGTTACCTGCATTTCAATGTCTATATCATTTATCTCATTTGCTACTACTTTTACATCTAGTATTCCCATTTTATTTTCTAGTAAATCTCTTTCAAGAATTGGTGTATCTTCTAAATTTATATCTTCATAATACTCACTTGTCACTGCCTCTATAAAGCTTCTAGTTATATCTTCATTTCCTTTTTTACCAAATATTCTTTTAAATACATAATCATTTGTAACTTTTAGTAATTTGTTTTCCATTCTATCTCTCCTTGTCTATTTATCTTCTCTAGAGATAGAAGCATTATATTATTGCATTTTTACTTTGTAAATACTTTTTATACTAGGTTACAAATCTTGTTTATTCTTGATAAGTTTTATTTTTTTATTTCATATAAAAATAGCACCATAACTTATCGTTAAAGTGCTATAAGAATTATCAAACTATTTAATATTAAAGAAAACCTTTTCTCCATTGTATTGTGCTACAGATCCAAGTTCTTCTTCAATTCTCATTAATTGGTTATATTTACATACTCTATCTGTTCTTGATGGAGCACCAGTCTTTATTTGACCAGCATTCATAGCAACAACAAGATCAGCTATTGTAGTGTCTTCAGTCTCACCAGATCTATGTGAAACAACTGCTGTATAACCAGCTCTATTTGCCATTTTAATAGCATCTAGTGTCTCAGTAACTGTACCTATTTGATTTAATTTAATAAGGATAGAATTTGCTACACCAAGTTTAATTCCTTTTTCAAGTCTTTCTGTGTTTGTAACAAATAGGTCATCACCTACTAGTTGTACTTTATCTCCAAGTTTTTCAGTAAGTAATTTCCAACCATCCCAGTCTTCTTCAGCAAGACCATCTTCAAGAGAAATAATTGGATATTTAGATACCATTTCTTCCCAAAATGCAACCATTTCTTCTCTTGTATACATTTTATCTGTTTTCCAGAAATAATAGCATCCTTCTTTACCTGCTTTTTTAGCTTCATCATACATTTCTGTAGCTGCAGCATCAATTGCAAGTTTAAAGTCAACTCCTGGTTTATATCCTGCTTTTTCTATAGCTTTTACAATAAATTCAAAAGCTTGTTCATCTGAAGATAAGTTTGGTGCAAATCCACCTTCATCACCAACTGATGTAGCAAGACCTTCAGCTTTTAGAACTGATTTTAAATTGTGGAATACTTCTGCACACATTCTTAATGCCTCTTTAAATGATGGTGCTCCAACAGGCATAATCATAAATTCTTGAATGTTTACTGTATTATCTGCATGTTTACCACCATTTAATATATTCATCATTGGAACTGGTAATTCTTTTGCATTTACTCCACCTAAATAATTATATAAGCTTACACCTAAAGCTTCTGCAGCTGCTCTAGCTACTGCAATTGAAACTCCTAAAATTGCATTTGCTCCTAATTTTCCTTTATTTGGTGTTCCATCAAGTGCTATCATAGCTTCATCAATTTCAACTTGATCTAATGCATTCATTCCTTCTATTTCAGGTGCAATGATATCATTTACATTGTCTACTGCTTTTTGTGTACCTTTTCCAAGATATCTAGACTTGTCTCCATCTCTTAATTCTACAGCTTCAAAAGCTCCAGTAGAAGCTCCAGATGGAACTGCAGCACGTCCAACATATCCTCCATCTACTACAACTTCAACTTCAACTGTTGGATTTCCTCTTGAATCTAAAATTTCTCTTGCATAAACTGTTTCAATTTGTAAGTATTGTTTCATTTAAAATTCCTCCTTATACTTAACTATTAATTTATATAAACTACATAATATCACGTAGTTTTTGCCTTCTTTTTCTCTCTTCTGCTTTTTGCAATAATTGTAGCTTTCTTTTTTGATATTTCTCTTCTATTTCTTTTTTATACTCCTCTTGTCTTATCTTCTTTTCTTGTCTATCATATTCCTTCATTCTCTGATTTAATTCGTATTCTGGTATTGAAAATTCGTTATCATCAATATAATACTCTAGTTCTGCCTTGTATAATTCATCTTCTTCAATATTTGCAGAATACTCTTCAAGAATCTCTTCTGACTTTTCCTCTACTTTGTATACCTTAAGAATTTCATCAGACAAATCAAATATTGTTTTTCTTAAATCTAACCAATCTACGTCTAAATCTTTACCATATCTTCTTACAATATTTCTAGACATGTAGGTAAATATAGCTACAAACCTTTTAGGAGTAATCTCTTTATTAAAAAGTCTTTCTTTTAAATCTTCGGCTAAGTCTTCTAAATCTTCTCTTACCTGTTTTCTCTTTTGCTTACGAATTCTAGCCTCTTTATTTTCTTTTTGCTTTTCTGCTTTTTCTTTTTTCCTAGTCAAATATTTTTCATACTCCTCTTTAGTAACCACATCATAATATACGACACGATTACAATTTGGGCATTTTATTTTTAAAGGATTACTTCCTTGCACAATATAATGATTTAAAGGAAGTAAATATTTAGGAGGATTAGAAAAATCATACATAGTTCCACATAATCTACATACAAAGATATGACTCTGATTTCCTTTTTCCTCAATATCCTCTTCATCATCTATCTTTTCTTGAGAATTATATTCTTTTTCTTCATCCATAATAGTTTACCTCCTTTATATATTTATTACTTTAATTCAACTAATGGTTCTCCTGTCATTTCCTTTGGAATTTCTTCTCCCATCATTTCAAGTAATGTTGGGGCTAAATCGCAAAGTCTACCATCTCTTAAAGATTTTACTCTATCTGACACAACAATTAATGGTACATCAAATGTTGTATGTGAAGTTATTGGCTCTCCAGTTTTTAAGTCTACCATTTGCTCACAATTTCCATGGTCAGCTGTAATTAAAGCTTCACCGCCAACCTCTTCAATTTTAGAAATTACTCGTCCTACACACTTATCTAGAGCTTCAACAGCTTCTATTGCCTTTTCAAGATTTCCAGTATGACCTACCATATCACCATTTGCAAAATTTACTATTATAACATCACATGATTTTTCTTCAATTACTCTAATTAAATTATCAGTAACTTCATATGCAGACATCTCTGGTTTTAAATCATATGTTGCAACTTTTGGTGAGTTAATAAGTATTCTCTTCTCACCAGGATATGGCTCTTCTTTTCCACCATTGAAAAAGAAAGTTACATGTGCATACTTTTCAGTCTCAGCAATTCTTAACTGTGTATAGCCTTTCTTAGAGATATATTCTCCAAAAGTATTGACTAATACTTCTGGCTTATATGCAACTAGTACATTTTTTATTGTCTCATCATATTGAGTCATTGTTACAAATACTAAATCTTTTATCTCTTTTCTTTCAAAGCTATTAAAATCAGGTAGCATAAAAGCTTTAGTTAGTTCTCTTGCTCTATCTGGTCTAAAATTAAAGTAAATAATAGAATCTTTATCATCTACTGTAGCTATTGGCTCATCTTCTGAATCAGTTAAAACCACAGGTTTAACAAATTCATCAAACTCTTGAGATTCATATGATGTTTCAATTGCCTTTTGAGCAATTTTATACTCTGTTCCTTTTCCAAAAGCTATTGCGTCATATGCAAGCTTTACTCTTTCCCATCTATTATCTCTATCCATAGCATAATATCTTCCAGATATAGTAGCTATTTTTCCTACTCCAAGCTCTTTCATTTTCTCTTCTAGCTTTTTAACATAATCAACAGCTGAAGTTGGTGGTGTATCTCTTCCGTCAAGTATCGCATGTACATATACGTTACTTACGCCCTCTCTTTTTGCCATTTCAAGTAATGCAAGTAAATGGTCAATATGAGAATGAACTCCACCATCAGATACTAGTCCTAGCAAATGTAGCTTTGAATTGTTATCTTTTACATTTTTCATTGCTTTCTTTAGCTCTTCATTTTCATAAAAAGCACCATCTTGTATTTGCTTTGTTATTCTTGTTAATTCTTGATATACTATTCTTCCTGCTCCAATATTAGTATGACCAACCTCAGAATTTCCCATTTGACCTTCTGGAAGACCAACAGCCATACCACTTGTTCTAATATATGTATTAGGATATTTTATAGTTAGCCTATCAAGATTTGGAGTATTTGCTAATTTAAAAGCATTTCCTTTTTCCTCATCATTTAAACCAACCCCATCCATAATCATAAGTAAATATTGTTTATCTTTCATTATCAAAAACCTTCACTTTCTAGCTTTACAGCATATCTATTATATCATTGTTATTAATAATTTACAATAGCTACAAAATCATTAGTTAAACTTGCTCCACCTACTAAAGCTCCGTCAATATCACTCATATTTAATATCTCACTTGCATTAGAAGGCTTTACGCTTCCACCGTATTGAATTCTTACTTTTTGAGAAGTCTCTTCATCATACATCTTAGCAATAACTTCTCTAATATATTTACACATTTCATTGGCTTGCTCAGCTGTTGCTGTCTTTCCAGTTCCTATAGCCCAAATTGGCTCATAAGCAATAACAACTTTATTCATTATTAAGTCTTTATCTATTCCGTCAAGTGAATTTCTTACTTGTTTTTCAACTACTTCGTACATTTTCTCTGATTCTCTCTCTTCTAGAGTCTCACCTACACAGACAATCGGTGCAATATCTTTTTCTAATAGTTTTTTAGCTTTCTTATTTACTATCTCATCAGTCTCGTTAAAGTATTGTCTTCTTTCGCTATGTCCTACAATACAATAGCTTACTCCAACTGCTGCAAGCATATTTACAGAAGTCTCTCCAGTATATGCTCCTTTATCTTCAAAATATACATTTTGTGCTCCAAGCTTTATATTTGTTCCATAAATTAAATCACTTATTCTATCTAGTGCAACAAAATTTGGACAAATTACTACATCGACCTCGTCAGTATTTATAGTATCCTTTATTTGAGATACAAATTCTTCTGCCTTATTTACACAATAATTCATTTTCCAATTTCCAGCAATTATTTTCTTTCTCATAACGCAAAAACTCCTTACTACTCATCTTTATCTTCTAAAGCTTCAATTCCAGGTAATTTTTTACCTTCCATTAATTCAAGAGAAGCTCCACCACCAGTTGAAACATGGCTCATTTCATTTTCAAGTCCTGCTTTTTCTACAGCAGCAGCACTATCTCCGCCACCTATAATAGTTATAGCTTCACTATCAGCCATAGCTTTAGCAATAGCATTAGTCCCTGTAGCAAATTTATCAATTTCAAATACACCAACAGGTCCATTCCATACTACAGTTCCGGCAAGCTCTATTTCTTTTTTAAATAAATCAATAGTCTTAGGACCAATATCAAGTCCCATAAATCCTTCAGGAATATCATATGGATCACAAATTATTGCATTGGCATTTTCGTTCATATCATCTGCAGCTACAACATCTGTAGGTAAAAGTAATTTTACATTTTTTTCTTCTGCTTTTGAAAGAATTTCCTTTGCAACTTCCATTTTATCATCTTCACATAGAGATTTTCCAACTTTTCCACCTTGTGCTTTAATAAAAGTAAACATCATAGCTCCACCAATTAATAATGTGTCAACTTTATCTAACAAATTATTAAGTACAGCTATTTTACTAGATACTTTTGAGCCTCCAATTATTGCAACTAAAGGTCTTTTTGGATTATTTATTCCTCCATCTAAAGCTGATATTTCTTTTTCTATTAAAAATCCTGCAACAGATGGCAAATAATGTGTAACCCCTTCTGTTGAAGCATGTGCTCTATGAGCACTTCCAAATGCGTCATTTACAAAAATCTCTGCAAGTGAAGCAAGCTTTCTTGCAAATTCTGCATCATTTTTCTCTTCTTCTTCATACATTCTAGTATTTTCTAAAAGACATACGTCACCGTCTTTCATAGACATAACATAATCTCTTGTTTCATCTGATAATATATCTTTTAACAATTTTACATCTTTATCTAATAATTCAGATAATCTCTTAGCTACTGGTGCTAGGCTCTTGTTTTGACCAGTTTTTCCAAGATGTGAGCATAATATAACTCTTGCTCCTGCATTTATTAAATAATTAATTGTCTTTAAAGATTCAACAATTCTTTTATCACTAGTTATTTTTGAAGGATCTTCTTTGCTTAGTGGAACATTAAAATCACATCTTACAAGTACTCTTTTACCACCCACTTGAACATCTCTTACTGTTTTTTTATTTAACATATTTTTTCTCTCCTTATCATTTATATTAAAATAAGCCGGTTTTGCAAAAGCATAACCAGCTTATATATTATTATTGATTATCTACTTCTGCCATATGTTGAGCTAAATCTAAAACTTTATTTGAATAACCCCATTCATTATCATACCAAGATACTAATTTAACAAATGTATCTGTTAATTGAATTCCAGCTTTAACATCAAATATTGATGTATGATAATCATGTATAAAATCAGAAGAAACAACAGAATCTTCTGTCCAATCCATAATTCCTTTTAGTTCTGTGTCACAAGCTTTTTTAACAGCTTCAACAATTTCATCATATGTAGCAGGTTTTTCTAGATTACATGTTAAATCTACTACTGAAACATCTAGTGTTGGTACTCTAAATGACATACCAGTTAATTTTCCTTCAAGCTCTGGTATAACTTTTCCAACAGCCTTTGCTGCACCTGTAGAAGATGGAATTATATTATATGTTGCAGCTCTTCCACCTCTCCAATCTTTCTTTGAAGGTCCATCAACTGTTTTTTGAGTTGCAGTTACAGAGTGAACTGTTGTCATTAAACCATCTTTAATTCCAAAGTTATCATTTATAACTTTAGCAAGTGGTGCAAGACAGTTTGTAGTACATGAAGCATTAGAAACAACATTCATGTCCTTTGTATATTTATCTTGGTTAACACCCATTACGAACATAGGAGCATCTTTTGATGGTGCTGAAATAATTACTTTCTTAGCTCCACCAGTAAAGTGAGCAGATGCTTTTTCTGTTGTAGTAAATACACCAGAAGATTCAACTACATATTCAACTCCAGTCTCAGACCAAGGAATATCATGTGGATCTTGGAAGTTATATACTTTGATAGTTTTTCCATCTATTACTAGATTTCCATCAACTTCCTTAATGTCTGCATTTAATTTTCCATGTATTGTATCATATTTTAGCATGTATACCATGTAATCTACATCAATAAATGGATCATTTATTGCAAGTACATTTACATCCTCTCTTTCTAGTGATGCTCTCATCACAAGTCTTCCGATTCTACCGAATCCGTTAATTCCAAGTTTAACATTCATAAAAATTACCTCCTTATTTTTACAACCATTATTTTATATCACTAGAGCTCTTTTTTCAATAGTTTTTAAATAAAAAATAGTGTTTTTTTCGCTATTTTTAAGGCTTTGAAGCCCTTTTTAATTTATTTATCTTTTTTAAATAAATTTCATTGATAACAACGTTTTTTTGTGATAAAATATATAGTTTAAGTTTTATTATTTTATACTTTTTTAATATAAATTTAACATAAATTATATATCTATATACAAAATATAAAAAGAACGACATTAGTCGTTCTACTTTAATTTTTTCTACTTTTTGTTTTTTAAATTTGAAATTTTATCTTTTATTCTCGATTTGACATCATCAAGTTCTGATTGCTTATTTTGTACTATATTCTCTAAGTTTGTGTTTATATATACATACAATTCTTTTAAATCTTCTAATTCTTGAGCAGATAACTCATTTAAATCTCTATCTTTTTTTATTTTATTTACTTCTGAATCTATTTGTTTTATAACCATAATTATATTTTCATTAAAATCTATACTATTCATTTTATTCACCTAAATCTCTATTTTCTAAATCTATATTTGCTTTCTCTACATCTTTTTCTAATTTTTTTGCAGCCTCTATTTT
>CALXAR010000051.1 GCA_944386345.1 uncultured Clostridia bacterium
TACTTCTAGTTTTTCTCCTGTCCATATTACATCATCATCTGTTATCTCATATGATGCTACAAATTCATGTGGCTCTGCATTTAGATTATATATGTCAGGTGCTTCTACCTCAGTATATGTATATGTTTTTCCATTTTCAAGTAATCTAACGGGTACATATCCAATACCATTATTATCAGTTATTGATTTTAAAATCACTTTACCATTTTCATCTCTTAGTTCAAATACACAATTTGGTATTGCCTCTCCAGTAAACACATCAGTTTTAGTTAAATTTGGTTCTATAAATTCATCTTCAATAACAGCTTGATAAATCATAGTATTACCTGAAGTAAGTTCAACTTTTATTACTTCATCAGATAATTTGTAAGGTTCTGGAACTGAAACTTCTTTAATATAATATTCTCCTAAAGGTAGATTATCAACTATAATCAATCCTGAAGAATTAGTAACAATTTGAAAATCTACATATTCTCCTGTGTTATTATCCTTAGTTTTTAATGGATTACTACACTCTTCATCAAGATATATACCGTATGTAGCACCAGGTATTACATTAATCTCGTTTTCTTTTAAATATTCTTCTATTTGTTCTAATGTCATTCCTTTAACATTATTAATTATCTCTTGAGCTTTAGAAGATAATTCTGTCATCTCAATATTAGGACCTATTAAAGCTAATTGATCAACAATATCAGTTGAAAGTTTTATTAAAGTTAAAGATGCATATTCTGGATAATTTATCATATCATCACCTTTAACAACAACCAATTGTTGTGTAGAGTTTCCATTATATTTTAAATCAAACTCACGAATTTCTGTTGAAGGAGTGTATGGAGAAGAAACATATAATTCTTTTGCATAGTACTTTCCTTCAGGAAGATCAATTTTACTTGTTACATCAGTTGTTCCCTCAATTTCAATCAAATCTACAAGTGAATCTTTAGGAATGACTACATTTCCAGTATAATTGTATATTTCTTGACTAGTATAAATTCCAAAGATAGCATTCTGTTTTACATTTTCATCACTAATTTTAAATTCAGGCTCTACAAATTTCTTTAAAAATGATAATTCAAGTTTTTGTCTAACATCTGTTAGATCTTTTTCATATAGTTTCACAGGTATTGTTTGATCTGTATTAGTTAATGTAATATCTTCAATGTTATCATCCTTAATATAACCAGTCGGCGTTACAATTTCTTTTATTTTATATGTTCCTGGATAAATATCTTTAGTTGTAGCAGTTCCATCTTCTCCAGTTGTAATTGTATCAACAACTTCGCCTTCTTTTGCATATATACCGTTGCCATCTGGACTAGTTATATTCTCAGCAGCAACTATATCATATGTAACGCCAGGTAGACCTCTAAAAGTATAAACTGGTGTAAATTTTTCTTCTGATTTAGTTTCTTTTTCGCTTATTTTATATTTAACTGTTTGAGTTTTTACTTCTGATAACATCTCACCAGTTTTATTAATTGTCAATTTAACCATTAATGGATAATCTGGCATTTCTTCAGTGTAAATAATCATTGCATCTTTATCATATACTTCATCTTCTGAAATACCAATTGTTTCTTTAGTTAAATCAATTAGTTTTCCACCTTTACCTTCTACTCCATAATCTTCTTCGTTTTCTGGTAAAGCCCATTCAGGATTTAATAAATAACCTTCTGGTGCTGCTGTTTCATATATAATATATTTCCCAGGTTGTACTTTTTGTGGTAAAGTAACTTCACCTTTATCATTTGCTACAAATTCAGTTATATGAGCTCCTGACGGAGATTCAATTTGTTCTACAAATTTATTATTTTGACAATCCCAAACTTTAAATTTCGCACCAGGAAGTTCAACTGTTTTTCCAGTAATTGCATCCTTTTTTACGATTCTTAAAAATGGTGTTACCGGCTCATCTAAAACTATAACAGTTTCTGTTTTATGATTTTCATGTAATACCAACTCATATGGTTGAATATAAAAATATGTGTGTTCTCCAGCATAACTAGCTTTTTCTTCTGAAATTATATAAGTTCCATATGGGATTGTATACTCCTCATCCGGATGCTTTTCTTTAAACTCCTCATCTATAAATTCTGCTGATCCGTCTTCTCTAATTGTAGCATAATAGACTTGCTCTGGTTTACTTTTAAGAGTAAGTTTTAGCACAGCTCCAACAGCTATTTTTTCATCTGTTGTTCCTGAATCATTATCCATTTTAATTACTCTTGCTCTTTCATACATCTTTTCTTCTTCATGAATTGATGTAATTGAGTTTGCCTCGTATGATTGAGGTCCTTGATACTCTATTTTAATATCAACATTAATTTCATTTTTTAAATATCCTTCAGAAGGACTTAATTCTTTCCAATAATAACTTCCTATTGGAATGTTTTGAATATATGGAGTATATCCATTTTTTCCAGTTGTAACATTACTATTATTTACTTTTTGATCTTTACTATATACTAAAGTACTACCTTCATATATATCTGTTGAAGCAAAAAGTCCATAAACTGCTCCTTCAAGCTTTGCATCTCCTTTAGGATTTTCTCCTTCTTTACTATCTATTTTATGAATTCTCGCTTTACCTCTTTGGTAAGTATTATTAAAGTTCACTGTAGCTGTTTGTGATGGGCTTACAGTAACTTTTACAGGTGTTGTATTTAATACCATTCCATTTGGTACAGCCACCTCAGTAATTGTATATTCACCCGCAGTAATATTATCTAGTTGAATCATTCCATTTCCATCAGTAACATAATTTCCATTTACTCCAGGTCCACTAACATTTAATGTAACTCCGGCAACAATTTTATTATGATCATCAATTTTTTGAATTCTCAAATTACCAGTTGATGCAACTAGACGATATACATATATATCACCTAATTTTTCATCACCTGCTGCATTTAAATCTATGGCAGCTATTCCACCTGACGCAGCACCCAAGCTTTTAACATTTCCACCATAAATATATGCAAAAGCAACATGTCCACTTCTACTACTAGTATTTGGTGTAACTAATAAATCTCCATTTTGTATACCTAATGAATTTATATATCCATTATCCTCTTGTCTACCTACTGGAATTACACCTATATACTGAGCAGTTCCAGCACTAACCATATTGTCCGCTCTTGTTTTAAAGCCATTTGGTCCAGTAGCTGCTGGATATGCACCATATCCTTTGTCATCCCATGAATTATCATCATAAAATGAATTCCAGTTAGAATTATTACTAACTAAAGGAAGACCTACTTTTAAATATACAAGTACTCGTGTAACAAATCCTGTACAAGTTCCTACATTATCATATGTAAAATTAAGCCCTGCTAGATATGCTCCAGTATTTACAATGTCATCGCCAGTTACTTGATTTCCTCTATGACTAGTAAGTTGACTAGCACTTACTGAAGGTATAGGGTAACTTGCAGCAAATAGCGTTTTAGAAACTAGAGATAATGGTAAACTAAACACTAACACTAGCATTGCTATTATTATATGTTTCCTTATTTTTTTCATATATTCCCCTCCTCTATAGTTACATTTATACTATATCATCTTTTTATTAGTTTTTAAACAATTTTCAATTTTTTATAATATTAATACTTTCATATGTCCTTTATATATTTTTTTGATTGCAAAAGTGTTACAAAAAAGTATCCCAAATTATACACTAATTTAGGATACTTTTTTCTACATATTAGAAGGAATTTTAGCCTCTTCTACTATTTTTTCTATAAATTCATCTTTATTCATTGAGACTTGTTCTCTTGATTCTCTTGTACGTACGCTAACTTTTTCTTCTTCAAGTTCTTTATCTCCCACAACAATCATATAAGGTACTTTTTGAAGCTGTGCCTCTCTAATTTTATATCCCATTTTTTCCTCTCTATCATCAACTTCAACTCTAATTCCTTTTCTTTCAAGCTTTTCTGCAAGTTTATCTGCATACTCATTATGTCTATCTGCAATTGTTAGTATTTTCACTTGAACAGGAGAAAGCCATAATGGAAAAGCTCCTTTTGTCTCTTCAATTAAGAAACACATAAATCTATCCATTGTACCTAGAATTGCTCTATGAATTACAACTGGTCTATGCTTTTCTCCATCTTCACCAACATATTCAAGCTCAAATCTTTGTGGTAGTAAAAAGTCTAATTGACAAGTTGAAACAGTAACATCATGTCCTACTGCAGATTTTAACTGGACATCTAACTTTGGTCCATAAAAAGCAGCTTCGCCTTCAGCTTCATAAAAATCTACTCCAAGTTCAACTAAAATCTCTCTAAGTTGTGATTCTGCATCTTCCCACATTTTATCATCATCAAAATATTTTGTTTTATCATTCTTATCTCTTAAAGATAATCTAAAACTATAATCTTTAAATCCAAAATCTTTATATACTGCAAGAATAAGCTCAACAACTTTTCCAAACTCCTCTTTAATTTGATCTGGTCTTACGAACAAGTGAGCATCATTTTGGCACATTTCTCTTACTCTTTCAAGGCCACATACAGCTCCGCTATCTTCATATCTAAAATCATGAGCAAGTTCACCAATTCTTATTGGTAAGTCTCTATATGAACGTAATTTATTCTTATATATTAGCATATGATGTGGACAATTCATAGGACGAAGTACCATTGACTCTTGCCCCATTTCCATTACAGGGAACATATCTTCTTTATAGTGATCCCAGTGTCCACTAGTTTTATATAATGCAACATTTGCAAGAGATGGTGTATATACGTGTTTATATCCCATAGCGACTTCTTTGTCTACAATATATCTTTCAAGTAATCTTCTTACAGTTGCACCATTTGGCAGATACATTGGAAGTCCTGATCCTACAAGCTCATGAGTCATAAATAGCTCTAAGTCTTTACCAATTTTTCTGTGATCTCTTTGCTTTGCTTCTTCAAGTTCTTCTAAATATTTTTCAAGTCCTTCTTTTGAATCAAATGCAGTTGCATAAATTCTTTGAAGCATCTTATTTTTCTCGTCGCCTTTCCAATATGCACCTGTAATATTCATTAATTTAAATACTTTAACAGCTTTAGTATATAGCATATGGGGACCTGTACATAAATCTATAAACTCACCTTGTTTAAAAAATGATATTTCTTCATCTTCAGGTAAATCATTAATTAATTCTACTTTATATGGCTCTCCTCTTTCTTCCATTAATTTTATAGCCTCTTGTCTTGGAAGAGTAAAAGCCTCAACTCTTAGATTCTCCTTTATTATTTTTTTCATCTCAGCTTCAATTTTTTCAAGATCTGCCTCTACAATTTTAGGTTCAACATCTATATCATAATAAAACCCATTTTCTATAAAAGGTCCTATTGCAAGCTTAGCATTAGGAAATAATCTTTTTATAGCTTGTGCCATTATATGTGAAGCAGTATGTCTTAGAACATTCAAATCCATCTCAGCTTCATAAACTTCATTATTTTTATTTACATATTTACTCATATTAAATCACTCCTATTTTATTGTATTTATATTATATTAATTATGTGTTTAAATACTTCTCGTGACTTTTCTTAAAATATTTAACATAGAACCATTCCTCCTTATTTTTTCTCTAAGTTTTCTACAAAAAAATGTACCCCAATAGACACATTCTTTTGCCTATAGGGGTACAATTTATCTATTGCACGGTTCCACCCTAATATTTTACTTAATTTGCGACTTTACGTAGTCAACGGTAGTTTCCTACTAACTCAGGGGTAGTCTTCAGTAATATCTTATTAAAATTGGCTTTCAGCCCACGACCAATTATCTCTACTAACAGTGTTAAAACTTACTCGTCCCGTCAACGTTATATACTTATTATACTATTTATTTTATGTAATGTCAATCAAAACATATTATTTTTCTTTCATAGTCTCACTTAAGACTTTTACGTATTTATTATCTTTATACTCAAATATACTATATGTTACATTAAATTCTGTTACTTCTCTTGTTATAATCTCTGCTTTTCCATCTCCATTTAAATCTGCCAAAAATTCTACTGCATATAGCGGAAAATCATAACTATTTTCAAAATCTTTTGTATAACTATACTGAAGAATCTGAGAATTTCCAGAATTTAAATCTTCAACAATTACTGCACTATATACTCCCCCAAACAATCCTTTATTTTTACTTGTAAGTGAAATTATTCTAATAGGTGTATCAATATTTATATATCCAGAATATACATTCGTAATATTCATACTGCTATTATATAATCTATATATTCCCAATGCTTTTTTTACAAAATTATAGTCCCTTTCTTCTACATCTACTTCACTAAACTGAGATATAAGTGCATATGAGTCTGTTGGAACTGCAAAATACTCATCTATATAATTTGGATATGTACTATCTACAAAAACACTATCGCCATAAGTGTATACATCTTCTATTATATACTCTCCAGCTCTTGAATCAATATCATATACATAAGTCTCTAAATCTGTCTTCTTATTACTTTTTAAATAGTATTTATTTGTACTTACCCATGTATTTTCATATATTGCTCCCACAATTAGATTATCAACTATTATTGGCTCAGAATTAGCTGCAATATCGTCTGAAACATTAGCAGCATCGTTTACTTCTGAAGATACTTCAAACTTATCATTTAAGCAAAATGCAAACAGTAATATTAATCCAGCTATTAGTATTACTACTAATAATATTATTAGTAATATAAATAGTCTTTTAAATTTTAATTTTCCTTTTGAATATTTTTTCATTAGTACACCCACTTTCCTGCGTCAAATGAAAAGACGCAGCCACAAAACTTTTGCATATATAACCCATACTCTCTTGCCTTTTTTTGTCCTTCATAATATGTATGTCTATAATCTGAATACACATATTTAACACCATATTTTTTAGAAAGTGTCTCTGCTACTAAATTAATGACATCATGATTTTGATATGGACTTCTTGTAAGTGTAGTAGATACAATATCATATCCGTTATCATGTGCATATTTAAAAGCATTTTCAAGTCTTCTATAATAGCAATATTTACATCTGATATTCCATTTTTTACCTTCTCCAACATTTTCTACAACTTCTTTAATGAAGCCATTCATATCATACTCATCACAAATTACATTTTTAACATTCTTCATGTTGCAAAATTTAATAAAAGAGTCTTTTCTTCTTTCATATTCTGCTTTTGGATGAATATTAGGATTATACCAATAAGCTGTCATATCGACCTTTTCTCTTTTTCCATCAATAAGCATTCCGTTTTGCTCAATATCTTCTTGTATTGTAATAAAACACGGAGCACAACATACATGCATTAAAACTTTTTTCATAATTTTCTCCTACTTATTTTTATATGGATACTCTATGCCTAAATGCTCATAAGCAAGAGAAGTTGCCATTCTTCCTCTAGGGCCTCTAGTAAGGAAGCCTATTTGCATTAAATATGGCTCATATACATCTTCTATTGTATCCTTATCTTCTCCTATGCACGCAGCAAGCGTATCAAGCCCTACGGGCCCACCATTAAATTTTTTTATTACAGCATCAAGCATTATTCTATCTGTATTATCAAGTCCAATCTCATCTACTTCTAATCTATCTAAAGCTCTTTTTGCTATATCATAATCTATAAACTCTTTTTTTTCTACCTGTGCAAAATCTCTTACTCTTTTTAATAGCCTATTTGCTATTCTTGGAGTACCTCTACAT
>CALXAR010000052.1 GCA_944386345.1 uncultured Clostridia bacterium
AATATGTCAACATCATTTAAAGAGGAAGGAATTGATGAGGAAGAATATATGCAAAAAGTTGAAGAGCTTGCATATAAAGCTTTTGAAGATCAGTGTACAACAGCTAATCCAAAATTACCTTTAGTTGAAGATTTAAAACAAATCTTAATTGATGCATACTATGGAGAATAGAAGTAAGATAAAAACTCGCATGTTAATTACATGTGAGTTTTTTTATTTTATTAGAAAACTAAATGTATTAATCTATTTTATATAATAATGATTGATATTTACGTATTATCTATGTTATAATCTTTGTGGTAAACAGTTATATAAATTATTCTAAATTTAGGAGGAATTAGTTATTATGAGTAAAGAAAATATGAAAACTGTAGAGGTATACCAAAAGAAAGCAGGTGTATATCTAGCTACTACTATTGAACATGATAGACTTGATCCATCAAAGGCAAAAAAGAAGCGTGAGAGATTACAAGAGCTAATAAAGCGTAGTTTTTCTTCATTGCCACATAATGCAAAGGTATTTGAAATAGGCTCAGGTGATGGAGCAAATGCTAAGTATATAGAGAGTTTAGGCTTTAAAGTAACAGCAAGTGATACAGCTGATGCATTTTTAGAGGCTATACAAAAGCAAGGACTAAATACTATTAAGTTTAATGTACTAGAGGATGATTTTAAAGAAAAATATAATGGTATTTTTTGCTGGAGAGTGTTTGTTCATTTTACTAGAGATGATGCAAATGAAATAATACAAAAAGTATATGATAATCTTGAAGATAATGGTATATTTATATTTAATGCAATTAATCGTGAAACAAAATCTATAGATAATGAATGGGTAGATTTTAGTAATGAGTATCATATGGGAGCAGATCGTTATTACAATTATTTTTGTAAAGAAGAATTAGATAATATAATTGCTCAGACAAAATTTAAGATACAAGATTTTCATGAAGAAGGCGGAGAAAAAAATAACAAATGGCTTGTATATGTTTTAAAAAAATAGTAGATGATATAATTATGTAAAAATGGCGACTTTAAAAAGTCGCTATTTTTTTATAATATATATAAATAAAAACAAATTTTTAGTAAATAAAAAAATCATCCAGTACTTGGATGATTTTACTTTGGTGGGAATGACCGGAATCGAACCGGTACGAGGTTTAACCCTCGCAGGATTTTAAGTCCTGTGCGTCTGCCAGTTCCGCCACACTCCCGCTGATTGATATTCTATCACTTAATTAATATGGTGTCAAGACTTATATATTAATTTGCATTTTAAAAGCTATTTGTTAGATTTTATCTTTCTGGTAAAAAATAAGTGCTGTTGCACTTATTTAATATAAGTTTATTTCTTTTGCAATTTTTTTCTCTTCATTGATAAATAATTCTTTATTATTTAATAAAACATTAATACCATCAATATAATCTATGTATTTTTGATCTTTAAAATACATTTTAGCATATCCATTAGTTTTGCTATATTTACTGTATAATTTCTTAAATGAATATTCTATAACATCATCTAGTGTTGGATTTTCTGCTATGTGCTTATCTTTGTGAAATCTTAGCGAACGAATAAGCATGTTTTTTACAGATATTTCTCTGTCTGCGGAGGATACAATTTTACCATAGATATTTCTTGCTTCATATTCTAGACTTGCTCTGTGATCTACAATTGCTTCATACATTATTTGTCTTTGCTCATCATTAAAATACTTTTTCATTTCTTCATCTTGCATAAACATATCTGCAGATACTTTTTCATGCTCATCTGGATTTACAGAATATCCTATGTCGTGAAACATGGCAATAGTATATACCATATCTTCATTTACATCTAAGTTAAATTCATCTACTATTTCTTTACTTCTTGATATTACATACTTTATATGCTCTATATCATGACCTCCAATATTATGTTCATATTTAGGTAGAATGTTACTATTTAAATAATCATATAAATTTCTATTCATAATTAATCACCAAATATATTATACAATATTTATCTATTAATGCAAATAAAATGATGGGAAATCACAATAATTAGTAAATCTCATAAAATGTAATAGATAGTTATTGCTATCTTAGGAGGATAAAATTGAAAAAATTAAAATTTAGTTTTGTATTAACATTAATTTTATTACTACAGATAATTTCAAGTTTTGCTTATGCTATTTCTCCTTCAAGTGATGTTATATATAGAGGAATTGATGTTAGTGAATATCAAGGATATATAAACTATAACTCAGTTAGGAATGCAGGAATAGATATAGTATATATAAGAACAAGTGAAGGAACAAATTTTATTGATCCATATTTTAGAGAAAACTATAATAATGCTAAAGCAGCTGGACTAAAAGTTGGTTTTTATCACTATGTTACTTCAAGAAGTACACAGGAAGCCATAGAAGAAGCTGATTATTTTGCATCTGTAATTAATGGTACTTCACCAGACTGTTTACTTGCTATGGACTTTGAGTATTTTGGAGGATTATCAAATTCAGAGGTAAATGCTATATCTATAGCTTTCCTACAAAGATTAGAAGAGGTTACAGGTAAAAAAGCTATAGTATATAGTGATGCATACAATGCAGGAAACGTTTTTGATTCTAGTCTATCTTCTTATCCTTTATGGATAGCTGAATATGGAGTTGAAGAGCCAGAGCTTTTTAGAAATTGGAGTGTATGGACTGGATTTCAATATTCAGATACAGGTAGAGTCTCAGGCATAAATGGTAATGTTGATTTAGACAGATTTACAGAAGATATCTTCTTAGATAGTACAGATGCTATTTCTAGTTCTGGAAATAATGTTGTGCCTCAAAATAATGGAGTAGACGTAACAATAACAGTTGAAGCTGGAGATACTTTAGCTCAGATAGCATATAAATATGGAACAACAGTTGATAGTATTGTAAGACTAAATAATATACAAAATCCAAATCTAATTTATGTTGGAGAAAGACTTATAATAAGAACAACAGAAAATGCTCAGGGAAATGAAGATAATAGTACTATATATTATACTGTAAAAAGTGGAGATACTTTATCAAATATTGCAAGAGAATATAATGTAACTGTTCAGAGTATTGCAAGTGAAAATAGAATTTTAAACCCTAATTTAATATATGTAGGGCAAAGACTTGTTATAGAGACAGTAAGATATGATACACATGCAACAGGGAATACAATTTATCTTGTAAGAAATGGTGATACTTTATCTGAAATTGCTCAAAAATATGGTACTACAGTAAATGAGCTTGTAAGACTAAATAGTATACAAAATCCAAATTTAATTTATATAGGAGAAAAGATTAGAATATAATAAAAGAAACGCAATTTTTTGCGTTTCTTTTTAATTAAATAATTAAATTGCATCGTAACTCAATATTTTAAATATTAATATAGCATATAGATAAAATAATAATAAAAAAAGTCATAGTATTTTTACTATGACTTCTAATTCACTGGTGGGAATGACCGGAATCGAACCGGTACGAGGTTTAACCCTCGCAGGATTTTAAGTCCTGTGCGTCTGCCAGTTCCGCCACACTCCCGTGTGAACAGTATTTATTTTAACACCTTTGTAAATAAATGTCAATACATTATTCAGAATAATTTTTCTTTGATTGAAAATTTTTTTCTTTTATTTTTGAAGCCAGTGGCTCAAATGTTTCTATAGTAGAATAGTATTTATCTACAGAAGTAACAACTATACTTTCTTTGTATTTTGGTATTTTTCTAAAAGTAAGTGGCCACATATGTTTAGCTATAATGTCTTTTTCAATATCATTTAAATGAAAGTATTTACAGGCATTTTCTAGTGCTTTTTGTGGATGAGTAAAACCGTGTTTTTTAAATAGGGGCTTTTTTTCTTTTACTTTATGCCAATCATATAAAAATAAGTCGTGTAGTAATCCAGCTCTAGCTGTAGACTTTGCATCTAAGTTTAACTTCTTTGCTATTTTATAGCTTACATATGATACCTTAAGACAATGCTCAAGTGTAGTAGTTGTACCATGTTGTATAAAATTTTTCATTGATTTAACTGCATCATTTTCTATTAAATCTGATATATAGCTTATGTATTCATCATCTAAATACATTTTATCAATATCAGATAGTATTTTTTGAATATCAAATTCCTTCATAAAAAAACCTCACATTAAAATTATAACATATAATATAGTACTTATTCAAATTTTTATACATTTTTAGTTATTTTTAGTAATATAATTGCTAAAAATATTGTGTGGTAAGAAAAAAAGTGGTATAATATTTTGTGCTAAAAAACAGGAGGAATTGTTATGGTAAAGATTTTATTTTATGACACAAAGCCTTATGATAAAAAGTTATTTGAAGATTATAATAAAAACTACGGCTTTGAAATTAAGTATTTAGAAACAAAATTAAATAGTGAGACTGCTCCGCTTGCAGCAGGATATGATGCTGTATGTATTTTTGTAAATGATATAGCAGACAAAGAGACTTTAGAGACTTTAAAAAATTGTGGAGTAAAATTACTTGTATTGCGTTGTGCTGGATTTAATAATGTAGATATACAAAATCTACCTGAAGGCTTAAAAGTGGTTAGAGTTCCAAGATATTCACCTTATGCTGTTGCAGAACATGCTGTAGCCCTTTTACTAAGTGTTGATAGAAAAATATATAAATCTTATCAAAGAACAAAAAAATATAACTTTACTTTAAATGGTCTATTAGGATTTGATATTCACGGTAAAACAATTGGTGTAATAGGTACAGGAAAAATAGGTAAAGTTTTTATCCAAATAATGAAAGGATTTGGAACAGAAGTTTTAGCTTATGATGTATATCAAGATAAAGAAGCTGAAAAGGAACTTGGATTTAGATATGTAGATTTAGATGAGCTTTATGCAAAATCTGATATTATTTCTCTTCACTGCCCATTGACAAAAGAGAACGAAAATATGATAAATAAAGAATCAATGGCTAAGATGAAAGACGGAGTATATATTATAAATACAAGTAGAGGAAAATTAATTAATAGCGATGATCTTATAAAAGCATTAAGTAGTGAAAAAATTGGTGGAGTAGGCTTAGATGTTTTTGATGATGAAGGAGATTTCTTCTTAAATGATATGTCAAACTCATATTATAGAAGCCCAGAATTATCTATACTTTTATCTATGCCTAATGTAGTAATAACATCTCATCAAGCTTTCTTTACTAAAGAGGCATTAAATAAAATTGGTCAAGTTACAATGGATAATATAAAAAGTTTCTTTGAAACAGGAGAATGCGAGAACTTTGTACAATAAATTTTAATTAAAAAAGAGATACCTTTATTGTAATTTGAATATATTTAGTGTATAATAAAGGTATGTATTTTTTTTCATTGTACATTTATACATAAAAGCAATCACTGTAAAGTGATTGCTTTTTATATTCTAATTCTTTTTAAGTATTGTATTTAAAGAAAGACTTCCTAGTATTATTCCATCCATAATTAGCATTACTGGAGTATCTGATAGCTTAGAAAAATTATCTTGTACGTAGTTACGTATTTTATCTGCTGTGTAACTTGCATTATATCGTATTACTTTATCATCTGTTGCAAATTCATAGTCTAAGGGCGTATAAATATATATAACAATTTGAGCTATACCATCACGCATTTCAAATCTATGTGTCATTTGAACCATATTAATCACCTAACATTATTTTGTGAAATAAATCTTAAATTATGCAATAAACTTTTAAAAGTATTAGTATTGTGTTAAAATAATTCTATGAGAAAGAAGATTTTTTTGATATATATAGTATTTACAATTGTTTTTAGTAATTATATTTTTGCTAGTATAAATCTAGAGGATGAGTTATATTCTCCAAATGTCGGAGTATATAATTTAGAAAATATGGAGCTACTTTATGGGGAAAATGTGGATAAGACAATTTCTTTTGCAAGCATTACAAAGGTTATGACTGCAATTATTGCAATAGAAAATATTCAAAATATAAATGAGAGTATTACAATTGACTATAGTTATATTCAAAATAAAGTTGATAGTGAGCTTGTAACAGCAGGAATATATGATGGTCAAGTACTTACATACTATGATTTAATTGCAACAATGCTTGTTCCATCTGGTGCAGATAGCGCAGAGTATCTTGCAAATATTATATTTGAAAATGAAGATACTTTTATTAATAAAATGAATGAGAAAGCACAAGAGCTTGGAATGAATAATACAAGTTTTAGCAATGTTACTGGACTTGATGATGACAATAACTACTCAACTATAAACGATTTAGCGAAAATGATGAAGTATGCAATGGAAAATGAGACTCTTAAGGAAATAATGAGCTTAAGCGAATACACTACTACAGACAAAAATATAACTGTTAGAAGTACTATAGATTCAGCAAGAGCAAGGTATGGAATTGATGTAGATTATATTATAGGGGGAAAAACAGGAACAACAGGAGATGCTGGACTCTGTCTTGCTAGTTTTTCTGAGGATGAAGGAGTAGAGCTACTTACAATCGTTACAGGAGCATCAATGTATTCATCTACTATGTATAATGTTATTGATACAGAGACTATTTATGAGAGTATTATTAATAGCTATTCAATGCAAAATATAGTTTCTGTTGGGGATTTGTTATATGAGATACCCTGCGTTTGTACAAAACAAGATAGCGTTAATATTCTTTCTAAAGAAGATGTCTTAATATATACAGATGTAATTGATAAAGATTGTATTAAAATAGAATATGAAGGCCTTGAAAGTCTAGATTATACTATAAAAGAGGGAGAAACTATAGGAAAAATAAAAGTATATTTTGATGAAAATTTCATAAAAGAAATGGATGTTACTTTAGATGAGAAATTAGAGTTTAGCCTTATTAAATGGATTAATATTAATATTGAGAATATAATAATATTTACAGGAGTTTTGATTATATTCATATCGGCTATTATACTCATATATAAAAAGAAAAATTTAAATAGGAAAAAAGATAGAAAATACAGTAAAAAATAAACAAAAAATAGGAGCAAGCTCCTATTTTATTTTTATTACTCCATTTAATATATTCTTTTCTTTGTTAAATAAATATATTGTATCATCTTTATAAAAGCATGAGACAGTATCTCCATATGCAATCTCTTTTTTATATATAACAGCAATTTCTGTAGCATTTAAAAGCAATTCTTCAG
>CALXAR010000053.1 GCA_944386345.1 uncultured Clostridia bacterium
TAAACTCTCTCCATGTAAGATCCAGTTCTTGTATCAATTCTTATTTTATCTCCAATTTCTACAAATATTGGAACTTGGAATGTAGCACCAGTTTCAACTGTTGCTGGCTTAGTTGTTCCTGTTGCAGTTGAACCTTTTATACCAGGCTCAGTATATGTAACTTCTAATTCAACAAAAGTAGGAGGTTCTACTCCAAATATAGTACCTTTATATGATAATACTTTTACTATCATATTATCTTTTAAATAAGGTAATGTATCTTCAATTTGTTCCTTTGTTAATTCTTTTTGCTCATAGTTTTCAGTATTCATAAATACATAATTGTCTCCGCTTTCATATAAAAATTGCATTTCTTCTACTGTTACTTGAGCTTCATCAAGTTTTTCAGTTGGGTTGAAAGTTTTTTCTAAGTTTTTACCAGTCATAACATTTTTTAATGTAGTTCTAACAAATGCAGAACCTTTACCTGGTTTAACATGCATAAAGTCTACAACTCTATAAACATTTCCTTCAAACTCAAATGTTACACCTTTTCTAATTTCTCCTGCTAACATAAATACCTCCTAATTTTATTATTTTTGAACTTTTTCAACTAAAGCTTTAAATCCATTCATATCATTAACTGCCATTTCAGCTAACATCTTTCTATTAATAGTTACGTTTGCAGCTTTTAAATCATTCATTAATTTAGAATATGTAGTTCCACACATTCTTGCAGCAGCGTTAATTCTAGCAATCCATAATTGTCTGAAGTTTCTCTTCTTTTGTTTTCTTCCTACATATGCATAATTACCAGATTTCATAACAGCTTGATTTGCCATTCTAAATCTTATTGATTTTGCTCCAAAATATCCTTTTGCTCTTTTAAGAACTTTTTTATGTCTAGCTCTTGTTGTAACAGCTCCTTTTACTCTTGCCATCTAAATTCTCTCCTTTCGAATGTATATTCTAATTAATTATTGATATGGTAATAACTTCTTAACAGCTTTTTGATTTGCACTATGTACATATGCAGATTGTTTTAAAGCCATTTTTCTCTTTGAAGATTTACCTGTTAGTTTATGTGCACGATTTGCAACATTTCTTTTTACTTTACCAGCACCTGTTACTGATAGTCTTTTCTTTGATGAACTGTGTGTTTTCATTTTTGGCATAATAATTCTCTCCTCTCTCAAACACCATTATTTTTGCTTTGGTACTAAAAACATAATAAGATTTCTTCCTTCCATCTTTGCTTCTTTTTCTACTTGAGCATCGACGATTAAATCTCTAAAGTTATTCATAATTTCTCTTCCTTGATCAATAAAGTTTAACTCTCTACCTCTAAAACGCATTGTAACTTTTACTTTATTTCCATCATCAATAAACTTACTAGCATTTTTTGCTTTTACTTCTAAGTCATGTTTATCAATATTAGGTGATATTCTGACTTCTTTTACCTCAATAGTTTTTTGTTTTTTCTTAGATTCTTTAGCTCTCTTATTCATTTCAAACTTATATTTGCTATAATCTAATATTTTACATACTGGATTTGATGGATTAGGCGATACAAGCACCAAATCTAATCCTTCCTCTTCTGCAAGTTCAATAGCTTTTTCTGTTGGCATCAAACCAATTTTTTGACCTTCAGAATTTACTACTTGTACTTTAGAAAATTCAATTTGTTCATTAATTAAAAAATCTTGTTTTATAAGAAACACCTCCACAAAAATTATATAAAAAAAGATTGCTTTGTACGGCAATCTTCTCATCTCAAAAAAATATAACATATTGAATATATGTATTTTTATTGATACCTTACTAAGACAAAAACTCGTAAGGTGAGAAGATTTCCTCTACTTTACGAGTCTAATTATACCACAATTATGTAATTTGTCAATAGTTTTTTCTTTATTTTATAAAAGCTTTACATTCTTTTATAAAAAACTCATAGAAATCTTTTGAAGACTTGTCCACTATTCCATATACTTTTAAAAGTGAATTAAAATACTCTTCTGGTAATACTTTATTTTCTACATATTCTTCAATTGATTCTTTTACTTTTTTTCTTAGCTTTTCAATTTCTTCATCTTCAAGATAGCTATTATCAAATTGTACTGTATCAATGGCTGGTAAAAAACTAAATATCTCCATATCTTCGTTTTCAAATTCATCATAAACTAAGTCTTCTTTTATATCATATACTACATAGACATTCTCAAAATTAGTTAAATCTTCTTGTTCTCCATGTAATGGAAATATTCTATATAAACCTACTACATAGTCTTTATCATTCCTTTTTACTAAGAAATATCCAATATTTAAGAACTTAGTATATTCTTCATTTAGTGTAACACTTTCTAGTGCCATTTTCTCCCAAATACTTCTTTCCATTATATCCCCTCCTATATTATAAATATAGCACAGCTAGTTTTCTAGTTGTGCTATAAATTTCTAAACATCAAGATTTGTTACATATTTTGCATTTTGTTCAATAAACTCTCTTCTTGGCTCTACATTCTCACCCATAAGAATTGAGAATATTTGATCTGCTTTAATAGCATCATCAAGTTGAACTTGAACAAGTATTCTTGTTTCAGGATTCATAGTTGTCTCCCATAATTGATCTGAATCCATCTCACCAAGACCTTTATATCTTTGAATACTTAAAGAATCTCTTGCAATACCTTGTTCTTCTAATTCTTTAATTTTTTTATCAAGATCAGCTTCATTATAGCAGTATACATCTTCTATTCCTTTTTTAGATATTTTAAATAGAGGTGGCTGAGCTATATATACATAGCCTTGCTCTACTAATGGTCTCATATACCTAAAGAAAAATGTTAATAATAATGTTCTAATGTGAGCTCCATCAACATCGGCATCAGCCATTAGTATAATTTTATGGTATCTTAGCTTATCTATATTAAAATCGTTACCAATTCCTGCTCCTAAAGCAATAATTACTGGTGATAATTTCTCATTGTTATATATTTTATCAGCTCTTGCCTTTTCAACATTTAGCATTTTTCCCCATAAAGGAAGTATTGCTTGAAATCTTCTATCTCTTCCTTGTTTTGCACTACCTCCTGCAGAATCACCCTCAACAATATAAATTTCACATTTTGAAGCATCTTTTTCTGAGCAATCTGCAAGCTTACCAGGTAAAGTTGATGACTCAAGAGGAGTTTTTCTTCTAGCTAAATCTCTTGCTTTTCTTGCTGCTTCTCTTGCTCTTTGTGCACTAAGTGTTTTTTCTACAATAACTTTTGCAACATTAGGTGTCTCCTCTAAGAATTGTCCCATTTTATTAATCATTATATTATTAACAACACCTGTTACTTCACTATTTCCAAGCTTTGTTTTTGTCTGTCCTTCAAATTGGGGCTCTAATACTCTAACACTTACTACAGCAGTTATACCTTCACGAATATCTTCACCAGCTAGATTAGAGTCTTTTTCTTTTAAGATATTAAATCTTCTACCGTAATCATTAAATGCTTTAGTAAGTCCTCTTTTAAATCCGTCAACATGTGTACCGCCTTCAGGTGTTGGAATATTATTTACAAATGATAAAATATTTTCTGAATAAGAGGTTGAATATTGAAGTGCAACCTCAACTTGAACGTTATTGTCTTCTCCTTCAAAATATACTACATTAGGACCAATTGTCTCTTTTCCTTTATTTAGAAAATCTACAAATGATTTTATTCCGCCCTCATAGTGAAATACCATTTGTTCGCTGCCTTCTACTCTTTTATCCCATAGAGTTATTTTTAACCCTTTATTTAAAAAGGCCATCTCTCTTAATCTTTGAACTAAAACCTCTGTATCAAATTCAGTAGTTTCAAAAATCTGAGCATCTGGTTTAAATACAACTTTTGTTCCTGATTTTTTACCATCAGCAATTTTGTGTGCATGCTCAATTGTTTTTCCTCTTGCAAATGATGCAGCATAAACTCCATCTCCATCACAAGCTTCAACATATAGACTCTCAGATAAAGCATTTACAACTGATGCACCAACACCATGAAGACCACCAGACACTTTGTATCCGCCACCGCCAAATTTTCCTCCAGCGTGTAAAATTGTAAATACAACTTCTAGAGTTGATATTCCCATCTTTGGATGTTTTCCAATTGGAATTCCTCTTCCGTTATCTTTAACACTAATTATATTATCTGGCAATATTTCAACATTTATCTCTGTACAAAAACCTGCTAGTGCTTCATCAACTGCATTATCTACTATCTCATATACTAGATGATGCAAACCTCTTGATGATATACTTCCTATGTACATACCAGGTCTTTTTCTAACTGCCTCTAAGCCCTCTAGTACTTGTATTTGATTTTCATCATAATTTGCCATTTCTCTACCTCTTTTCATAAATTTCTTCTGTACTTTTTATTTATATCATACTTTTATATTAATTTTCAAGTCTTCCATTTGAAACTTTATAAATTTTTATATTGCTTATATCCTTTACAAAAGTATCCTCTGTAGTAGTTATAATACTTTGATAATTCTCGATATATCGTAATAAAAAGTTAATCCTTTTACTATCAAGTTCAGACATAATGTCATCCAATAAAAGAATTGGTGTTTCTTCTTTTAATTCTTTTAATAATTCAAAATTTGCAAGCTTTAATGTAAGTAAAGCTGTTCTTTTTTGACCTTGAGAACCAAATTTAGAGACTTCTTTTTGATTTATATAAATTTCTAAATCATCTCTTTGAATCCCTTTTATAGATGATTTTCTAAGTTTATCTATATATAAATGCTCATCTAAATATTTCTTTATTTCCTGTTCATCCATATTTAAAAAATCAGTATTATATAATATTTCTATTTCCTCTTTTTCATCAGTTAGCTTCTTTTGGATAGTCTTAGAATATTTATTTAATAATTCTACTATTTTTTTTCTATATTCAACTATATTTTTTATGTATTTACTCATCTTTTCATGTAGTACTTCTATATAATTTTCATCAATATAATCATTTTTTAAAATACTATTTTTTATTTTTAAACACTTCATATATTCCTGATGGTAAATTATATATGACTTAGATAATTGACAGCAAATCATATCTATAAAATTTCTTCTTTTTGAAGGTGCTCCTTTTACTACATCTAAACTCTCAGGAGAAAATATTACAATAGGTATCTCACCTACATAGTCTGCTATTTTTTTTATTTTTATTTCATTATTTTTAATCTGTTTTCTATTTAATATATCAATAAAAAAGGATGTATTAAAATTATTATCATTTTTTATATAGTCTAAATTTATTCTACAGTATTCTTTCCCAAACATAATTAACTCGTTATCTTTTAGTGTTCTATATGATTTTCCAAAAGCGCAAATATATATAGCCTCAATTATATTTGTTTTGCCTTGTGCATTATCACCTAAAAACAAATTAATCCCATTTATTAAATTCAATTCTTGATTTTCATAATTTCTAAAATTTTCTAGTTTCAATTTACTTAAATACATATCTTCTACCTCTCAAAAATAAAAGCATGAATAAAAGATACTCATGCTTTATTATTATATTAAAATTTAGTTTAGTCTTGTTTTATTTTTATTGGTAAAACTACATATGTAAATTCGTTAGAAACTACAGGTTTAAATAATACAGGTGAAATACTTGTAGTAAACTCAATGCAAATTTCTGTATCCTCAATAACTTTTAAAGCATCTATTACATATCTTGGGTTAAATCCTATCTCTAATTCTTTACCTTCAACAAGTGCTGCTATATCTTCTCTTGCATCACCATTCTCACTTACACAGCTTAGTGTAATTCCATCAAGGCTTAATCTCATTTTTACTGGAGATTTTTTATCTTTTTCTTTATTTTCTTTTGCAAATAAAGCAACTCTTTCAAAAGAATCAAGCAATTTTTTTGTTCTTACTCTAACTTTTGTCTCATATTTTTCTGGAATAATACTTTGATAATTTAAAAATTCTCCTTCAATTAATCTGCTTATTATTATACTATTTCCAATTTCAAATAAAGCCTGATTTCTATTAATTCCAATTCTTACCATTTCACCTTCATTATCACTTAATATTTTTAGAAGCTCTGATAATACTCTTCCAGGAATAATAGCTTTAAAATTATTAATTTCTTTTTCACAAATATGTTTTTTTAGAGATAATCTAAATCCATCAATTGTTACAATTGTTAAAACATTATCTTCTACTTTTACTAAAGCACCATTGTATACTGGTCTATTTTCATCTGTACTAACAGAAAATAGTGTTCTTCTAATCATATCTTTAAAAACACTTTGTTCAAGTTGTATACTATTTTCTATATCAAAAACTGGAAGCTTTGGATA
>CALXAR010000054.1 GCA_944386345.1 uncultured Clostridia bacterium
GTTTTAGAGTAGCTTTTAAACTCTATAGCTACTTTTTTTTTTTTTTTTATTTCATATATGCTATGAGGTATATCTTTATCTTGAATAAACGCCTCATATGCTGCATCAAAAAATATTATGAACTCATATTTTTGTGCAAGGCAAATAATTTTTTCTAAGTTTTCTTTAGTAATTACTTCTCCTGTAGGGTTGTTAGGGGAACATATATATACTATGTCTATTAAGAATTCCTCGTTATTTTCTATATTGTATATTAGTTCATTAATTGTCGAATAGTATAGTATATTATTCCCTCTAATTATATTTGAATCTACATATACAGGATAAACTGGATTTTGTATAGCAACATTTAAATCTGATGGAAAAATATCAAGAATATTTGATATATCAGATTTTGAGCTATCTGAAATAAATATTTCTTCTTTAGAAATATTTACACTCTTTGGGGTATAATCATATGATATAATTTTTTCTTTTAAAAAATTGTGCCCTGAAGATGGGGGATATCCCTCAAAAGTATCTATATTAGATAGTAAAAGACTTGCTTTATCAATTCCTTTTTTTGCACTATTTACAATTGGTAATGTTACATCACCTATACTTAAATCTATTAGTGGTAAATTACATTTTTCTAAATACTTTTTCTTTTCACTTGCTATTTTTGCAAACAAATAGTTGTTATTAAGTTTTAAATAATTATTGTTAGCTTTTAACATTTAATACCTCCTTGATATATATGTATTAATGTAACTTAAAAGTATGAAAATTAATCTTTCACATAATTTTCATTGACAAAATGACACTATGTCATATAAAATTATATAAAGAAGAGGTGAGAGGTTATGCCTACTACTACGTATTTTAATTTGAGTTCTCAAAAGAGACAGAGAATAGAAGATGCTGTAAAGAAAGAGTTTGCACGTGTTCCATTAATAGACATGTCGGTAAAAAATATAGTAAATGATGCATCAATAGCTAGAGGTAGTTTTTATCAGTATTTTGAAACAAGAGAAGACTTAATAAATTACATGCTAGGAAAAGAATTTGATAAAGAAAGCGAAAACTTTTTAAAAATATTACAAGAATCAAACAAAGATATATTTAAAGCTACATATGAATATCTAGTTCAGATTTTAGATAAGCAAAAAAATAATAGCTCATATTATATCAACATATTTCAGTATTTAAATGAAACAAAAATTCAACCATTAAAAATGATTGATATTGACAATATTTCAGAGTATGTAAATTTTAAACTACTAAGAATAAGCTCAAAAGAAGAGATATATGCTGCAGTTAGAGTTATAGCTACATTAACTTTTTCAAAAAAGATGGAGATATTAAATGGTAATATCTCTAAGGAAGAAGGACTTAAACAATATGCGCAGGAGCTTGAAGTTATAAAAAGAGGAATAGTTAAGTAGGAGGGAGAAAATGAAAGTTGGTTTGTTGCTTGAAGGCGGAGCAATGCGAGGAATGTATACATGTGGAGTATTAGATGTACTTTTAGATGAGAAGATAAAAGTTGATTGTATAATGGGAGTATCTGCAGGTGCTTTGTTTGGAGTAAATTTTAAATCAAGACAGAGAGGAAGAGGTATTAGATTTAATTTAAAATATATAAAAGATAAAAGGTATATGGGTCTTTATCCTTTAATTACTACTGGAAATATAGTAAATCAGGAGTTTTGCTTTAATGACATACCAAATATTTTAGATGATTTTAATTATGCATCTTTTAAAAGGACTAAAGAAGACTTTTATGCAGTAGTTACAAATATGTATACTGGAAAGGCAGAATATAAAAAAATTGACGAGCTTAAAGGAGAAAATGTGGAGTATCTTAGAGCATCTGGGTCAATGCCTTTTGTATCTAAGCCTGTTGAAGTTAACGGTCAAAAATATTTAGATGGCGGTATTGCAGACTCTATTCCAATAGATAAAATGGTTAAAATGGGATATGACAAGATAATTGTTGTACTTACTAGACCTGTAGGATATAGAAAAAGAAGAGCTAATACTTCTCTTGCAAAAGTTGTATATAAAGATTATCCTAAACTTATAGACGCAATGGCTAAAAGGTATAGAGTATACAATAAGTCTGTAGATGAAGTAGAGCTTTTATCAAAAACTCGCGATGTATTTTTAATAAGACCATCTAAGCATATAAAAATAAAAAGAATAGAAAAAAATGAGAAAGTATTAAAAGAAATGTATGAGTTAGGAGTAAACGATACAAAGGAAAAACTAACAGAGCTAAAAGAGTATTTAAAATAAATGAGTCTGTAAAAATTCAGACTCTATTTTATTGAAAAAATAATTTTTTTAATATAAAATTAATAATATAATAAGAGGTATTGATTATGAGTTATAAAATTGGAATAATTGGTTGTGGGAATGTAGGAATGTCTTATGCATATTCTTTAGTAAATCAAGTCATAGATGTAAATGAGATTGTTTTAATTGATATTAATAAGGAAAAGACAGTCGGAAAAGCTTTAGATCTCTCTCATAGCCTTGCTTTTTCTAGAAGCTATATAAATAACATTAGTTATGGTGATTATGAGAGTATATCAGATGCAGATATATTATGTATTACAGCAGGTATGCCTCAGGGGACCAAAAAGGTATCTAGAATGGAAGATATAGAAGGATGTAATAAAATAATAGAAGAAATAATGGAAAACGTAAATAAAGCTAATTTTAGAGGAATTATACTTGTTGCAAGTAATCCATTAGATATAATGACTCTAAAAATTGCAAAAATGTATAATAATAATTTTTCACTTGTAATTGGAACAGGCACATTGCTTGATACATCAAGGCTTCGTTATGAGATAGCAAATAAACTAGGATTTCCGTTAAAGAGTATCTCTGGATATATTTTTGGCGAGCATGGAGATTCACAGTTTGTGGCTTGGTCATCTGTTAAAGTAAATAAGACATATGATATAAAAGACTATCTAACTGAAAAAGAAATGTTAGATATTGAAGAGAATGTAAAAAAAGATGGATTTGAGGTGGCAAAGCTTCAGGGATATACATGCTACGGAGTTGCTACAGCTCTATCTAAAATAACAAGATGTATTATAAATAACGAACTAGAGGAGATTCCTGTATCAACATATGATCCTGAAAAAGATGTATATATTAGCTCTTTAAGCGTTATTGGAAATACTGGTGTGATAAAAAATAAGTTGTATAATTTAGATAGTAAGGAGCAAGAGCTCTACGATATATCTGCTAAAATAATAAAAGATGGGGCAGATTCTATTAAAATATAAAAAATATATGTAAAGCCTCTTGACTTTACATAAAATTCGTGTTATAATAAAGATGTAGTTAAATTAGTGAATAAAAAAAATAATTTTTTTTTAAAAAAACGAAAACAGAACGATACGTAAACTAATTATTAGATGTAAAAAATTTTTATTCATCTAGTTTAGCTATTTCTTCTCTAATACTCTCACACATGAAGTGTGGGAGGCTTTTTTTGTATAAATAAAAAAATGGATGGTATTAAAACCATCCGTTTTTGTTAAATTGAAGCCTTTAAAGAGATAGTGTGTTTTTTCTTTTCATCAATATTATCTTCAAGTAATATTGCAATGACTACTTCCTTAATATTCTTTTTTTCTTGCTTGTTAATTGGAACTAAAATTTCCTTTTCTTCTCTTGAGTTTATTGTTCCAAATGCTGTTGCTATTTTATTATTGAAAAATTTCTTTTCAATTCTAATATTTACAGGTAATTTTGAATGATTTGTTACCTGTAATAAAATATTAGAACCTAACTCTTCTAAAGAAAAATGTTTCCCAGCAATTAATGCAATTCCACCACCTTCATTTGTGGCTAAATCAATATCAATTGTTTTAGTTAAATCTTGTTCTTTACCAAAGCTATTATTCCCCCAGGCAAAGAAAAATCCTTTTTCTAAATTTTTTTTCATAATTATTATCTCTCCTTTCAAATTATTGAAAAAAATATCTTTATATAGATACATTGTATATTATATCATAATTTGCTAGAGATAGCAAGATGTATGAATAATTGATAACATAAAAAAGAGAAGCAATCGCTTCTCTTTAATATTTACATTTGATTGACTAATATAGAATATAAATTATCTATATTTAGCCTATTAGGCTTTAACTTTTTTATATCGTTATCATTTATTTTTGTAAATGACTTATTGATATAATACATTTTATAGCCTAATTCTTCTTTTGTTTTATCGCTCATGAAGTAGTAGTCTTTATTTCCAAGCTCTACAATTAGGTCACAAGCTAAAGCTTTCTTATTGCTACTATAATTTTCATTAGTTATAGCATCAATAATGTTTGATGTTAAGCTACTTTGCTTCTCTTTATTATAAAGCACATTATATAATGGAAGAGAAGAGTAATTTCTATTAAAATATTCTTTTACTTTTTCATTATATTTATCATAATATGCTTTTAGTTTTTTTAATTCACTAATGCTTAAATATTGGTCTACAATATGTTTGGTGCTTAACGCTTTTCTTTGTACAGTTAAATCATTTATAAGCTCAAACAATCTTATACCAATAGTATCTTTTAGAGAATTTGCTGTATTGTACTTTAGAAACTCCATAATAGATTCCATAGTCATAAAGTCAACTGACACGTTAAAATCTAAAGGTGTCTCAAGCTTATCTTCTAAAGAATTTAATAGCACGAATATATCATTATATCTTTTCATAGTAAAGATATGCTTGCTATTTAAAGTTGCAATATAGGCTACTTTTCCTTTTTTAGAATATACAATAACATTTTCTCCTTTTTTTGTCTGTCTACTAAATAAGACATTGTCAAGACAAACTTCCTTTTTTGATTCCTTTTTTTTCATTAATTTTCCTCCTTATTTATTAAATTTGGAGGTACTATGACCTCCAAAATTTTGGAAGTCACATATACGTGTACTTCGAGAATTAATTATATCATTATTTACATAAAATGTCAACATCGCTTTTAATAATTATAAAAAGATTGAATATTTTTTAATTAAATGATAATATAGTATTAGCAAAAAGGGAGGAGATTATGAGTAATTCAAATATAGATAACTCTGAAACTAAAGAAGTAGATATACAAGCAAATAAGAAAAGTGTAGTTGCAGGAGAGGAAGTTAAACTACAAGATGAAAAATCAGAAGAAAAAACAAAAAAACTATTAAATAAAAAGATTATTATTGGAATTATATGTATACTTGCAATTATAAGTTGTGTAGTAGTATATACATTATTTATTTCTGATAGTAAACCAGAGGAGACTAGTCAATTAGAAGAAGAAAATGCTCTTTTAATAACTGACAATGAGACATATGAGGGATTAAATTATTCAATGACTGTTGAGATAATAGAGCAACTTGGCTTTTTCTATGATTATTCTCAAGAACTAGAGGGAAATAAAATTGATGTTTCATATATTAAGATTAGTGGTTTAAAAGATGTAGAATTAGAAAATAAGATAAATGAAAAGCTAAAATCAGAGGCAGAGAGTATGTATGTATCTGATAATATACAAGATTCTAGTATATTATATGATCATATATATAATTACACAGATGTATATATTTTTAATAATGTACTTTCTACACTTTATTGTGAAGAAAAGTGTGATGTAGAAGGTAATGTTACATATACATATAAAAGTGTAAATATTAATTTAAGAGATTTTACAGATTTTTCATTAAAAGATGTATTTACAAATACAACAAATGTTGAAGAGATAATAAACTCACAAACAGATGTAACATATACAGAGAGCATGGTATTTTCTGTTTCTCCAAAATTTGTTTATGTAGTAGGAGATAATGGTAAAGTTGATACTCTAAGTTTATATGAAAACAAGGATAAGGTAGCAATATATAAGAGATTTTTTGACGATAAGAAGCTATTTGATAAGACGTTTAATGCAACACCTTATGCATTTACAACAAAGAAATTTATAGAATCTGATGTATATGGATTGGAAGAAGATAATTTATTTATAGATACATGTAATTTAACT
>CALXAR010000055.1 GCA_944386345.1 uncultured Clostridia bacterium
ATATCAATAACAGATCATAATACATGCATGGAATATAAAGATAAAGCTTTAAAGAGTGATATATTTACAGGACATATAATAAAAGGTGTTGAAATGAATGCTACATTTAATAATAAAAAAATAGAAGTTTTAGGGTATAAAATAAAAGAGCCTAAAATAATAGAGGAATGGTCTAAACAATTCTTTTCAGAAGAGGTATTAAAAAAGCAACAAGAAGAGTCTAAGAAAAAATTGTTAGATATATGTGATAAAAAAGGTCTTATTTATGATGAGGATAAAATAGAAAAGGATATACCATTAACAGATTACATTACGATTTATATTTATAAAGAACTTGTAAGGCATAAAGAAAATTATGAGATTCTTGGAGAATTTGCAAATTCCTTAAATGCTTTTATTAGAAAAGGATTGATGAACCCAGATAGTGAATATTATACAGGTTCAGATGATACTCCTAAGCCACAATATAAAGATGTTGTTGATATAATACATAAAGCAGGAGGACTAGCTTTTTTAGCACATCCATTTGAATATCGATTTGATAATACAATAGAGTTTATAGACAAGCTTAGAGAAGAAAAAGAGTTAGATGGAATAGAGTGCTTTCATCCTTCTGCAAATACTGAGAATACTAAAGTTTTAATAGAATATGCAAGAAAGAATAAATTATATATTAGTGGCGGAAGTGATTATCATGGCACAAAAAAACCTGATGTTGAAATTGGAAATGGAAAAGGAAATTTAAATATACAAAAAGAAATTGTAGAGGAATGGATAAATTAATAAAAAAATATTTTTTAGTATAATAAAAAATATTTAACATATAATATATATAGAAATTAGAATTAAATATATAGGTGCTTAATATTTTTGTATTGAGTTAAATGAGTACTCTTTAACTAACAGCCTAATTTATAATATCTAATTCCCTATTTTTATATATTTGGTGTTAAATACATTTAGCAATCAGGATATGGATAAATCTTGTTGTATTGATTTAAGTAATCTTTTTTTGTATTAATTTACAAATTTAAATTTTATTTAATAGAGTAATTATTTTTAGTAATAATTAGGGAGTTAGTAGGTAGTCATACTATTTTTGTATGACTACTTTTTTATTGACAAATTAATGTGAATGTTATATTATAGTTTTGTACTTAAGGAGAAGAAAATGAAATTCAAATTGACAAAAGTAAATAAAAAAATTGATATAAAGACTATAAGTGTATAATGAAAATTTATGCCTTATAGTCTTTTATATATTTAATTTATAGGAGGGAAAATAATGAAAGATATTAAGATTTTTTCATGTACAACAGCAGAAGAGTTTACAGACGAAATTTGCAAGTATTTAAATTTATTAAAAGGTAAAATGAATGTTATGAAGTTTAAAAATGACAATACTTTTGTACAGATTTTAGAGACTGTAAGAGACCAAGATGTGTATGTGGTGCAAACAACTAAGCCACCAGTAAATGAGAGAGTAATGGAGCTTTTAATTGTAATTGATGCTTTAAAGAGAGCTTCAGCTGCAAGAATAAATGTAGTCTTACCATATTATATGTATTCACGTTCGGATAAAAAAGATCAGCCTAGAATACCTGTTACAGCAAAACTTATGGCTCAGCTTCTTGAAGCTGCAGGAGCAACAAGAGTTATAACTTGTGACTTACATAATCCCGCAATACAGGCATATTTTAATATAAATTGTGATAGGTTATCTGCTGAGAAATTATTAGAAAATTATTTTAAAGATAAAAAATTAGAAAATATGGTAGTGGTTGCTACTGATGCTGGAAGTTCAAAGAAGGCATACAAGTATTCAAAATATTTAGAATGCCCAATGGCTATGATTGATAAAAGAAGAGATGGAAATAATGATAAAGCAATAGCAACAACAGTAATTGGAGATGTAAAGGGAAAGAGTGCTATTATTTTTGATGATGAAATAGATACAGCTGGTTCTATTATTGAGACAGCAAGAGTGTTAGAAGAATATGGCGTAAAAGAAATATATGCTGGATGTACACATGGAATTTTATCGGCTGATGCAATTAGTAGAATAAAAAAATCGGCAATCAAAGAATTGGTAATTACTAATACTGTTCCACTTCCTAAAGAAAAAAGAATTGATAAAATAAAAGTACTTTCAATAGCACCGCTTTTTGCAGAATCAATAAAGAGAATAAACGAAGGAAGACCACTTGGAGAAATTTTAAATTAATACTAGTTATACATTGTTTTATTTACTGTGTCATGATAGAATATTAGTGAATTTGAAAAGGAGAAAAAATTATGAAAAAAATTTCAAATGTTTTATGGGGATTGCTATTTATAGTAATAGGAATTATTTGGATATTAAATGTTACAGAGATTGTAAATATTAATTTGTTTTTTAGAGGATGGTGGACTTTATTTATAATAGTTCCAAGTATATTTGGTATTGTAGAAAAGCCAAAAGATATATCAGGATATATTTTTTTACTAATCGGTTTAATGTTATTTGCACTTGCAAGAGATTTGATATCTTTTGTCTTAATATCAAAATTGATATTACCTCTTTTACTTATATTTATTGGTATTAGTATTTTATTTAAAAATGTATTTAATGGTAAGATTTCTAAAAAGATAAATGAAGTTGATAAAGATGGAATGGAGATATATAGTGCTACTTTTTCTGATAATAGGGTAAAATTAAGTGGTGATGAGTTTAAAAATGCAAGACTAGACGCTACTTTTGGTAGTGTTACTTTAGATTTATCTGAGTGTAATATAACAAAAGATGGACTTATAACTGCAAGTGCTATATTTGCAGGAGTTGATATTATAGTTCCTGATAATGTAAATGTAAAGGTAAAATCTACTGGAATTTTTGGTGGAACATCTAATAAGTCTAAAAATAAAAATGAAGATGAAAGAAAAACTATATATATTGAAAGCTTTGCTTTATTTGGAGGTGTTGAAATAAAATGACTACGCTTCAAAAAATAATAAAAGCTATAGCTATAGCTTTAGCAATTATGATTATATTTGGCATAATATCAGTTGTATTTTCAATAATTTTAAGTATAGCAGGCGTAAACTATATCTTTGATTTTATAAGCAAAGAAAATGTACAAATTGTTGAAAATTCATATAATAAAGAGGATGTTATAAGCCTAAATGTAGATACAAATATTGCAAATATCGATATACTTGTAGGAGACGAGTTTAAAGTTATTGGAGAAAATGTATCAGAAAATTTTGAATCTAAATTAGAAAATGGTATCCTTACAATAAGTGAAGAGAGTAGTAATATATCTAAAATAAATGGTAAGTCATCAAAAATAAAGATTTATATACCAGAAGATATAGTATTTGAAAGTGTTGATTTAGATGTAGATGTAGGAGAAAGTAATATACATAGGCTAAAGACAAATATTTTAAATTTAAATAGTGGTACAGGAGAAATTGATATTAAAAATTTAGAAGTAATTGGATCTGCAGTAATAAAAAGTGGTGTTGGAGAATTTAATATTGAAAATTCTGTTATTAATAATTTAGAGCTTGAGTCTGGAGTTGGAGAATGTGATATAAGAGCTAGCATAAAAGGAAGTAGTAAAATAAAAGCAGACATAGGCTCAATAAGTCTTCATTTAATTGATTTTGATACTACAACTGATAAAGTTATAATTGAAAAGGGGTTGGGCCAATTAGAGATAAATGAAAGAAATTATTCTGGAAATCAAGAAGTTGGCCAAGGTAGTGAAAATGTAATTAATATTGAAGGCTCAATTGGTGAAATAGATATAGAATATTAATAGTTAAGTGCATTATTAAATTAATGCACTTTTTTAAAAGAGAGAATTATTTATTGAAAATTTTTTTACTTAATGTTATTATTTTCATATAGAGGTAAAAATATGAGTAATAAGAAAGAAAACACAAGAAAGAGAAGTAGTATTATAACTATTTTTTTAGTAGTCGCGTTACTATTTGCTGTTGCAGTTTTTTTAATTTGTATATTAAATAATATAAAAAATGATGAAAAAAAAGATAAAGAGCAATATATTTCAAATTTATATGAGGAAGACTTAATGCAATATGAGTATGAAAAAATAGATAATAAACTAAAAGGAATGTATGCTTTTGGTATATATGATAATTATCTAGTAGGGGTTATATCAAAGGATAATTTTGTAAATATAGTAGAGATAGATCCTAATAAGCAATATGATTATAAATATAAAGATACTAATTTATATTTATTAGACAAAGAAACAGGTAACATATCTGTAATAGATTTAAAAAACTTAGGAAATGTAATTAATACAATAGAACTAAGTGATACAGTAAAATCTTTTTCATTATATAATGATTCAATTTACTATATTTCAAATAATAAATTAATAAAATTTGAAAATATGGAAAAATCAGAGATATTAACTGATGTTACATCAGATGATTTTGTAATTAAAAATGATAATATATATATTGTAAGAAGCAATCAGCTTCTAAAATTAGATATGCAAGGAAATGAAACAGTAATTGATGATAATGTATTAAGCATAAATTATTATGATTATTATGAGAAAGATAAATTAGTATATACTACATCATCAGATAGCGAGAATTTCTTTAAGAAAATATATAATTTTTATACTGGTGAAATCACTAATTCAATAAAAAATAATACTTACTTTGTTCCATATGGAGCAAATCAGTATATATATACTAATTCTGATAATTCAAGTATACTACTAATAAAAAATTCTGATATAAATAAATACTTGTATAAATTTGATGAAGAAATAAATAATATTAATTTATTTAAAGAAGGATATTTAGTGGTTAGTACAGAGAATAAAAATATATTAATTGACATAGATACTGAGAAGGAAATTAATACTGATAACATAATTAATTTATATGATATAAAATACATAAAATTATAATAAAAAAGGCCTTAAAAACAAATTAATTTTAGGGCCTTTTTTTGTAAAAAGTATTGACAAAATATATTACATTAGGTATAATAGAACATGTCAAGATGAGTGGGCGCTTAGCTCAGTTGGGAGAGCATCTGCCTTACAAGCAGGGGGTCACAGGTTCGAGCCCTGTAGTGCCCACCACTTATTATGGCCTGGTAGTTCAGTTGGTTAGAACGCTAGCCTGTCACGCTAGAGGTCGTGGGTTCGAGCCCCATTCAGGTCGCCATATATTTTCTTGGTCAGATAGCTCAGTCGGTAGAGCAGGGGACTGAAAATCCCCGTGTCGGGGGTTCGATTCCCTCTCTGACCACCAATTTTTCTGCGGGAATAGCTCAGTTGATAGAGCGCTGCCTTGCCAAGGCAGAGGTCGCGGGTTTGAGCCCCGTTTCCCGCTCCATTTT
>CALXAR010000056.1 GCA_944386345.1 uncultured Clostridia bacterium
TTAGGTGGTTAAATGAAGCACAAGCAATTATTAGCTCTATTTTTATGCTTTATAATAATTTTTTCTTCTAAAATTGTTTCACAGCAAAATGATGAAATAGTTGAGGTAAAAAACGTTGTAAGTAGCATAGATGAGTTTACAATAGAAAATATTAGTGAAGAAGATGATATACAAAAAATTAATATTTTTTATCCTGTTACAAAATTTGATAATGTAAATAATATCATTAATGAAAAAATTCAAAGCTATAGAGGAGAATTTAATTCTACAAATTATATAACAGATAAAAAGGAATTAACAATTTCTTTTGATACATTCAATTATAATGAATATACATCTTTTAAATTTAATATAAAAAGCAATGTCGGTATAACTCATGATTTAGATGAAGTCTTTACAATTACATTTAAAGATGATAATATTATTCAAATAGAGGATTTACAATCAAATATTATAGAGGTTTTATATGATAAGTGTATAGAAGAATTAAAATTAAATGATAAATTCTTGCAATACTCAAATGATAAGTGGTTAAGCGAGGGGGTAATAAAGGACAAAAGTACATTTTCAAATTTTATTCTTACCGATAATGAATTAATAGTGTATTTTAATCCTTGTGTGGTTGCTCCATATGCAGCAGGTATAATTTCAGTTGAGATACCATATAACAATTTGGCTTTGTGTCTTGATTAATTGACAAAAATATGATAAAGTTAAAGAAGGAGGGGATTCTATGGGTTCATCAAGTTTATATTCATCAAATAATCTAAGTAGTCTTTCTAGAACATCAAGTGCGATGGATACTTTAGGCGTTTGGTCAATTATTGCACTAGTAATTGCTGTTGTTGGAGGAATTGCTCTATATTTTACATTCTTAAATAAAAAGAATGATGGAAAATGGACAGGATTTTTAGGATGGTTATATAATACATTGACTTTTAAGAATATGATTGTTGAAACAATCTTAAAAATACTTTATTTAGTAATTGCAATATTTATTACACTATACTCTTTAGGCCTTATTGCTGTAAACATTATACTAGCTTTAGGATTACTTGTTATAGGTAATATAATAGTAAGAGTCTGCTACGAATTTATGCTTCTTGCAATAATTACATGTAGAAATACATCTGATATAAATAGCAAACTAAATAAGATTATTCCAGATAAAAAAGAAGATAAAGAGACAGTAGAACAAACAACTACAGAACAACAATAATTATAATTGATGAAAAAACTATTGCTGCTATAGAAATATAGCAGTTTTTGTTGTATAATTTTAACAGGAGATAATGTTTATGAAAAATATTGTTTTATGTGGTAGTATGAAAGTTTTATCTAAGATTTATGAAGTTCAAATGCTTTTACAAGAGATGGGATATAATGTACTTTTGCCTAAAGAGTGCATTGAGGGACTTCCAAAAGTAATTGCATCTAGAGCGCACTTTGATAGAATACTTGATCCGCAAAACGAGATAATCTTGATAGTAAATGAAATAAAAAATGGAATTGAAAACTACATAGGACCAAATTCTTTTGCAGAGATTGCTTTTGCTTTTTATTATTCTAAACGAGTATATTTATTAAATGATATATACAAACCATATGAGGACGAGCTTGTCGGATGGCATGTGATTCCATTAAAAGGGAACCTTAACAAAATAAAATAAGATACAATCGAATTAAACTTAAATTGTATCTTATTATTTTTTTAACTTATCGAATAGTTACTTAGCTTTGAAGGTATATAAGTTATATTTGAATCTTTTACGTTTAATTTATAAGTTTTGGTATATAGACTTGTGTCTGTTCCATCTAGTGATAAACTTAATACTCTATTAACTGGATTATATTCTGCATAAAGTGTATAAGTAAAAGAATTATTTCCAGAGTTCACTTCTAATAGTTTTAAAATATTTTGATTTTCTTCAGTAAAAAACTCATCAGTTATTATATTTTTTAAAGCACTCTCATCTAATACGATATTTCCTTCCTTTTGATTACTTAGAAAGTCCGTATAAATCACTCTCAGTGCTTGTACTTGTTTAGCTTCATCAGTAATTATGCTTTTAATTCGATTTTCATTCCATTTAAAAAATATAAATGCTGATATAATAGCTAAAACTAAAATTATAAATACAATTATTAATATTTTTATCTTTTTCATATTATCACCTTAGCTATATAATACAATAAAATAAAAATAAAAACAATAAGTTTTAATGACTAATTTAAAACTCATGTAAAGCTATATAATTTAAAGCAAAAAAGAAAATATTACACAAATGATACAAAAATATTATAGCAAAATTACAAAATAAAATTAGATTAAGATTTTATCGTTTTTTTACTACAATTTCTTTTTTTTTATGCTAACATATATACAGAGGTGAAAAATTATGAAAGTAAAAAAGCTTATGTTGTCGCTTGTATTTATTTTAGGAATGATTTTTGTATTTTCTTCAAATAAAGTACAAGCAAGTTATCAATTAAGTGTATTTGATCATAACGTTGGTTGGGCTTTTCGTTATAATAATTATTTTAATAGAAATTACCTTCACGTTACTCACTTTACAATGTCTAATGGCGCCACATCAATACCAGTTTTTTGTTTACAACAACAAGTAAAAACCAATAATGGGGCAACTTATGATGATCCCATTATAAGAGCTGGTTCAGCTGTTAGAAATGTAAATGCGATGTCAGAAGTTTCAACTAATGAATTGCCAGATATTTCAACTTTGGCACATAGACCAAATCCTGTTGACTCATATTATGATAACGAGTTATCAGAGACTGTAAGAAGATCAATAAATATTGCATATGTATGGTATCTATATAACCAAAATGATCTTGCAGCACGTTCTGCAACACAGTGGTTTATCTGGAACCAAACAACAGGTTATGCACACTATTATCTAGATTATATAGGAGATAATCCAGTTGCTTCTGCTGAGGATTTACAATTATCAGCAAGTATTCCAAAAGTTGAAGATGGATATAGATATTTAGCATGGTCAGATTTAGTGGAAGCTGAAAAAGTGCCACATGGTCCGGATGCTAATAATAAATATTACTGGGAGACTGGACTTTTATCAAGAGTAAAAGCTAGATATGATGAGTTGTGTAGTTATTACACAAACTTTAATGTTAATGAGGCACCAGTATTTGATAAAACAGACATCGAGATTTTACCAGGACAAACAATTACATTAACAGATACTTCGGGTGTATTAAGCAAAAATGAATATACAGTAAGTTTAAAAGATGCACCAGCTGGTATAACAGCAGTAAAAAATGGAAATACAGTACAAATCTCACTTGCTGCAGATTACAACGGAGAATGGAAAGGTCAATTAGTAGTAAAGAGATTTGATATAGCTGGAAATGATGGAACAGTTAAGTTATTTGGAAACGCTTCTGGTCAACAAATAGTATTTGCAGGTGGATTGCAAAAACCAGAAACATATGCAATTATAAATGCTCATAGCGGAAAAATAACTGTTGTAAAAGAGGATGCTTTAACAGGAAATGTTCCACAAGGAGATGCAACACTTGAAGGAGCACAATTTACAATATATAAAGATGAAGATTTAACTCAAGTTGTTGATGTAATTGAAACAAAATTAGATGAAGAAGGAAGATATTCTGCTACATCTGATTGGTTACCAATAGGAACTTACTATGTAAAAGAAACAAACCCTTCTAAAGGATATCTAATAAATGAGAATGATTATGAGGTTGTAGTATCATCAAACTCAGTAGATGAAATCTTCCCATCTATTACAATAGATGAAGATGTACAAAGAGGAAGAGTTATAGTAAGAAAATATAATGCAGATCCAGATAGTACTGAGGAATCACCTGCAGCAGGTGCTATTCTTAGACTTACACTTGAAAAAGATGAAGATGTATTTTATCTTGCAACAGTAGATGAAAACGGAAATGCAGAATTTATAGATAAAAAGGTTCAAGATTTCTATGGTGAAGGAGAACCTACTATTCCATATGGAAAATATATATTATCAGAAGATGAGACTTCAAGTAATGACTATATAGAAATCTTTGATGATAAAGTTGATGTAAAAGAGCATGCAGTAGCATACTACAAAATTTTAGCAGATGAGCCTGTTCCTATGTATATAAAAATACAAAAGAGAGATGCAGATACTGGAGAAACTGTAAACATAGCAGGAGCTAAGTTTAAAATTTGGGACTGCCAAAATGAAGAATGGATTTCACAAATGATTTATCCAAGTGGAGAATATATAGATGAATTTGTAACTAATGAAGAAGGATATTGTATTACTCCAGCAAAATTATATCCTGGTAGATATGTGATTTATGAGACTGATGTACCTGAAGGATATTATTTTGAAGATGGATTAAGAATACCAGAAGATGAAAGTCACTTAGGAGATCCAGAATATGGTGGAAAAGAATTTGTTATTGATAAATACGCTATGGTTGGACAAGGTGTTTATCCATATCCAGGAATGCAACTTGATGATTTAATATTAGAAATTGATATAAATGATAGACCACTTGTTGGACAACTTGAAATACATAAAACAGGTGAAATGTTAACAGGAGCTTCAACAGCTTTAGAAACTGTTAAAGATGGAGAAAAAGTTGTACATAGTGAAGAGAAAGCAACACCAATATATACACTACAAGGACTTCAAGGTGTAAAATATGAAATATATGCAGCAGAAGATATAAAATCACCTGATGGAAGAGTAACATATGTATCAAAAGGAACATTAGTAGATACTGTAACAACAGGAGAAGATGGATATGCTACAACTAAAGAGCTATATCTTGGTGAATATGAGATTAAAGAAGTAGAAGCACCAAAAGGATATACAGTAAATGATAATATACCAAATGTTACACTAACAAATGATGATCCATATAATAGAGTTGAAGTATTTAAAGAAGAATACACAAACGATAGACAAAAACTTGGATTAACATTTAATAAAGTATTTGAGGATATAAACTACAGTGATAGTGAAGAGCTTAATCCAAAAGCATTATTTGGTATATATGCAAAAGACCCAATATATAATTACAAAGGAAATGAAATAATAAAGAGCAATATGCTACTAGATTTAGTATGGGCTGATGAAAATGGAGACGTGACAAGCGAAGTAGACTTACCAGAAGGAACTTATGTAGTAAGAGAGCTTTATGCTTCATCTCCATATTCAGTAAGTACAAAAGAAACAGAATTTACTTTAGAATATACAAATGATCCAAATCAAGAATTTGTAGTTGTAGAAGGA
>CALXAR010000057.1 GCA_944386345.1 uncultured Clostridia bacterium
GTCTTCTATTTGGAAGGATGTTATAGAAAAAATTGAAGAGATCTCTAGTCTTCCATATAAAGGAAATGAAAAAGCTATGAGAATTATTGCTGATCATATAAGAAGTGCAGTATTTATTAGTGCTGATCCTTCAGGAATTAAACCAAGTAATACAGATCAAGGATATATTTTAAGAAGACTTATAAGAAGAGCAATAAGATATGCTAAAAAACTAGAGATAGATATCAATTCTAATTGGGAAGAAGAGATTGCAAATTTAATTATAGATAAGTATAAAAAATACTATGTTGAATTAGAAGAAAATAGACAGGTAGTAATTGAGGTACTAAAGAGTGAAAAAATCAAATTTAATAAAACACTTGAAAAGGGACTAAAAGAATTTGAAAAAATTGCTTCAAAGATTGATAATGGCAAAATGGATAAAGATAATGCTTTTAGATTATACGATACTTTTGGATTTCCTATCGAGCTTACAGTTGAACTTGCTTCTGAAATGGGAATAAAAGTTGATGAGGAAGGATTTAAAGAAAAATTCAAAGCACATCAAGAGAAATCTAGAGCAGGTTCAAAAGAGAAATTTAAAGGTGGGCTTGCTTCTACTGGTGAGACTGAGACACAATATCATACAGCTACTCATTTACTAAATGCTGCTTTGAAAGTTATTGTTGGAAAAGATGTTCACCAAAGAGGAAGCAATATAACTTCAGAGAGAATGCGTTTTGATTTCTCATGTGATCATAAATTAACAGATGAAGAAAAACAAAAGGTAGAAGAATTAGTAAACAAATGGATTGATGCTGGATATGATGTCGTAAAACAAGAAATGAGCAAAGATGAGGCATTAAAATCAGGTGCTGAGTGTATGTTTATAGAAAGATATCCAGATATTGTAACAGTTTATTCAATTGGTGATGTTTCTTCAGAGCTTTGCGGTGGACCTCATGTTGAAAATACATCAAAAATTCCACATATAAAAATAAAAAAAGAAGAGGCAGTTTCTGCTGGAGTAAGAAGAATAAAAGCCGTATTTGTAAAATAAGAGCAGGTGAATTAGTATGGATAATTTGATATTAAAAGCAAAATCAAAATATGATATTCAAACACTACTAAAATTTAATAGGTATAATATGTATTCAAGAGTACAATCAAAAATAGTAACAATTCTTTCAATATTTTTAATTATTTTTGGAGTAATGGCTTCAAGTAGTACTATGGGTTTAAGAGCAATTTGTGTTGGCGTTGGTATTGTTTGGATTTTAGAGATGATATTTTTACCTAAAGTTTATGCTAAAAGAGTATATAATTCTTCAAAAATATCTTCTGAGGCAGATGTTGAATTTGAGTTTTATAGTGATAAATTTGTTACTAGAACTATAAAGGATGAAAAGGAGATGTCTAAAGGCGAATTAGACTATAAAGATTTATATAAAGTTGTAGATTTAAAAGACTATATTTATTTATATATAACTTCAAATCAAGCATTTATTTGTAGCAAAGATAATATTGATGGAGATTATGATAAGTTAAGTGATGTATTAAAAAATTCATTAGGCAAAAAATATAAAATAAAGAAATAGGGGGAATAGATTATGGATGAAAATTGTATCTTTTGTAAGATAATAAAAGGAGAAATTCCTAGTACAATTGTTTATGAAAACGAATATGTATGTGCTTTTAAAGATTTAAATCCTATAGCACCTGTTCATGTTCTTGTTATTCCCAAAATACATATTCAAGATTTAGAGCATGTAAATGAGGATAATATAAAATATGTTGCTAAAGTCCAAGAAGCTTTTAAAGAGGTGGCAAAAATAACAGGAGTAAATGAATCAGGATACAGAGTTATATGTAATTGTGGTGAAGATGGTGGACAGGAAGTTAAGCATTTGCACTATCATTTAATCGGTGGTAAAAAATTAGGAACTAAGATTGTAAATGATTAATTTGTGTAATTATTGATTTTTTTGTTAAATACGTGACTTTTAATATAAAATAGGATATAATAATATCAGTAAGTAGAGTTTGTTCTACAAAGGAGGAAAAATAATTATGAGTAAAAAAGAAGAGAAAGTTGTAGAAGAAGTAGTAGAAACTACAGATGGAACAGATGAGAAAGTAGAGATTGCTACAAACTTAAATATATCTGAAGATGTTATCGGAATTATTGCTGGTCTTGCAGCTTCAGAAGTAGAAGGTATTGCAGGAATGACTCTAGGATTTGTTGATGGTATTAATCAAATCTTAGGAAGCAGTAAGAAATATTCAAAAGGTGTAAAAATTGAGCTTAATGGAAAGAAAGTAACAGTTGATATTTTTGTAAATGTTAAATATGGAGTTAGAATACCAGATGTGGCTTGGGCAGCTCAAACAGCTGTAAAAAATGCTGTAGAGAATATGACTGGTTTAGAAGTAGCAGCTGTTAACATTAACGTTCAAGGTATAACTTTTGATAAAGAAGAAAAGAAAGAGGTAGAAGAGACTACACCAGAAGAAAAATAATTTGTACTAATCATTATAGCCCGAACTAATATTTTATGGTTTGGGCTATGTACATATTAATTGAGGGGGATATGAGATATGAGAGGATTTGAAAAATTTATTTTATGTTTATTCTCAATTGTTATGATAGTATTATCAGTATTTTTCATACTTGTATCTACAAATATGATTGACGTAAGTGACTTATATACAGTAACAATTGAATTTTTAGTTGCAAATAAATTATGGGTACTTGTAATAGGTGCAATTATATCATTACTAGGACTTGTTGGATTGTTTTCTTCTTCAGATTCTTCAGATGAATCTAGAAGTGGACTTGCCATAAAAAACGATTCTGGTACTGTGTTTTTAAATAAAGATACTTTTGAATCTATGATAATGTCAGTTGCAAGAAATTATCCAGAACTTGTAAATCCAAAAGTTGATGTAATTATATCAGAAGATGGAATAAAAGCTAATGTATATTCATTAATATTACCAGATACAATAGTGCCAACATTATCTAGTAAATTACAAGAAAATATAAAATCTGCAGTTAAAAAGCAAACAACTGTAGAAATTAAAGAGGCAAATGTAAAGATAAAAGGTGTTTACATGGAACCACAAAAGAAAGTAAATTAGATATTAAGGATGTGATAAAATGAAAGATTTTTTAGATTATGTTGCTAAAAATAAATATGTTATTCTTTTTGTAACTATTGTTGTAGTATTATATGCAATTGGAATTGTTGACTTTTTAACTAGAGCAGTAATATTACTTGCTTTAATTGCAGGAGCAGTATTTTTAGGAAAAAAAGTACAAGACAATGAAGATAAGATAAAAGAATTCTTTAAAGGAAAAGGATTTAAACAAGAGATATATTATTATAGAGATAATGATGATAAAAAATAGAAGAAAAATTTGGATAGGAGTTTGTTAAAAAATGAGTAGGAAAAGAGCAAGAGATAATGCATTTAAATGCGTTTATGAAATAGAGTTTGGTAAAAATGAGAACATTGATGATATTTTAAGATATTGCTATGAAGAGAATTCTATTAAGCCAGATGAAAAAGAGTATATTGAAAAAGTAGTAAGAGGAATAAAAGAAAAACTAACAGAAATAGATAACATTATTTTATCTAATTTAAAAAATTGGTCTATAGATAGAATTGCAAAGATTGATTTAGCTATTTTAAGACTTGCAATTTATGAGATAAAATATATGGATGATATTCCCGAAAAAGTAAGCGCTAATGAAGCAGTAGAGCTTGCTAAAACTTATGGAAATAACGATTCAAAATCATTTGTTAATGGACTTATTGCAAAAGTTATAGAAAGTAAGGAAGAAGGAAATGGAACAAAAGAAAATATTTAGCGTATCAGAAATTAATAGATATGTAAAGATGCTTTTTGATAGTGATGAGCTTTTAAATAGTATAAGCATTAAAGGCGAAATTACCAATTTTAAAGCACATTATACAGGACATTATTATTTTACTTTAAAAGATGAAGCTTCTACAATAAAATGTGTAATGTTTAAAGGATATGCCCAATATGTAAAGTTTAAACCAGCTGATGGTATGAAGGTTATAATTAATGGACAAGTAAGTGTATTTGAAAGGGATGGAGTATATCAAATATACTGCAAATCAATGAGTCCAGATGGACTAGGAGACCTTTATCTTGCTTATGAGCAATTAAAAGAGAAGCTTAGCAAGGAAGGTCTTTTTGATGATAAAAATAAGAAAGATATACCATTTTTACCTAAAAGAGTTGGCGTAATTACATCAAGAACCGGTGCTGTAATAAGGGATATAATAAATGTATCAACAAGGAGATATCCAAATGTTAATTTACTTATTTATCCTGCAGCTGTTCAAGGAGTAAATGTAGCTTCAACAGTAATAGAAGGAATAAAGACATTTAATAAATTAAATAATGTAGACGTAATTATTATAGCAAGAGGTGGAGGCTCATTTGAAGATTTATTTGGGTTTAATGATGAAAATCTTGCAAGAGAAATTTATGCTTCACATATTCCTATTGTATCAGCAGTAGGGCATGAAACAGATTTTACTATTTGTGATTTTGTCTCAGATCTAAGAGCACCAACCCCATCAGCTGCTGCAGAACTAGTATATCCAGAATATAGTGAGATTGTAAATAGAATTTTAAAAGATAAGAATAGAACAATTATTGCTATTAAAAATTATATTGAAAGAAAAAGACAATATGTAGAAAAGCTAAAAGCTTCAAAGCTTGAAAAAGTACCACTTGAAAAAATTAATAGATATAGAATGATAATAGATAGTTTAATGTCTAAGTCAGAATCAGACTTAAGATATAAAATAGAAAAATATAGGACAAGATGTGTAAAAAGTATAGCTAAAATAGACACACTAAGTCCACTAAAAACTATTACTAGAGGATATAGTGTGACAGAAGATATAAACGGAAACATAGTACGTAAAGTTAGCGATGTAAATAGTAGTGACGAGATAAAGATAACACTTACAGATGGAAAGATATCTGCTATAGTAAAATAAGGAGTGAAAAGAATGAAGGAAG
>CALXAR010000058.1 GCA_944386345.1 uncultured Clostridia bacterium
TTAACAAGAGATTCTAGAGTAAAAGAAAGAAGAAAATACGGTCTTAAAAAAGCAAGAAAAGCTCCACAATTCTCAAAGAGATAGTTTCAAGGAACTTTTCAAGATATTTAAAAAATATAAAATTTACCCGCTATTTATTGAAAATAGCGGGTTTTATTGTATAATATATTGATTTTTTCAATTAATTTTGAGATAATATTCATCAAGGAGGCGATAATTATGTACTGTTATATTATTGCTTTTAATTTAAATAGCAAAGATAAAGATTATTCTACTTTAATTGAAGCCATTAAAAGTTTAGGCAATTGTAAAAAAGTATTAGAATCTTGCTGGATTGTTGAAACACATAATAGTTCTAACAATATAACAAGATATTTAGCAGGATATATTGATGATGAGGATAGACTATTTGTTGGAAAACTTAGTGGAGAAGCTACATGGACAAATGTCATTTGTGATGATGAGTGGTTAAAAGATAATCTTTAATATAAATAATTAAAAGAGCTTCAATTTTACAAGCTCTTTTAATGTTTTATAATAATTTATGATATATTTGAAGTTTTTACTTTAAAATATAATTATTAATAAAAAATGCAACTCCTGCTTCATTATTTGATAATGTAATATAGTCAGCTTTCTCTTTTAGCTTAGGACTAGCATTCCCCATTGCAACTTTATATCCACAAGCATCAAACATATCTAAATCATTTATATAATCACCAAAGCAAAGTGATTCTTCTTTTTTTATATTAAATAATTCTAAAAACTTTTTTATTCCAGTTCCCTTATTTGTACTATAATTATTAATATCTGCATAATAGTTATCACTTTTTTTATTTTCTAAAAAAGCTCTTGATAAATTTGAAATTTTTAAGTTATCATATCTCTTAACAATATCTATTAGTTTCTCCATAGTTGAAGCTGAATTTACCTCGCATACAATTTGAAGTATATTTTCTTCTCCTAACTCATCTATTTCATTAAAGAATTTCTCGTCATTACTTAATTTTCTTTTTAAATTTTTTGTTCCAAATCTTGTATTTGAAGTATTTAAAATAATCTCAACTCCAATTTCTCTTAAATTTAATAATAATTTTTCTACTATTTTTTTTGATATACTTACCTCATATAATGATTTATGTTTTTCGTAATCATATATTTGAGCACCATTATTTGTAATTAAAAAACTACTTGCGTTTGCATCATTAGCCTTTTGTCCTGCGTACGAAAAATTTCTTCCTGAGCATAATACAACAAAAATTCCTTTTTCTACTAATCTTTTTATGGCTAGTGCATTTTCTTTTGGAACTATCCTCTCATCGTTAGTAAGTGTTTTATCAATATCTATAAAAACTACTTTTATATTATTAAGTTTTGTCATATTACCACCCTTCTTAGATTATACATTACTTTCTAATAAAAAACTATAAAACTCTGAATAATAATTCAGAGTTTTATACTACCAAATCTCTCCATTAATAAATTGAGTAAGTGCCATCACAAAAGCTTGTTCTGTTAAATCATATCTAGAAATAACTCCCTTAGTTAGTAAAGACACTCCCCCTTGTTTTGATCTTAGATCATCCTCATTAAATATTCTATCCATTACTTTCCCTAAATCTGTTGATATAATCTCGTCTACATATTTATCTGGAACAGGAAATCCAGAACTACTTCCTATACTTTTTTTACCAAATTTATCCTCAATTGTAGCAATATTTATTATCATCCATTTACCTAACTGATTAGTTATACCTGACTCTATTGCAATAAAATAATCTGCATCTATATTATTTTCTTTAGCATATTTTTTTAAGTTTTGTACTCTATTATTTGAGCCATTATATAGCTCATCATTAACTGGTTCCTCACTCACATCAGAAGATACAGGAATTCCTTCAATATTAACATCTTTAAAATAATTAGCAAATGCTCTTTTTGCTCCTTCTATTTTTCCTGGATTTTTAGTTGCTATTAATATTTTCATTTTATCACCTAGCTGTATTTTAACATAATAATTTTTAGTTAGTCAAGTCAATAAGTTCACTTTGATCTGTTAAATCTAAATTATAGTATGAATCAGGAATATCTCCACTAAGAATTGTCTCTGCTAAAACAACTTCTTTTTCATAACACTCGTTTTTTAAATAAACGGGTGCAACTATAGTAAAATATGTCTTTACATTTAATAAAATTCTATGTCTTGTTTGATTAATTCCTACACTATCAAATTGTGATATACATTCTATCTTAGTATCTCCCAGTGGCACTGTTTCTATATTTACTTTAACTCCAGCACCTCCTAAGATTCCAAGATCAAAAAAAAGTGCAAGTGGTATCTTTAATTCTGTACCACTAATATTAGCAATATTTTTTTCTATATCTAGTGCTATGTTATTTGATATCTTATTTAATTCGTTTGTATTAGTCTGTAAAGCTACTATTTTTCCATTTTCATCAGTTACTTCTGAAATTATACTATCATAAGTTATTGACTCTAAATTTGGCCTTATTGCCTCTTCTGTTGCTCTTAATGCCAAAATATATGCTTTTGATTTTGTAAATTGAGTAAGTATTGGCTCTACCACTTGTTTATATAACGTTGTAGCACTTGAAAATATTATTAAAGCAATAAAAAAGAAGACAAATGATTTTTGTTTTCTCATTTGCCTTAACGATAATTTATAATATTTAATTCTCATAGACTATCTAATTACTAATATTTTTTGCCCCACATCTATTAAATTAGGATTTTCAAGTTTATTAGTTTTAATAATATTTTCCATACTAGTCTTATATTTTTTAGCTATTTTCCATATACTATCTCCTGGTTTGACAACATATATATTAATACTGCTAATATTTTTTAAATCAATCGGAACATCCTCTATTTTTTGAATTGAGCTTATTCCAATAATATTTTCAACATTTATATCAACATATATAGTAACCTTTATATCTACACTACTACCATTTTGAGTCACATTTAGTCTTACATCTTTTATTTTTATATTGACATTTGAATTCTGCCAAGAATCTTCAAGAGGAAATGACTGATCTACCATTATATCAATTGTCTTACTTTCAAGTTCATTATTATCTTTATCTTGAGTTATTAAATTTAGCTTAGCTATTCCATTAATTTTTATTTCATCTTTATCCAAAACGGGCATAACATTAGCTGTATCTAAATTATATTCAACAATTCTACTATTTTCTGGGATAATATCACTTAGTGTCTCACTTATATTTATTTCTTTTTCAACATCAAATTCGTTTGCAGATATATTAATATCATTTACATCATATTTTAGATCTCTACTTTTACTATAAAAATCTTCAATATATTCTATCACCTCTTTTTCAAATACAGTAATATTTGTCTCAATTTTATAATCTACATTTAAGGTCTTTTGATCTATATCTGGATTAATTCTAACATTTAAATCTCTTATACAATATTCTATATTAAACTTTGAATTATCACTTACATTTTCTAGTTCTACCATTGAAGAAAAAGGGACATCAACTGTTTCATTACAAATATTTCTATTTTCACCAATATACATTAAACATATCTCTATAACTCCTTTTAGCATTATTTTATTATAGCTCTCTTTATATTCTGTGTCTTTAATTCTAGGACAAATTTTTAATATTTCATAAATTGCACTAGCATCTTTTGGTAGCATTACATCTTCTGATGAAGATATAATACTTCTTTTTCTCTCTTTAATATTATTAAAAGAATTCTTACATTTATTACACTCTATGTCGTCACATTTTTGAAAGTCTTTTATAATATCAACTTCAACCTTTTCTTCTATTTTAATATCAAAACATATTTCATTTTTTATTGCAATCTTTCTTTCGTTAGGTAATGAGTAAATTATATTTTTTAAATTTGAATTTACTATTATATCCTCCTTATTTTTTATATTGCTATTTTCAATATTTACTGTATATGGATATGATGTATTTAATCCCCTAATATTCATTTCTTCGTCATTTGCTCTATAAATTACAGAGTAATTAATTTTTCCAACTATTTTAGCTCTTCCATTATTTATTTCCACATCATTAACATATGGTATTGAAGATATATTTATTATTTTTATTGCATCTGGCATATTATCTGGTACAATTATATCCTGTTCAATCCACTTTTCATCTTTATCAATTATCTTAGATTTATTTAAATTTAGTTTCATATTATTTGTACTAATATTCATCTTTCTCCTCCTCATTTAGTACATATATATTTTAAATAAAAGAAAATATTACTAAGTAACAAAAAAGATTTTTATTCATATTATATATTAGTTGAATGCTTAAAGCATTCAGCATTAGATAAATTCTTTCTTACTATAACATACATTTATATACTCTCCTTAAATACAAAAAAGCACCCTAACGGGTGCTTTTTATATGAGTTTTGATATAGCTATTTATTATTTACTATTTTTCTTTTTGTTTCTTATTACTACATATACTATTCCTGCTACACATACTACTGCTACACATACTATTGCTATTACTGCTATATCTCCTGTATCTATATTTACTTCTTCTTGTATTTTCTCATATTTTGCCTCAATTACTAATTCTCCTTCTACAAATGTTGCTTTTACCTTACTATCTCCTACTATTTTATATCCTTCTATCTCTGGTAGCTCTATATAAAATTCCTCTCCTACATAGTTTTCTTCTACATATGCTTCTTGTATTACATTTCCATCCTCATCTACAAATTCTACTTTTATTGTTCCTTTTTCTCTTCTTAATACAAATACTAGCTCTGTTTCTCCTTCTTTATATTCACCTTCTAATTTCTCTGGTCTTTCTACTACTTCATATCCTTCTATTTCTTTTTCTTCTACTTTATATTCCTCTCCTAC
>CALXAR010000059.1 GCA_944386345.1 uncultured Clostridia bacterium
TATCCATTTTGTATTCAGAATGAATTGCAATAGCAAGCATACAAGTATCGTATACATGCTCTGCAATACTTTCTCTTCTTGGAGCTGTAACATTCCAGTAAATTGATCCCTGCCGTATTTTATTTTTTAGTGATGTGGCAAGTATGTAAAATCTAAGTATATTATCATTTCTATTCATAAACAAAACACCTCTTTTAAAATTATTTAAAAAACTAATTAATTAGAAGCAAAGAAATTATAGCATACATTAGTTTAAAATACAATGCCTTATGACAATTAATAAAGTTATGTTCATTGACTTTTTATTGCTTTGTGATATCATATATATGTCGAAAAAAGAGAAAAAATGAGGTGGAATTTTATATGAAGAGAATACTACATGTAGGACTTGATGTTGGTTCAACTACTGTAAAGATTGTAGTAATGAATGATAAATTACAAGAAGTATATAAAAATTATACAAGACATCATTCAGATACCAAAAACACAATTTATGAAGTGCTAAAGAAACTAATTAAGGATTTTCCTAATACATCATATACAATCGCACTTACAGGCTCAGGAGCATTAGAGATATCAAAAATACTTGATATAAAATTTATTCAAGAGGTAATCTCTTGTAAAAGAGCAGTTGAAAAGTATATACCACAGACAGATGTTGTAATAGAACTAGGTGGAGAAGATGCAAAGATAATCTATTTTGATAAGTTTATAGAGCAGAGAATGAACGGAACATGTGCTGGAGGTACAGGAGCTTTCCTAGACCAAATGGCATCATTGCTTAATACAGATACACAGGGATTAAACGAGCTATCAAAAGGACATGAAGTAATATATCCCATTGCTTCAAGATGTGGTGTGTTTGCTAAAACTGACGTACAGCCTTTAATAAATGAGGGAGCAAGAAAAGAAGATATTGCAACTTCTATATTTCAAGCTGTTGTAAATCAAACAATAAGTGGGCTTGCTTGTGGTAGACCAATTAAAGGAAAAGTTGCTTTTCTTGGCGGACCACTAAACTATTTGCCAGAGCTTAGAAAAAGGTTTATTGAGACTTTAAAATTAAAAGATGATGAAATAATAGTACCAGAAGATGCTCATTTATTAGTTGCAAAAGGAGCAGCTCTTGCATCATTAGATACAGAAGAAATTAGTTATAGAGACTTAGTAAAGAAATTAGATAGCTTTAAGGATGCTAAATATGTTGAAACAAAGCCTTTGCCACCTTTATTTGAAAGCGAAGAAGATTATAACGAATTTAAACAAAGACATGATAAAGATAAAGTAAAAAGAGGAGATTTAAAGACATATAAAGGAGATATCTTTGTTGGAATTGATGCTGGCTCTACTACAACTAAGCTTGTAGCAATTGATATGAATGGGGCTTTACTTTACTCACTATATGGAAGCAATAATGGTAATCCATTGTCTAGCGTTATTTCTATGATAAAAGAGTTATACAAAAATATTCCTGAAGGAGCAATATTAAGATTTGCAGGAGTTACAGGATATGGAGAAAAACTTATTCAGGCAGCACTTAATATTGATTTAAGTGAAATAGAGACTATAGCTCATTACACTGCTGCAAAAGAATTTATGCCAAAAGTAAATAGCATTATTGATATTGGTGGCCAAGATATGAAGTATATTAGGCTAAAAAATGAAGCTATAGATAATATAATGCTAAATGAAGCATGTTCTTCTGGTTGTGGTTCCTTCATAGAGACTTTTGCAAAGAGCTTAGGCGTTAGTATTGAAGAGTTTGTTGATGAGGCAATACATTCAAAAGCACCAGTAGATTTAGGATCAAGATGTACAGTGTTTATGAATTCTAGAATTAAGCAGGCACAAAAGGAAGGAGCATCTGTTGGAGATATTTCAAGTGGTCTTTCATATTCGGTGGTAAAAAATGCTATTCAAAAAGTAATGAAGATACGTGATGTGAGAAAACTTGGAAAAAATATTGTAGTTCAAGGTGGAACATTCTATAATGATGCAGTTTTAAGAAGCTTTGAAAAAGTAACTGGTAGAAACGTTATAAGACCAGATATTGCTGGACTTATGGGAGCTTATGGTGTTGCACTTCTTGCAAAAGAACAATTTATTGCAAATGAAGATGATTATTATAAATCAACTATGCTTACACCAGATCAGATAGACAATCTAGATATAAAAATAACACATGCTAGATGCGGAAAATGTGAAAACAATTGTAGACTTACAATTAATAAATTTGGAAATGGTAAGAGATTTATATCAGGAAATAGATGTGAAAAAGGTGAGGGTAATACTGATACAACAAAAGATTTACCAAACATGTATAAATATAAAAACGAAAGATTATTTTCATATAAGCCTCTTGACGAGAATAAAGCTCCAAGAGGAACAATAGGTATACCTAGAGTTTTAAATATGTATGAAGATTATCCTTTCTGGTTTACATTTTTTACTAATTTGGGCTTTAGAGTAATAATATCTGAAAAGAGTAATAGGAAAACTTATGAAAAAGGTATGGAATCTATGCCTTCTGAGTCTGTTTGTTATCCAGCAAAACTTGCTCATGGACATATTATGAGTTTAATAGACAAAGGGATTAAAACTATATTTTACCCTTGCATATCATATTCAAGAAAAGAATTTGATGAGGCAGATAACAAATACAATTGTCCTATTGTTGCTTCGTATTCAGAAGTTATACGTAATAATGTAGAAGAGCTAAAAGACGTAAAATATATAAATCCTTTTTTACCTTTTGAAGCAAAACCTCTTACAGAAGCAGTTATGGATCTGCCAGAGTTTAAAGAATATAATTTTAAAAGATGTGAAGTATTAAAAGCTGCTAAAGAGGCTGAAAAAGAATATCAAAAATTTAGAGATGATGTTCATAAAAAAGGACAAGAAATTATAGACTATATAAAAGAGAATAATTTACGAGGTATTGTTCTTGCAGGGCGTCCATATCATGTCGATCCCGAGATAAATCACGGTATTGATACATTAATTACAAGCCTAGGACTTTGTGTTTTGTCTGAAGATAGTGTGTCAGATAAAGCAGAAGTTAGGCGCCCTATTAGAGTTGTTGATCAGTGGGTTTATCATTCAAGGTTATATGCTGCAGCTGAATTTGTCGGAAGACATGATTTCTTAGAAATGATACAACTTAACTCATTTGGTTGTGGTGTAGATGCTGTCACAACAGATGAAGTAGAAGAGATACTAACAAGCTATAATAACATGTATACTTTAATTAAAATAGATGAAATAAATAATCTTGGAGCTGTTAGAATTCGTATAAGATCACTACTTGCAAGTATGAATAAAAGGATGCAAAATAATCAAGGAAAAGAAAATAAACCAAATTATGATGAAAAACTTGGAGAATATGAAATAGATAAAGTAAAATTTACTAAAGAAATGAAAGAAAATGGTTATACAATTCTTGTTCCACAAATGGCACCAATACATTTTGAGCTTCTTTTACCTGCTCTTGAAGCAGAAGGTTATAACGTTAAGTTATTAAGAGATTGTACAGAGCATACAATTGAAACAGGCTTAAAATATGTAAATAATGATGCTTGCTATCCTTCAATAATAACAACAGGTCAAATGATTGAAGCTTTAGAAAGCGGAGAGTATGACTTAAATAAAACAGCACTAATAATGTCACAAACAGGGGGAGGCTGTAGAGCAACAAATTATATAGGATTTATACGAAAAGCATTAAAGGATGCTGGCTATCCAAACATTCCTATTATTTCATTTAATGTTAAGGGGATGGAAAAGACAAGTGGCTTTAAAATAACAATACCACTTGCAGTAAGGCTTTTAAAGGCAATAGTATATGGAGATTTACTTCAAAAGATGCTACTTAAAAATAGAGCATATGAGGTAAAAAAAGGTGAAACAGAAAAAGTATATAATAAATGGCTAGATAAAGCTAAAGATATAATAAAAAATGGTACTAATAAAGACTTTAAGGCTGGAATATATCAGATGGTTGATGATTTTGAAAATATACAAATAAATAGAAATATTAAGAAACCTAGAGTTGGTGTTGTTGGTGAGATTTTAATTAAATATCATCCTTTTGGAAATAACTATGTAATAGATGTATTAGAGCAAGAGGGAGCAGAAGTTGTAATGCCAGATTTTATGGGGTTTGTTAAATATATGGGAACACATGCCGTTACAACTAGCAAACTTTTAAAGAAGGATAAATTTATTGCACAAATTAGTAAAATTGCAATAAAGTTTATGGATGAATTTGAAAAAGATGCAAAAATTGCACTTCAAAAATCTAAAAAAGGGTATTTGCCTCCTTGTAATATTTGGGATTTAGAAGATAAAGTTCAAGATATTTTATCTATTGGAAATCAAACTGGAGAGGGATGGTTTTTAACTGCAGAGATGATAGAATTTATTGAAAATGATATTCCAAATATTGTATGTGTTCAGCCATTTGCCTGTCTTCCAAATCATGTTGTGGGAAAAGGTGTAATAAAGACTATAAGAAAGAAGTTTCCTGAAGCTAATATTTCACCTATAGACTATGATCCTGGAGCAAGTCAGACAAATCAGATAAACAGAATAAAACTTTTAATTACTGTTGCAAAAGATAATCTAAAAAGAAAAGAACAAATAAAAAAATATACTGTTAGTAATAAAAAAATGAA
>CALXAR010000060.1 GCA_944386345.1 uncultured Clostridia bacterium
ATTTGTATAGTAGTAAATGTGCTTTCAGCAAATTTTATTTTTAGTGCTGTAAAAAATATCTTTAATATAGATAATGTTAATTATAATGAGTATTATGAAGAGAAATTTAAAAATTATACTGAGTATTCCGCAGAAGATACTATTGTGATAAAAGATAGCTTAGTTTTAAAAATTGTAGAAACTACAAATAATAATGATGAGTATTGTATAAGACTAAATATACAAGCACTTGAAGATAACACATATTTTAGTATATATAACTTTGGATTATATAATAGCTCTATTAATGAGTTTATTTATCCTTCTTCTTCAGTAATTGATAATGATTTTTTATCAGGTAATTTAAATGAGGGAGATGAAAAAAATATATTACTAAAATACACTCCAACAAGTGTAAATGAAGAGAATATGTATCTTATTTTTGTAGACAATGATAATGGTGTTAAAGTTAGTTTATAGTATTAAGGTATATATGTAAAAATATTGACAAAAAATATAAAATAGTGTACGATATATTTGTAAATTCTTATAGGAAAGAGGTAGAATATGGATAAAAAAACAAACTCAAGCTCACGTACAAAAAAAGAAAATATTACTCTAGCTAAGATACTAAGAAGACCACTTGTAAGACTTGTTTTATTAGTAATTATTATTGTACTAGTTGTATTATTAGTAAGAGGTATATTAGTAAATAATAAAGATGAAGATACAACATTGGTAGGTTATCAAAAGCTTATTAATGTTACAGATAGCAAGTATACATTTGTTGATTTAGATGGAAAAGTAAAAACATATGAAGGATATACTTCAATGGATGATTTTTATTATGATGTAACTTGCGTTTCAAGATTATCTGAGGATAATGGTGTTACTGAAATGGCATTGATAAATAAAAATAACAAAGAAGTAGTAAAATATGGCGAATATAATAGTTACACACAAGTAGTAGGTGGAAAGTTCTATAAAGTTGAAAAAGATGGTAAATATGGAGTAATCGATTATGATGGTAAAGTAATAATTGAACCAGAATACGATTATATATCTGTAACAACTGTGCAAGAAGCAACTGAAGTCGTTTTTGAATGTCAAAAGGAAAATATGTACACATTTATTAATGAATCAGGTATTAAATTATTAGAGACTGATGTTGCATTACATAGCATCTCTTATGCAAATAAGTTTAATAGTGATTATGATACAATAATATATATTTCATTAAATGATGAAAGAAGATATTTTGATTTAGTAACTGGTGAGGAGCTATTTCAAGATATAGATGATGTAAATATATCATATAATATAATGGAATCAAATGGTAAGATTAGCTTTTATGATGAAAAATCTAAATTGAAAACTGAAATAGATACATCTGAAGATTATTCTTTTGATGCAAGAGTATATTTTAGAGAGTATGTAGTTTTAGAGCAAAGAAATGTATCAACAGGAAATAGAGAATATAAATATACAGTATATGATAATAAGTTTAAAGAAGTATTAGAATCTGAAAACAGAATTAATCCTGTTCAAGACATTGATGGAAATGTATATTTCATTATTAATGAGACTGATGGTGTAAAAATAGTAAATGAAAATAAAAAAGAAGTTAAAGTTGAAGGATATGAATTTAATGGTAATAATATAAATAATCTTCAATTTTTAGTATTAAATCCAATTGGTGATACATCTAAATATGAGGCTTATACTTTTGATGGAAAACAAGTACTTACTAATATTGCAGAATATACACAAAAAGGTATGGGACTTATCGTACAAAGCTATAATGATTCTGGAACACTTGAAAAGTTCATATTATTAGGTGATGGAGTAAAGGTACCTCTTGGAGAAAATGATGAAGTCAATGCAAACGAGTACTATTTAACAATAGAAAATTTGCAAGATGAGCTTGTTTCTGTTGTTGATAAGGATGGAAATATAAAATTAGATAAAGTTCAAGGAACAAAAGCTTTTTATGTAGAAGACTACATTGGTATCCAATCAGGAGATACTATAAATATCTATGATATAAAAACAGGAAATCAAACTTTCTCATATGTATTAACTGACTACTTAAATAGAGATGAGACTGTAAATGTTATAGAGCTTACAACAGGATACTACTCATTTGGAGGTAATACAATTCTAGAAAAATAAATATAGTATAAAAAGAAGATAGTGTATAGCTATCTTCTTTTTTTTGCTTTATAGACATAGATACTTTAGTAATAAAAATAAAAAGAAACAAATATACTTAATGTAGGTGATATATTCTGTGAATAGTATAAAAAAGGAAGGAAAAAAACTATTTAAGAAAATAAATTTTAAATCTAAAATTTCAGAAGTAAAAGAGAGATTTATAGAGACTTTAGAATTGCCTAAAGAACTATCAAGTGATTTCTCTCGAATTACTATGATTGAAAATTCACAAATATTAATTGAAGGTAAAAATAACATTGTAGATTATTATGATAATTATATAAAGATTCAGACAAAAAATGTATATATAATTTTAGATGGAAAAAATTTAAAAATAAATGAGATTACTGATGAAGAAGTATTAATATCAGGAGAAATAGGAAATGTCGGTTTTTTAAATAGATAGGAGTTTTATGAATTTAGAAGAAGGAATAAAAAAGATTAATGGGATTTTAGAAGTAGAAATACAAGGCTTTTTTACAGAAAGATATATCAATCTATGTAAAATAAATAATATTAAGATATGGAATATACAGACTATAGGAAGTGGTATAGTTAGATTTACTATTGCTATAAAAGATTTTAAAAAGCTTAGAAAAATAACAAAAAAGACAAAATGTAGAGTAAAAATACTAAATAAAAAGGGCTTGTATTTTAAATTATTTAAATATAGAAAGAGAAGATTTTTAATAGTACTTCTTGGTATATTTATATTTATGTGCATTGCCTTGACTTCATTTATATGGAATATTGAAATAGTAGGAAATTCATATATACCTACAGAAGATGTATATAATGCTTTAAAAGAATCTGGTGTGTATGTCGGCAAAAATAAGATTGGGTTAGAAACAAAAAAAATAATAACTAATCTAAGAGTATTATTGCCAGATGTAGCATGGATAGGCGTTGATATAGAGGGAACAAATGCATATGTTAATATAGTGGAGAAGACTAAATTGCCAGATAGTGCAATTAATGAGAATGCTATAGGAGATATAGTATCAGATAAGAGTGGGATAATAGAAAAAATTGTTGCGGAAAATGGAACTCCAATTCTTAGTGCTGGAGATTATGTCGAAGAGGGAAGAATTTTAATTGAAGGGAAGATATATAGTGATTTACTTGAGACAAAAGATGTAACTGCTAAAGGAATAGTGGTACTTAAAACACAGTATGAATATAAGTCAGACTATTATTATAATATTCAGGAAAAGGAGTATACAGGAGAAACTAAATATAGCATTGGTATTAGTGTGAATAATAAAGAAAATTACATAAATTATTTGGATAAATCTTTAAAATATGATATAATAAAAGACAGTAATGAAATAAAATTGTTTGGTAATACTTTTTCTTTTGACACCTATAAATTTAATGTATATAATTTGGTACCTAAAAAGCTTACTAAAGATGAATTATTAGAGAAGGCACAATCAGATGCTCAAAATTATATTGATAATGAAGTTTTACCAAATACCAAAAACGGAAAGATACTAAATTCTAATTTAGTAATTGACTACGAAGATGAGGAGAAAGTCTCAATAAGAGTTATATATGAATTAACTGAAGAAGTGGGATATTTTAAAGAAAGGAACTAATATGAACAAAGTCAATATAGATTTAGATGAAAACTTAGTAAACTATATTAAAGAAAAATGTAATAAAGATATTACATCAGATATTGAAATTATTATTCAGACAGCACTTAGTAAGAAGAAAATAGAAAATCAAAATGTATCAATATCAATAAGCGCTGTTGATAAAGAAAAAATACATGAGATTAATAAAGAGTACAGAAATGTTGATAGACCAACAGATGTATTATCTTTTCCTATATTTTCTAGAGAAGAAATCGATTTATTTTCAAGCCTTGATGATTCTAAAAAAGTAAAAGAACTAGAACTAGGAGATATTATAATATGTATTGATGTTTTAGAAGAGCATGCTAAAGAATATGAAACGGGGATACTTAGAGAAATGCTATATATGATTACGCATGGGGTTTGTCATCTCTTAGGATATGATCATGAGGTAGACGAAGAAAAAAGAGAGATGAGAGCTATTGAAGAAAAGATATTAAACAAAATAGGAGTTGGAAGAATAGATGAATAAAAAACAAGAAAACCAACAACAAGAATTAAAAGATAATAGAGAAGAAAACTTAGAAAAACTAAAGAATGTAAAAAATAAAAATTTTATTACTGCTTTGCATCATTCTGTTGATGGAATAATAAAAGCATTTAAGACAGAGAGAAATTTAAGAATAGATTACTTTTGCGCAGTATGTGTATTACTTGCAGG
>CALXAR010000061.1 GCA_944386345.1 uncultured Clostridia bacterium
GGTAACATTACATTTTCAATAGCAGTAAGCTTTGGATTAAGATAAAAGGATTGAAAAACAAACCCAATCTCTTTTTGTCTAATATCAGCTTTTTCATCCTCTGAAATATTAGATACATCTTGTCCATTAATATATAGCTCTCCTTGTGTTAAATTATCAAGTAATCCTAGTATTTGAATTAGGGTGCTCTTTCCTGAGCCAGAATGCCCCATAATAACGTAAAGCTTGCCCGTATTAATTTCTAAATTCACATTATCCATTGCAATAATCTTTTCATCCTTAAGACTAAACTCTTTAATTCCATTTTTTAAAACTATACTTTTTTCCATACATAAATCCTTTCCATTATAACAATAAGTTATAATTCTATACTTTTCCATTTACTATCAATATAAACCTGATTTTCCTCTTCATTAACTTCATAAAAATTATATTTTGCAGAGTTATCAACCAAATACTTTCCTTTATTACAATATATACTTGTAATATATTTTTTACCAACTTCAGGATATGAAACATTAACAAGATTTGAATCGTTTGTAACTATAACATAGCTACTATCTTTATCTTCTGAAGAATAATTACTATACTTATCGTAATCTCCTGTCTCTTTCTCATAATCTTCAATACTAACTATTACCTCATTTATTTTAAATTCAATGTTATCAATTTCATTTCCACTTAATGTATTAAGAACAGTCGCTTTAACTATAACGTAAGGATTACAATATTTAAAGCCCTCTTCTGCTATCTCATCAACTCTAACAATATATATTCCTTCATAATTTATATAATATTTAAGGTATGTAGTATTATCTAAAAAAACTCTATCGGCAACATTTTTAGTACTATTATCCTCATTTTCATTTCCTGTTATCACATGTTTATATGTATTATTATTGAACACCTTATTAGTAGATAAATATAACGCCGTACAAGAAAGAATAATAACTAAAAATATTGCTGCATATTTTACACATAGCTTTACTATTCTTTTTTGTTTTCCTTTTTTCATAATGAGTTTTATCTGCTCTTTGCTGTAATCTGATGTTTTAATATCTTTTGCCTTTTCATATAAGATTTTATCAAATTCATCTTTTTCCATTGAACTTATCACCTAATCTTCCTTTAATTTCTTTTTTTATTCTACTTATCTTGCTTCTAATTGTACTCTCATTTATATTTAAAATACTAGATATCTCTTTAGTAGTAAGATTACTACTATAGTATAGCGTAATAATTAACTTGTCCTTATCATTTAACTCTTCAATTAACTGAAAAAAGCTTAACTTATCAATTATCTTTTTAAACTCGTCATCTGAATATAAAAATTTTTCACATTCAATCTCTTCATATGATATTTCTCTTATCTTTTGGCTTTTTCTTATCTTCTTGCATTTATTTATTAAAACAATAATACACCAGTTTTTTACTTTACTTGAATCTCTTATCTTATATATATTTTCATATAAACTAATTATAGTATCTTGTATTGCTTCTTCTGCTAAAGTCTCATTCATAAGTCTTGACATTGCAATAACATATAACTCCTGCTTTAGTCTATTTACAATTTTTTCAAAAGCATTTTCATCTCCATCTTTTGCTTTTTCAAATAGCTCTTCCATATAAAGTCCCCTTGTATTATATAAAAATTATATCTTATACTATTATACAAATCAATAAAAACAATAAATATTAAAAAATTCCCTACATATTATATGAGTATTAATATAAATTAATTTGTTGCAAAAATAAAAAAGTTCCTCTTATTTTTTTAAGAGAAACTTTTCAAATACATATTTTAAATAATCTATTAAATTTGACTTTTCAGCAAAATTATTTGAGAGTATATTTGTCTGCCCTATAACTTCTTTAGTCTCTTTATTTAATATTTCTATCTTACCGATAACCTCATTTTGCTCTATAGGAGCGTTCAAATCATCATTATAAGTTATTATCTGCTCTGTCTCAACATTTTTTCCTTTTTCCATAAGTGCATATATATCTTCTTCAAGTCGAGTCTCAAGCTTTTGCTTTATATTTTTATTAATACTCATCTCCTCTAAAATTGTATTTGCAGAACATATCTTTTTAGTTTCATATGTTGCAAAGCCATAATCAAGTAATGTCTTTGTCTCTGCAAGCCTTACGTCAGAACTAGGAGCTCTCATTATTACAGATATAAATGTGGTATCACCTCTAGTTGCTGTTCCAACCAGATTATATAATGCATTTGATGTATATCCTGTTTTTAGCCCTGTAGCCCCATCGTAAAATCTAATAAGCTTATTTGTACTAGTAAGCTCAGTTGTACCACCTCTTAATGTATCCATCCAAATAGACGTATATTTTAAAATATTAGGATGCTTAGTTATTAATTCTCTTGCCATTATTGCGATATCTTTTGCACAAGTGTAATGTCCTTCCTCATCAATTCCATGTGAATTCATAAAATGTGTATTTTCCATTCCAAGCTCTTTTGCTTTAGCATTCATAGCTATAACAAAATTATCTTCTGACCCACCAATAAGCTCTGCCATGGCAAGAGTTACGTCGTTTGCAGACACAGTGCATATTGCTTTTAAAGCTTCATCTATAGTTAGCTGTTCTCCCTCTTCAAACCAAATTTGTGAACCGCCCATCTCTGATGCATTTTTACTACAAGTTACTGTATCACTATAATCTAAAACACCTCCATCAATTTGCTCCATAATTAAAAGAAGTGTCATCACTTTAGTAACTGATGCAGGTAACATATGCTCATTTTCATTGTTTGCATATAATATTTCTCCTGTACTTGGCTCCATTAAAACTTGAGCCTCAGATTCAAAGGTAAATGAAGGATTAGCAACAGTAGATATACTGCTTTGAGCGCTTCCATCTTGATTTTTAACTTTATATAAATATTGAACACCTAAAATATAATTTACATTTAATATGTTTATTATAATTAAAGATACAATTATTTTAGACAATTTATTCACAAATTCCACCTCAATACATTTTATTATATTAAGTTGGAAATTATTATTATTTTTTATAATAATATTTTATTTCATAAAATAGAATTTTTAGCAATTTCTATAACTTGTTCTAGCTCACCTTCTTTTTTAAATCTATGATCTGCACCTTCTACTTTAAATAACTTTACTCTATTTTTAAATTTATTTCTAAATTTAATAGAATCTTCAATAGGCGCAACATCATCCTTAGTACCATGTATTATTACTATTTCATTTTTTGTATTATATAATTTAAAAATATCGTTTTTTATAAGCTCCTCATAAAATCTTTTAGTCACTATAATTTTTCTTTCAAACCCAAGCTCACATTCTCCTTTTTTTATAAAATCTTTTAGATCAACTCTTAAAATACTATTTTCAAATATACTTTTCATATTTAATGCAGGACACCTTAAAATAATAGGGCTATATATTTTTTTATCTCTATTAATTTTAAGTAATACAGCATATGCTCCAAAGCTTGTTGCAAAAAAGCCTATATTTTTAATATCTAATTCTTTTTTTATATATTCTTCAACATCATTTATATCGCCTATACAATTTTCTAATGTATACTCATAGCCACTAGCATTACTTATACCATGTCCTGGAAAATCAAAAGCTAGTACTCCAATATTATATTTAGTTAAAGTCTTAGCAAGCATAAGTATAGCAGAACTATTCTTATCTCCGCCAAATCCATGACATGCAATAATTATTTTTTCTATACTTTCATTTTCTGGTAAATACAAATCACAAAATATTTCATATGAATTATTAGATGAATCTATATAAAAGCTTTCTTTTTTCATACTAACTGCTCCTTTATGTTTATTATACATTAATTAAGAAAAAAATAGAAGATAGATTTATTTGTAAACCTATCTTCTAATAACTAAAAGTAAAATTAACTATTCATTAACTTTTCTTTTATTTCTTATCATAACAAATGCTATTCCACATACTGACACAACAGCTATTGCTGATACCATCATTACTGCTATATCTCCTGTATTTGTTACTTCAAAGATTATTGTCTCTGGAGAATTATTGTCTATTGTAAATACTA
>CALXAR010000062.1 GCA_944386345.1 uncultured Clostridia bacterium
ATTTACTTTTCAATTATATTATATATAATTGTTAAAAGGTGATTATATGAGGAAATATTTACTATTATTTATACCTTATTTATTTGTTTTTCTAATTTCAATAATCTCAAATAGCACAATTATTAGTAGTACTAAGGAATATATGTATCCAACTAATTATACCGATATTTCTTCAAATTATGGAAATAGGATATTATATGGAAGCCATAACTTTCATAATGGAGTAGATTTTTTAGCTCCAGAAGGTAGTGAAATTTATGCTACAAACTCTGGATATGTTGAATATGCCTCTTTCTTAGAGAGTGGATATGGAAATACAATAATAATTGCTCATGATTCAAATATAAAAAGTCTATATTGTCATACCTCAGAAAATTACATTGTTAAAGTTGGTGACTTTGTAAACAAAGGAGATGTTATTGGATATGTAGGGCCTAAATATTTAAGTAATGGTATTTTAAATGGAAATACTACTGGACCACACTTACATTTTAGTATATTTGAGAATGAAACAACAATAGATCCTTTTACACTATTAAAAAAATAGACATACAATTAATATGTATGCCTATATAAAATTATTTTTCTATATTTGCAAATTTTGAAATTGATACTTCATATGCAGTTCTTTTTACAATTTCTCCATTTTCTAGCTTTTTCTCATAATTTCTTGATTGTATTCTTCCATTTAATTTTACTAAATCTCCAACTTTTAAAGTCTCACAGAATTTAGCATTTCTTCCCCATAATATACAAGGAATATAATCAGATTTTTTATATGTTCTATTAATAGCTATTAATACATCAGCTATTTCTCTTCCTAAAGGAGTTTTTCTATATATTGGTTCTTTACAAATATATCCTATAAAATTTGCATCATTTAAAGTTAATATACTTCTATCATCTGTAAACTCAATATCTTTTACAAAAATAGATAAAATCAATTTATTTTTTGTTTCTGTTTGTAAATTATATGATCTAAATTGTCCATATATTTTTACTATTTTTCCTATCTTTATATCATCTAAATTAACTAATCTTTCAGATATTATTATTGGCAATATATCTTCATAGCTACTAAGTCTTTTAGTTTTTACCATGAATTTATAGAATTTCTCATCATATATCTCATGACTAAATTTTGGTTCTTCGATTATCTCTCCACCAATTTCAACATTGTTATTGTCCATATAACTATCCACTATTTATCCTCCTTATTGTTTATTGCTATATTTAATCTTATGTATAAATTATAAAAAAAATTACTGTGATACGTGGATTATATCACAATAATTTTGTTTTGTAAACATGTTATGTAAATTTTATTCTTGTAATATATCTATTTGAATTATTTTTCCTCTTCTTTAAGTAGTCCAAGCATATTTTTCTTATATGCTTCAACTCCTGGTTGATCAAATGGATTTACACCAAGTACATATCCGCTAATTGCACATGCCTTTTCAAAAAAGTAAATTAATTGTCCAATATTATATTCAGTAACATCTTCAAGATTTATTACCATATTTGGAACATTTCCATCAATATGAGCTTTTAAAGTTCCCTTATATGCCTGCTTATTAATATAATCAATTTCTTTTCCTGCTAAATAGTTTAAATTATCAAAATTATCTTCTATTTCTGGTAAATATATTAGACTTCTATCTACTTGTACATTTATTACAGTTTCAAATATATTTCTTTTTCCATCTTGAATTAATTGTCCCATAGAATGAAGATCTGTTGTGAAATTAACACCAGCTGGAAAGATTCCTTTTCCATCTTTTCCTTCACTTTCACCAAATAATTGTTTAAACCATTCAATAAAGTACTGAAAACTTGGCTCATAACTTGCTAGAATCTCTATATCTTTTTCTTTCTCTCTTAATATATTTCTGTATACAGCATATTTATAGCAATCATTATTTGAAACATCTCTGTTGTTAAATACAAAAGATGCAAATTGCGCACCATCTAATATATCCTCAAAATTAATATTTGCAACAGCCATAGGCAAAAGACCAACTGCAGTAAGTACTGAATATCTTCCTCCAACATCACGAGGTATTTTAAACATTTCATATTCATTTTTTACTGCCAAATCATGTAAAATTCCCTTTTCTGGATCTGTAGTTACATAAATTCTTGTAGCAGCAAGAACATTACCATATTTCTTTTCAAGTAATAATTTTAATGTTCTAAATGTAACAGCAGGCTCTAAAGTAGAACCAGACTTTGAAACAACATTAATAGCAAAATCTTTATCTTCTAAGAATTCAACTAAATTTCTTAAATATTTTCCACTTAAATTATTTCCTGCAAATAAGATTTGTGGATGTTTTCTTTCTGAATAAGACTGTAAATTAGAAAAAGTATTATCAAACAAATCAATTACAGCTTTTGCTCCTAAATATGAACCACCAATTCCAATAACAACGAATACATCCGCTTGCTTATTTATTCTTTCTGCACATTTTTTTATTCTCTCTATTTCTGCTTCATCCCTATTAGCTGGAAGATCAAGCCAACCAAGCATATCGCTACCTTTTCCATTTTTCTTCTCAAGCATATCATGTGCTTTTTCAACTTTTTTGCACATTTTTGCATATTCTTCCTCTGTTATAAAAGGCTTTACTCCTTCATCATCTAAAAAAATTCCTTGCATTTTCAATACCTCCTCAATACAATATAACGTTTATATGTCAATAATATCACAATAAATATTTAATTACAATACATTAAAGCATATTCCTAAGCTCATCAAACTTATCATAAATTTTTTCATTAGCATATTTTTTCCATTCTTCTATATTATTATCTTTTAAGTACTCTCTCATTTTTGTTGCAGAGATAAGTAAAGAATTTCTATCTACATATACTTCAGATATATTCTTTACATCATTTTTTGAGAAACATTTAAATATATCCTTATCTTTACCATAAATTATACAATTAGGATATTCTCCTAATACTTCTTTTGCCTTATCTAGAACGTATTCTCCCCATTTAGGCGTAAGTAGTGTACAATCAGCCCAATCATCAAGTGGAGCAATGATAAGTTTTTGGCTACTTATTTCATCTTTATATATTATTTCAAGTAAAGATTTCCTATATTCATATGAATACGGATTTCTAGCACTTGTTTTTTGATTTGCTGATCCTATAAATACTAACAATTTATTACATAGTTTTAATCCTATATTAATTAGCTTTTCATGACCTTTATGTATATGTTGAAATCTTCCAACAATTATTCCATACTTAAAAATATCATCTTGCATATTCCATCCTCCTGTAACAACTTTATTTTATCATAAAATGAAAAAAATCTATAGTTTTTTAAATTTTTTTATAAAAAATTATTTACAAATTAATTATTTTTTGTTATAATAAAAAACGTATTATTTAGTGTCTCTTTAGCTCAGTTGGTAGAGCAGCTGCCTCTTAAGCAGTTTGTCCGGGGTTCGAGCCCCCGAAGGGGCACCATTTAATACAAAAAAAATCATACAAAACTCGAAAAACACTGTGGATATTTCCACAGTGTATTTTTTTTATTTAATAGAAAAAATAATTCTTATATAAAATAACAAAAAAATTATATAAAGTTCTAAATACAGAACATTATTAATATACTAAAACCAATATAATAAAAGAAGTGCCAAAAAAAATTTTGACACTTCTTTTTTGAAAAAATAAAGTACTATAAACTTTTATTGTTTATAGTACTTTTAAAAATTTGAGGTTATGAATGAATTATAAAATTCATTCTGATTAAAATTTATTGATATA
>CALXAR010000063.1 GCA_944386345.1 uncultured Clostridia bacterium
TTAACTGTTACAACATATTCAGCTGTTTGTTCAGCAACTGTTAATTTAATTGTTGCTGTACCTTCTTTAACTGCTGTTACAACACCATTTTCATCTACTGTTGCAACATCTGGATTTAATGACTCCCAAACTAATGTTGTGTCATCTGTAGAAGGATGAACAGTTTCTTCGTCTTCTTCAGTTGTATAAGAACCATTCATTTGAAGAGTTTCTCCTCTTAATACTTCTGCTCCTTCTTCATTTTCAATTACTGCAGAAGTTACTTTATTTTCTTTAACTTCAACATTAACTAATTTGTATAAATCTCCTGTTTCATTTCCATTTGCAGAAATAGCTACTACAGCATTTCCTTCTGCAACACCTGTAATCTCAACTCCATCAGCTACTTCTTTTACTTCAGCAAACTCAGCTCCTGAATTTAATGAAGCTTCTAGAGTATCCCATACAGCACCTTCTGGTTGAGCAGTAACTCCAACTTTAGAAGTTTCTCCTTTATATAAAGTTACAGTGTCTGTGCTTAAAACAATTGATTTTAATGGTACTGCTACTGTTACTGGAACTGTTTTACTTACATTTCCTACTGTTACAGTAATATTAGCTGTTCCTTTAGCTACACCTGTTACAACACCATTTTCATCTACTGTTGCTACAGCTGTATTATCAGAAGACCATTCAATGTCATCTTTATTTTGAGCATCATCAGGTCCGATTGTTAAATCAGCGCCTAAATCTACTGTTTCTTCAAAATCAACAGTATAACTTGTTTTTCCAAATGTTAATTCTCCTACAGAAGTTGTAACATTAACTGGAATAGTATCAGAAAATTCTCCACAAGTAACTGTAACATTTGCTGTTCCATTTCCAACTGCTGTTACAACACCATTTGCAACTGTAACTACTGCTCCGTCACTATCTTCTGACCATACAAGTTCATCATCATCTGTTGTATTTGATGGTATTAAAGAAACATATGATGATAAATCAAATGATTTTTGAGTTGTTTTATCTAAATCAACTTTATCAATTCCAGTAAATTCAACACCTGTAAGTGGTACTGGAACATATATTTGATCTGTTAGATTGTCGTGTACATAATATTTTGTATTTTCGTTAACACGCAACTCAGTTCTTCCAGTTTCTTCATTTCTTACTGCAACAACACCTTTTGTTGAAAAGCCATTGTCTTCTATACTATTATCTGTTAAAAATATTCTTAAATCTCCTGAAGCAGTATCTTTAACTTTAAAATTATATGTGATAATATCTCCAGTTTGTTTTATAGCTCTTTCTGGTAATACAGCACTACCAAAACGAACCTCATTTAAAGTATCATCTGTTGTACAAGTTATGATTGTTGGAGACGCGGCAGTAAGTCCAAAAAGCTCTCCAATCTCATTTATTTCTGCATCAACATATGTTAAATAATCTTCTGGATTTTCATATGATTCAAGCTCAATTTGTGTTGGATCATATACTAAAGCCATATTAATAGATCTAACACCAAGATTATTACTTGGAAGTTTATCCATTGATAAAGTAACTGTAAATTCGCTACCTGGCTCAAGTTCAGTAGAGCTTGGTGTCAAAGAAAAAACAACGTCGGCGTCTGCTTCTTCAACATCATTTGTATACTTATTTGCAGCATATAAGTTTGGTACTAATGTTAGTCCCATCATAACTACCATTACAAGTACTAAAGCTTTTAACTTAAATTTTTTCATATTTAAAAAATTCCCCCCTTATAAACCATATGATAAACATATCTGTTTACTCTTATATAATAGCATATTAATTTTTTTTATTCAAGCATTTAATATTCAAATAAATGTTATTTTAATGCAAAAAAACATGTATTTTTTGGCATTTTTTAAGCACATTTGAATATAACTTAATTTGGCGCCTTTATAATGTACATAAAAAAGTAACACAGCAATTTACTTGTGTTACTTTTATGTTACAATTTATGTAATACTTTAGCTTATAAACCATAAATAATATAATTATTTATTATACCTTCTATTAACAATCACCATAAATGCTACTTCACTAAAATCAATTTTTTTCTGTTTTTCTATAATTAGCGTTTCTTTTATTGCTATCTCCTTTATTTCTTTGATATTAATAAACTTTGGACTATATCCTATTTTATTTAGTATTTTCTTTAAAGTGTTTACCATTATTTCATCAGAATTAGAATAAACAATTTCAATATTTATTCCTATTTGCTCTAGCTTTTCTATAAGCTCTAAATTCAATATTGTTAAGTTATCTTTTATAGAATCTTCAATATTATACGCATCTAAATTTACAAATATTTTATCTAGCTCTATTAGTATTCTATTTAAAAAATCTCCTTTTAAGAAATTTTTATATAAATACCTTGATGTATAATCTCTATACTTTGAATTTACATGTTCTTTTACGCAAGACTCCACCTTTCTTTCAAAATCATAAAAGATGTTATTTATAGCACCTTTATCTTCAACATCTGTATAAATATCAAAATCTACAAATTCTCCTACATTTTCAATTGTATCAATGCTAATGCTATAATAATATTCTTTGTCTTTTTTTACAAAAGTCTCTTTTAGAATATTCATACTTACATATTTATAATATCCCATATCAGATAAAAAACTAATAATATTGTCTTTTTGTGATATGTCTAAATTTACATTTCTCATATCCCTAATATCAATTTGACTCAAATTTTTTACTATTCCTTCAAAAGACAAAATCACATCTTTATTATTGACTGTTCTTACTCTAATACAAGAGTCATTATCAATCATCTCAAAATCTGTATCTAAAAAATATTCATCATTTTCTAGTGTACTACTTTTAAATATAAATCCTTCTGATTTTATAAATTCTTTAAGTTTTTCTTTGTCTTTACAAAAATATTTGGTTTTAGATTTTATTCTTGTTGCCACTAATTTTACCTCCAATTTAATCTAAATCTTTTAGGCTATATCCTAATTCATTAATACCTTTATACAGCTCACCAAGCGGTAATCCTAATACGTTATAATAATCTCCATCAAGTCTTTCTAAAAATAAAGACATAATTCCTTCAAGTGAATAACCAGCTTTTTTTAATAAATTTTCTTCATGACTTACATACCACTCAATGTCATCATCTGATATTTCTCTAAAATATACATCTGTTACACAAGCAAATGTTTTTATCTTATCATTAGACTTATCTATAATTGTAACTCCTGTTATTCCTTGATTTTTAGTCCCACTAAGTTCTTTTAAGTTTTTCTTTACTTCATCAATTGACCTTGGCTTTTCATACTTTTTACCATCTTTATATATAATTGAATCTGCCGCTACTATAATGCTATTTTTATTACTTACTTTTTTAGCTACAGATTCTGCTTTGTTTTTAGATAGTTCTTTTACATATTCTCTTGGGTCTTCTTTACTAGACTTCTCTTCAACATCACTAGTAACTATATCATATTTTATCTTTAACTTATCCATTATTTCTCTTCTTGTTATTGAAGAAGATGCAAGTACTATTCTCATATTCTCTCCTCCACACTATTATTATATCAATTCAATGTTAAAAGTCAAATATATAGAATAAATTCAAACAATTTGCATAAATTAATAAAAAAGGGTTGACATTTAGCATATATTATACTATAATAAAAGAGCATTAAATATCGCGGGATGGAGCAGTTGGCAGCTCGTCGGGCTCATAACCCGAAGGTCGCAAGTTCGAGTCTTGCTCCCGCAACCA
>CALXAR010000064.1 GCA_944386345.1 uncultured Clostridia bacterium
TCCTCATCTATTAATTCTGGTGATATAACTCTATCTTCAATCATTTTTTCCACCTCTAGTATGTTTATTATATCAAACATAAGTTTTTAAGTCAAACTATAATGGATATATTATATTGTTTTTCATATACATATAATGAGGTAAAAATTATGTTTTATAGTATAAAATTGAATTATAAAATTACATTTATAACTATATTTTTAATTCTAATAAATTTTTTAAATATTTATATAAATGGAATTACAACAACTAGAGAAGAATACTTAATATCTCTATATAAAGATAAAAAACTGCTAGCTCTTACTTTTGATGATGGACCGACAAAATATACAAATCAAATTCTTGATTTCTTAGACAGTACTGATACTAAAGCTACTTTTTTTCTCTTAGGCGAACAAGCAGAAAAATATCCTGATTTAGTTTTGCGCGAATACAATAGCAATCATAGTGTTTGTATACATAGTTACACACATAAATTCTTTACTAAAATATCTAAAGAAGAAGTCATAGAACAAATTGAAAAAACAAAAAGTGTTATACAGAATATAACTCAAAGTACTCCATTATATATTAGAGTTCCATATGGTATTATAGATGATAGTGTAAAAGAGACTCTAAAAGAAGAAAATGTAGAAAATGTGCTATGGAATGTAGATTCACTTGATTGGAAATTTAAAAATAAAGATCAAGTTGTAGAATATATTAAACAAAATACAACAGGAAATGATATTATACTTATGCATGATATTTTACAAAGTAGTGTTGATGCAGCAAAGGAAATTATTATATATTATAAAGACCTGGGATATGAGTTTGTAACCATTGATGAATTCCTAGAAATAAAAAATATAGTAAAAAATACTAAATGATTGGTTTTGATATATAATTGTTATATAATATTAATGGTGATAAATTATGAGACTCAAATTTAAAAGAATTATTATAGCATTAATTATAATCTTTATAACTATATTTTTAGCTTTATTTGCAAGAGAAACCTTACAAGAAAAATCAAAAACAAACGATTCTAGCGGAAATACCAACATTACAGATATATTTACAAATAATTCTCAAATTGAATTAGAAGAGGCATATGTAACTAAGGTTATAGATGGTGATACAATTTGGGCATTAATTAATGGAAATGAAGAAAAAATTAGACTTATAGGTATAGATTGTCCAGAGTATACAAAAGAAATTGAAGCATATGGAAAAGAAGCTACAGAATTTACCACAGAAAAGCTCTTAAACAAGACTATCTACTTACAAAAAGATATAACAAATACAGACAACTATGATAGGCTACTTAGATACGTATGGACTCAAAAGATAGATGAAATAACAGATGAGAATACAAAAAATTACTTGTTTAACTATACTCTAGTTTATGAAGGTCTAGCAAATAGTAACTATTATAAGCCAAATACTACACTTCAAAACTACTTAGAAGAAGCAGAAGATTACGCTAAAGAAAACAAAAAAGGAATGTGGCAATAGCCCACATTCCTTTTATTATATTAGTTTTTGGGTTAACTTTCCTTTTCCATCATTATATTCAAATACAGCATAAGAGCCATTTATCATACACATTTGTGGTGGAATATGTCCTGTATCTACATTATATACTATAGGTACATTAAATTTTCTTAAAGCTCTTTCTACTGCATCTTTAAATGTGAAATATTCGTTATTATTATTTTGCATTAATGAACGACCAATTAAAAATCCTTTTACATTTTTAAAATAGTTTTTTTGGTCCATATACCAAAGTCTTCTATAAAATTCACAAGGAGCAAGCTCACAATTATCTAAATACCATATTACACCTTCATCATCAAATTGTGAGACAAACTCTTCAATTTTATCTAAATCAGTTCCAGCAATTAAACTAAATACATCTATACACCCACCAATTAGTCTTCCTTCAAATTTAACATTATTATTTTCACATTCATATACATTTTCTTCTGTTAAATTATATCCTTTTAAATTACCTTCTTCAAATTCTTGCTTTTGATATTTTTCAAAACTCTCTTGAACAAATTCATTACTATCACTAAACATAAAATCTACTGAATCTTGTATTGATTTATACCAAGGTCTCATAGCATAATCACTTATATTTTCCATATTAATTGTTGCAATATTAAAATTAGTTGTTATATATAGATTTAATAGTGAAGGATCAGAAAAGCCTTGAAACCATTTAACATTATTTTTTATTATATCTTCATGTCCTTTAAGATATGGAAGCATCTCCATTAAGAATTCTCCACCTCTTGCAGCTATGATATACTTTACATCTGGATTTTTATATAGCTCTAGAAATTCCTCTGCTCTTCTTTTTCCATCAGAGCTTACAATTCCACTACTTCTTACATTACTAGTTTCAATAACATTAAGTCCTATCCCTTTTAAATTATCAATTGCAATATCTATTTTTTCATCATTTGCAGGCATAGATACAGCAGTTATGCCAACTGTATCTCCCTTTTTTAATTTATTTGGGTAAATTATTTTTCCCATTTTTTTATTCCTCCATTTCATATATAAGTATTGACAATAAATTTATTGCAGCTGTTTCAGCTCTTAGTATTCTTTCACCTAGACTTACACAACATACGTTATCTAACTTATTTAATTCTTCTGCTTCAGATTCTAAAAAGCCACCTTCAGCGCCAATTATTATTCCAATATTATTTATATTTCTTTGTTTCATATCATTAATTTCTCTTCTTAGTGAATCTTTTGATGCCTCATACGCAAAAAATATCTTATCTTCTTTTAAGCTATCTTTAAGTTCATTAAAATTTAAAAACTCTTCTATGTTTACTGTATCCATTCTACCACATTGTTTACATGCTTCATCTGCAATCTTTTGTAGTTTTTCTCTACGTTTTACTTTTGATTTTTCGTCTAGTTTAACCACTACATTTTTAGAAAAGAAAGGAACTATCCTTTTTACACCAATTTCAACAGCCTTTTGTACTAAATAATCCATTTTATCAGACTTAAGAAAAGCTATATAAAGTGTTATGTTAGTTTTTGGCACACCAATAACTAATGCTTCTTTTATATACTCTAAATCAATTGTATCTCTAGTCATATCAATAATTTTATATATATTTTCATTGACTATGATTTCATCATTTATATTATGTCTTAATACTTGTATATGTTTTACTTCTGTTCCTTTTATTTTTATATTTTTGTCATTTAATCTAGTTATATCATCATCTCTAACTATAAATCTTCTTGCCATTATTTCCTCCATTAATTTTATATATAAATTATATAATTACAAAAAAGCATTGTCAATGTAGAGTAATAAATATAATAAGAAAAAACGATGGAGCTAAATTAAATCCATCGTTTTAATATAACTATAAGTACTTTAATTACTCATTAGTTTTTCTTTTATTTTTTATCATAACAAATGCTATTCCAATTACTGATACAACTGCTATTGATG
>CALXAR010000065.1 GCA_944386345.1 uncultured Clostridia bacterium
GCAGTATGTAAGAAATGTAGAAGAGAAGGTTCTAAACTTTTCTTAAAAGGCGAAAGATGTAATACAACAAAATGCGCATTTGACAGAAGATCATATGCTCCAGGACAACATGGTAAAAATAGAGTTAAATTATCTGAGTATGGTCTTCAATTAAGAGCAAAACAAAAAACAAAAAATTATTATAGAGTATCTGAATCTCAATTTAGAAAATACTATGAAGAAGCATTCAGAAGAGAAGGAGTTACTTCTGATATCTTATTTGAACAATTAGAATTAAGACTAGATAACATTGCATATAGAATGGGTGTTGGTGCTTCAAGAGCTGAAGCTAGACAACTTGTAAGCTATGAAATGTTAGAAGTTAATGGTAAAAAGGTAAACATTCCATCTTATATTGTAAAAGTTGGAGATGTTGTTAAAGTAAGAGATTCTAAAAAAGATAATAAAGCTATTGTAAACACAATGGAAGCAAATAAATTAAAAGCTGTTCCATCATGGATGGAATTAGATAAAGAAAAAATGGAAGCAAAAATTGTAAGAAAACCAGTTAGAGAAGATGTTGACTTAGAAGTTCAAGAGAACCTAATAGTTGAGTTATACTCTAAGAACTAGTTAATAGGTAATAATTAAATCATTTAAAAAATAGCGCGTGTAATCAGAGCGAGCTAGGAGGAGGAATTAGAATGATTGAAATGCAAAGACCAGAGATAAAATGTGTAAATGTAGATGCGGACACATTTTATGCAAGATTTGAAGTTGAACCTTTAGAAAGAGGGTTCGGAATTACTTTAGGTAATTCATTAAGAAGAATATTACTTTCTTCTTTACCAGGATATGCTATTGATACAATAAAAATTGATGGAATAGCACATGAATTTTCAACAGTACCAGGTGTTACTGAAAATGTTACAGATTTAATCTTAAACTTAAAACAAGTTTGTTTAAAATCAGATGATAGAGATCAAAAGGAACTATCAATTAGAGCTAAAGGACCTTGTGAGGTTACTGCAGCTGATATTGTGACAGACTCATCAATAACAGTAGTAAATAAAGATTTACATATTGCATATGTAGATGAAAATTCAGAACTAAATATTGATATGACAGCTATTAAAGGTAGAGGATATAGAGAAGGAACTAGAGCAAATTATGAAGATTTATCTTTAAATGCTTTACCAATTGATTCAATATTTACACCTGTTAAAAAGGTCAATTTCCAAATTGAAAAAACAAGAGTTGGTCAAAGAGCAGATTATGATAAATTAACTATGGATATCTGGACTAATGGAGTTATTGAACCATATCAAGCTTTAAGTATGGCAGCAAAAATCTTAAATGAACATTTAGAGATGTTTATTGATTTATCTGAAATTGCAAAAACAATGTCTATAATGTCTCAAAAAGAGTTATCTATGAAGGACAAACTTCTTGAAACTCCAATTGAAGATTTAGAGTTCTCAGTAAGATCATATAACTGCTTAAAAAGAGCTGGTATACATACAGTAGCTGACGTAGTTAGTAAAACAGAACAAGATATGATGAAAGTTAGAAATCTAGGTAAAAAATCACTAGACGAAGTAGTGAAGAAAATAGCAGATTTAGGACTTGAATTCAAAAGTAAAGAAGACTAATTAAAGGAGGAAATTTACAATGCCAGGAACAAGAAAACTTTCAAGAACAACTTCTCACAGAAATGCAATGCTAAATAATTTAGTTACTTCTTTAATATTAAATGGTAGAGTTGAAACTACACTTGCAAAAGCAAAGGAAGTAAAACCTCTAGCAGATAGCATCATTGATTTAGCTGTAAAAGAGAAAGATAATTTTGAAATGAAAGAGAAAACAATCTCAAGAGCTAAATTAGACAAAAATGGTAAAAAAGTTAAAGAAACTAAAACTTCAAAAAATGGAAATAAATATGAAGTTATAGCAAGAGAAGTAGTAAAAGAAGAAGTTAAAGTTGATAAACCATCAAAACTTGCAGCAAGAAGAAAAATGTTTAATACATTAAATAAAGTTAAAGATGCAAAAGGAAATACAATTGACTTAACTGAAAAATTATTTAATGAGATTGCTCCAAAATATGAAGCAAAAGGCGGATACACTAGAATAGTTAAATTAGTTGCTAGACGTGGTGATGCTGCTGAAATGGCTATAATTGAATTAATATAATTGAAAATAGATTAAGACTTGGATAAAACCAAGTCTTTTTTTTTATGGAAAAGTAGTTTTTTCTACTTTTCCTATTTTTTTGGACAATATTGGGTGTTTTTTGTATCTATATAAGTGTACATAGTTATGAAGGGAGAAAATATGGAAATACTTCTAGAGATAAAGGCTGCTAAGAAAGGAGATAAGCAAGCTTTTAATAACGTTATAACTGCTTATGAAAGGAAATTATATATTATTGCTAGATCAAGATTAAATAATAATGAAGATATAAAGGATGCTATACAGGAGACAATTATGTATGCATATATAAATATAAAAAAACTAAGAGATGCTACAAAATTTAATTCATGGGTAACGACAATATTACTAAATACATGTAAAAAAATATATAATCAAAAAGAGATTAAAATCTTGTCATACGATGAGTCAGAAGAGAATAATCTTCATTTTAAAGAAGATTATGACATTGAAAATTTAGAGGAAAATCAGTCATTTTTTGATATCATAGATTTTTTAAAACCAGAAGATAGGACAATCATTTCAATGTATTACTTAGATGAATACACAACAAAAGAGATTTCTAAAATATTAAAAATAAATGAGAGTACTTTAAGAAGCAGAATAAGTAGTATAAAAGAAAAGATTAGACAAAGATATGGAAAGGAGGAATAAAAAAGTGATAGATATAGATAGAATATTAGAAGATAAAATTAATAAAGTAGATATGTCAAATTTAAAAATAAATATAAATGAAATAATTAAAAATGCAGAAAAAAAGAAGAATAAGATGTATAGAATGCAGATAGTATCTATTATAGTTGGTTTAATACTTTTTATAGTTATACTTATACAAGCTTTATTTTAAATAGGAGGAAAAAATAATGAAAAGAAAATATTTTATTTTGGTATGTTTAAGTCTATTTATTATAGTTTTTATATTATCAATTATTAACTCTAATGATATTGAAAATATTAATGCAAATATAAATCAAGAGAGTAATATTTTACAAGATAATGTTAATCAAAAAGAAGGCTATGAGGTCTATAGTTATATTACTGACGATATGAGACAAAAGGCAGAAGATGTAATACCAGCAATTTTATGCTATGGTAGAGCTTTTACACCGGATTATTTAAATGAGCTATCAGATCATATAGCAATAATTAGAGTAATATCAATAGATGAAATGGATATGAGTTATAGCTTATTTGGGATGACTAAGGGAAAACTTTTAGTTAATAATTCGTTAAAAGGAGATTTT
>CALXAR010000066.1 GCA_944386345.1 uncultured Clostridia bacterium
GTTATACATCAGGAGACAAGAAGATTTGATGATGTAAAGGGTGTTGGCTATGCAATGCGTTCAAAAGAAGATGCTCAAGACTATAGATATTTTCCAGAACCAGATTTGGCACCTATCATTTTAAGTGATGAATACATTAATAATATAAAGGATAATTTGCCAGAAATGCCTCATATTAAAAAGGAAAGATATATTAATGAATATTCACTTCCAGAATATGATGCAGAGATTTTGACATCATCTAAAAAGACAGCTAATTTCTTTGAGAAAACAAATAGTATTTGCAATAATCCTAAAGCTGTTTCAAATTGGATAATGGGAGATTTTGCAAGATTATTAAATGAAAAAGAAATTGAAATTGATGAATCAAAAGTTACTGAAGAAAATCTTGCTTCATTAATTATACTTATAGATAAAGGAACAATTTCTTCAAAGATTGCAAAACAAATATTTGAAGAAATGTTTGAGACAGGAGAAAAAGCAGAGGATATTGTAAATAAAAAAGGACTTGTTCAAATATCTGATGAAGGAGCTATTAAGGAGATTTGCCAAAGAATACTTGATGCTAATCCACAATCAATTGCAGACTATAAAGCTGGTAAAGATAGAGCTATAGGATATTTAGTAGGCCAAATAATGAAAGAGACAAAAGGAAAAGCAAATCCTCAGATTGTTAATAAAATATTACTTGAAATAATAAATAAATAGTGTATAATATAAATATACATATAATAAGGAGTTGATAGTGATGAAAAAGACAAATGTTATTCTAGGAATAGTTCTAGCTATATTTGTAATAAGTGCAATTACAATTCTTGCAATAGCAATAATAAATAATACAGAAGAAAAAGAAACTGTTCCAGTTAATGTTGATTTTGAAGCACTTTCATCAAATATAGAAGAAATTACTAATTTAGATAAAACTAAGATGCAACAAATTACAATTGAGGATTTACAAAATGATTTCAATATTGACCCTCAATGGGTAAAGAGAGCTATAGGAGTAAGACCTTATGTGAATATTTCTGCAAGTATGTATGTAATAGTTGAAGCTACAGATGGAAATATAGATAATATTATTTCAGCATTTAAGTCATATGGTGATAAATATGATGATATGTGGAAAGATTACTTGACTGAAGAATACGAGCTTGTAAAAAATAGGCAAATTGGTTCAAAAGGAAATTATGTATATTTTATAGTTAGCGATTATGCAAATGATATAATAGATTTGATTAAGTAAAAAAGAAGGTTTAGCCTTCTTTTTTTTATATATAAAGATTAAATTTCTGTTACAAATTAAGACAAAAAATATATTTTATTGTATAATATAAACGTTAAGTATATTTATTTGGAGGGGTATATGAAAAAAAATATTATAAGAACTTGTTCTATTTTTATTTTTTTGCTTTTTGCAGTAAGCATTGGCTTTATATTTGCAAGCAATGATAATATTAAGCTTAGTGCTTCATATAATGATGATACTGCTAATTTGATTTGGGAAAATATTGACTCTACAAGTCAATATACATATAGGGTTTTAAAAAGTGAAAATGATGGAGATTATAATGGATTAAGTGCAGAAGGATCAAGGAAGGTTAAAGTATTAAATATATATCCTAATGTCACATCATCCTATATAGATTTTGTTTCATCAGCTGATGGAAAATCATATCATTTATCAAAAGCAGCATCACTAAAAATGTGGATGGAACAAGCAAATAATAGTGATGCAAGAGGATTTGGTAGAGGAGTAATTAATGTAGATGCAGTTACATTTAGTGACTTTAATGCAAATCCAAGTTCTTATTTGTATAAAAATAGCGAAGGTGAATACAACTATGATGTAATCATGTTTGGAACATGGGATTCAAATAATTCTGAAGATATTACTACAAATTCTTTACCAGTTGTTGAGACTTTTATAAAAGATGGTGGAGGTGTAATATTTGGACATGATACTATAAATCAGTCTACAAGAGTTTTTTCTAATTTAGTTTCATATGTAAATGGAGCATATGGCGCAGATTCATCTATACAGACAGCTGGAACTGGTACATGTGAGGTTGAAATTGTAGAAAACGGAACAATAACAACTTATCCATGGAATATAGGCGGAGCAGGAACAGTACTAACAGTTCCACAGACTCATTCATGGTCACTATATGCAAATGGAAATATATGGATGGATTTTGTTGGTTATCCAGATGTAAGAAATAATTATTATTTGACAACATATGGTAATTGTGCAATTGTTCAAACTGGGCATTCTAGTGGAGCTGCAACAGATGATGAGCAAAAAATTCTTGCTAATCTTATTTTCTATTTATCAGATTTAGAAACAGGTAAAACTGCTACAGACCCAGATTATAAAGATAAAGCAGCACCAAACGTTCCAGTTTTACAAAATAATAGTATTGATAAGGTAAATGGAACTGTAAGTTTTGAAGCTAGTGATAATGGAACAAAATATAGTTATTATGTTGAAGCAACTGAAACAGTTTCTCAGACTGTATATAATTCTAATACTGTCTCAAGTGTTAGAACTACAGGAGTAGCAGGATATAGTTATGTAATAGATAACAATCCAACCACATCAGTAGATGACACAATAGATACAACTCAAACAAGTATTAATTATACTTTAGGTAATGGTCCTCAAACATATTTACATATAAAAGCGATAGATGGAGCTGGAAACATAGGAGAGACTGCACATATATTATTACATGACAATATAGGACCAGAAATGGAGCTTAGTCAAAATCCAACAGAATGGACAAATGGAAATGTAGTAATAACAGCAAATGCAACA